>NZ_CP104381.1:1584763-1901715 GCF_030582395.1 Ralstonia pickettii
CGCGTGCACCTTGTAGGCGGGCGGCTCCATGACGAAGCCGGGCTCGCCGTCGGGGTCCAGATCCAGCGCCACCTGGTGCGCCGGTGACGGGCAAGTCGACGCCACCGTCCCGGCAAACCGCACGTCAATGGAGCGATGCAGATGGCCGCAGATGATGCGCTCGACGTTACCGGCGGCACGCACGATCTGCGCGAAAGCCGGGATGTCTTCTAAGGCGAGCGACTGCACGTCCATGTGGCCGATGCCCGTAGCAAACGGCGGGTGATGCATCGCAATGACGGTCGGGCGCTGCGTTTCGCGTGCCAGCGCTTCGGCCAGCCAATCCAGGCGGTGCACGCCCAGTCGGCCGCCCGGATGGCCGGTGTCCAGCGTGTCGATCACGATCAGGCGAACGTCGCCAATGTCGGTCCAGTACTGGAAAGCGTGCGTGTCTTGCGCATCGGCCGGAATGGACGCGAGCCAATCGGCAAAGGCTTCGCGAGCGGCTTCACGGCCATCATGGTTGCCAAGCGCCGGTAGCATGCGGATGCCAGCCGCATCGAGCGGCGCCAGCACCGCGCGCAGGTGCGCATATTCCTCGGGCGCGCCAGCGTCGACCAAGTCGCCGGTCAGGACGATGGCGTCCGGTTTCACCGGCTGCGCCAGGATGTGCGCCACGCAGCGTCCCAAATACGCCGCCGAATCCACGCGCCGATATGCCAGTCGCCCCGGGCGCTTGATATGAAGGTCAGTCAGTTGCAGGAAATGCATCGGCATCAGGCTTGCAAGGTCAGGAGGCGGTCTGCCGGAATATCGAAGCCGACCGCATGGCCCGGCGCAAAGTGCTGGCGGCCGGGCACATCAATAAACAGCGGCGTGGCTGACACGCCCACCACGCGCACGCGGGTGCGGAAGCCGAGAAACACCGCCGACTCGACCGTGCCCTTCAGCGCCGCCTGGGCCGGGTCGGCCAGCACGGCATCTTCGGGGCGGAAGAAGATTGCATTGCCGTCGCCGGCCGGCACGGGTACGCGACCTCCCGCGCAGACGAATGCGCCATCCTCGCGCGCGCCGTCAAGCCGGTTCATGATGCCGATGAAGTCCGCCACGTGCCGGTTGGCCGGCTGGAAGTAGATCTCGCGCGGCGTGCCGATCTGCGCAATGCGGCCGGCTTCCATGACGACGATGCGATCGGCCAGCGCCATCGCCTCTTCCTGATCGTGCGTCACGTAGATCGTCGTGATGCCCAGACCGCGCAGCAGGCGGTCGATCTCGGCGCGCACGGATTCACGCAGCTTGGCGTCGAGCGCCGTGAGCGGTTCGTCGAGCAGCAGCACGCGCGGCTCGGGCGCCAGCGCGCGCGCCAGGGCCACGCGTTGGCGCTGCCCGCCCGAAAGCTGGGCCACACCGCGATCCGCATACGGCGTGAGGTGCATCATCTCCAGCAGCGTGTTAGCCCGGGCGTTGATCTGCGTGTCGGAAAAACCGTTCTGCCGGCGCTGGATGCGCAGGCCGTATTCGACGTTGCCGCGCACGCTCAGGTTCGGGAACAGCGCGTAGCTCTGAAACACCATGCCGACGCGGCGGCGCTCGATCGGGCGCGCGGTGACGTCTTCGTCGCCAAAGTGCACGGTGCCGCCTGCATCCGGCGCTTCCAGGCCCGCGACGATGCGCAGCGTGGTGGTCTTGCCGCAGCCCGAGGGGCCGAGCAGCACGACGGTCTCGCCGGCGGCGATGTCGAGGTCCATCGACTCCAGCACGCGCTGGCCGCCGAAGTGTTTTCCGCAGCCACGCAGCCGGATCGGCACGGGCGCGAGATGTAGAGGTTCGGTACTCATCGGAAAGCCTTTCCGTTGTTCACCCGCAGGCCGCCAAAGCGCTGCATCAGCACCAGCAGGGGCACGATCATGACGAAGAAGATCAGCGTGTAGGCGCTGGCAATCTCCAGGCGCATCGACGCATAGGTATCGGCCAGGCCGACCGGCAGGGTTTTGGTTTCGGGCGTGTGCAGCATCCATGTGAGGTTGAATTCGCCCACCGAGAGCGTCACCACCGTCAGCGCGCCGGCCAGGATGCCGGGCTGCACGTTGGGCAGCACAATCGTGCGAAAACGCTGCCAGAACGACGCGCCCAGGCTGGCGGCGCCCTCTTCCAGCGTCTTCAGGTTCTGGCCTGCCGCCACGGCGGCAACCGAGCGCACCATGAACGGCAGGGTGAACACCACGTGCCCGACGACGATGAACCACAGGCTCTCGCGAAAGCCGCCAAAGCCGCCGTACGCCACGATCAACCCCAACGCCGTCGCCAGGCCCGGCAGCGCCACGGGCAGCGTCAGGAATTCCTCGATGAGGCGGCTCGCCCGGCTCTGACGCCGCGCCAGCACATAGCCCGCCGGCACGCCGGCTGCGAGCACGATCACCAGCGTGCACAGCGCCACCAGCAGCGACATCCAGATCGACGCGTGATACATGTCCCACACTTGGGCGACCCAATCCAGGGTCCATCCGCTCTTGAAGCCGCGGATGTAGTTGCGCGTCAGGCCCACGGCCATCGACAACACGACCGGCACGATCAGGAACAGGCACAGCAGCAGCGTGATGAGCCACTGTGAAAGAGAAAGCACGCGTTTCATGCTGCGGCCCCACTTGGGCTACCACTCGCGGTGCGGGCAATCGCCAGCACCAGCCACGTCACCACGCCCAGCACCACCGACAGCGCCGCCGCCATCGCAATCCCCGCGTTGAGCGTGAACTCGGTATAGATCGTCATCGGCAAGACGTCGATATCGGTGGCGAGCGTGAAGGCGGTGCCGAATGCGCCCATCGACGTGGCAAAACAGATCGCCCCCGAGGCGATCAGCGCGGGCGCCAGCCCCGGCACCAGCACATCGCGCGTGACCTGCCACGACGATGCGCCCAGCGAGCGCGCCGCTTCTTCCAGTGAGCGATCGAGCTTTTCCGCCGCCGCCATCACCGTCAGCACCACGCGCGGAATCGAGAAATACAGGTAGCCGAGAAACAACCCGCCGATGGAATAGGCGAACACCCATTTCTCACCGATGAACTTGTGCGTGACGTCGCCCAAAAGGCCCTGGCGCCCCGCCAGCAGGATCACCATGAAGCCGACCACCACGCCGGGAAACGCCAGCGGAAACGTCAGCATGGCGGTAATCATCCGCTTGCCCGGCACGTTGCGACGCACTAGAAACAGCCCGGCGATGGTCGAGAGGACAAGGGTCGCCAGCGTGACTGCCGCGGACAGCACCACCGTCGAGAACAGGCTGCCCAGATAGCGCGACGTGGTGAGTGCAGCCGTGTACGTGGCGACCAACCCTTCGCTGCCGCTCACACGCAGCAACGCGGCCATCGGCAGCAGCCAGAACGCGCAGAACAGCGCGACGGCCGGTGCCAGCAACGCCACCCGCCACCGAGCGGGCAACACCGCATCGTCGGGCAAGGTGGATCGGGTGACGGTGCTCATGCTCAGCGGACCTCGTTCAGGTAGCGCGTGCCAAACGCCTGCTGGCCGGCGGCCATCTTGTTGAAGTCGACCGTCTTGGCGCGGGCGTATTCGCTGGCCGGCAGGAAGCGCGAGGCAGCCTCCTTGCTCATCGCGCTGGCGCGCACCGGGCGCAGGTAGGCGTTGGCCCACAGCGTCTGGCCTTCGTCCGACAACACGAAATCCAGCACCTTCTTGGCGTTCTCGGCGTGCGGAGCACCAGCCGTCAGGCTCATCACGTACGGCACGGCAATCGTGCCTTCCTGCGGAATCACGAATTCCACGTTCGCGTGGTCCTTGTACTTGGCGCGGTAGGCGTTGAAGTCGTAGTCGAGCAGGATGGGGATTTCGCCGGCCACCACGCGCGCGTAAGCGGTTTGCTTCGGCACGATCGGCGCGTTCTTCTTCAACTGCTTGAACCATTCGACGGCGGGGCTGAAGTCGTCAAGCGTGCCGCCCAGGGCCTGGTTGACCGCCACGGCGCCCACGTAGCCGACGAAGGCGCTGCTCGGGTCGAGGTAGCCGACCATGCCCTTGTATTCGGGCTTGAGCAGATCTTTCCAGGAACGCGGCACGGGCTTGCCTTCCAGTGCGTCCTTGTTGACGAAGAAGCCCAGCGTGCCGGAGTGGATGGAGAAGAACGCGCCGTCCGGGTCTTTCATGCCGGCCGGAATGTCTTCCCAGTGCTTGGGCTTGTAGTTGGCGACCAGGCCCTTTTCCTTGGCCTGATACGCGGACGTGATGCCCAGGTAGGCCACGTCAGCCACGGGGTGCGATTTCTCGGCCAGCATCTGCGCGATGGCCTGGCCGGAGTTCTTGTTGTCGAACGGCACGGTAATGCCGGTCTTGTCCTTGATGGCCTTGATCTGGCTGGCCCAGTCGGCCCATTCGGGCGGGCAGTTGTAGCAGATGGCGACTTGCTGGCCGGCCGGCTGTGCCTGCACCGGCGCAGCCACGGCGAATGCGCCGGCAGCCACGAGGCCGCACGCGCGCAGCCATTGAACGAGACGTTTCATCGAGACGCTCCTTGCGTATCAGACGTGAGGGAAGAAACAACGGAGAGAGACGCTTCCGCTGGCGCACGCGCCAGCGTGCCGCCCGCCAGCAGGCGGTGCGGCAACGTAATCGAGGGCACCACCTCGCCGGCGATGCGGCGGGCCAGCGCCGTGGCCGCGTCGGTGCCGATCCGGCGGTGCGGCTGCGCCACGGTGGCCAGCGTCGGCGAAAGCCACTGCCCCATCGCCAGGCCATCGAAGCCGACCACGCTGACGTCTTCGGGCACGCGCAGGCCCATCTCGCGCAGCGAGCGGATGGTGAGCAGCGCAAGACGGTCGTTGCTGCAGAAAATGGCGGTCGGACGCGGCGGCGCCAGCAGGCGGGCCAGTTCGGCCGGCAGCATGGCATCGGCGTTGAAATCAATTTCGACGGGCGGCTGCGGCGCAATGCCGGCCGCTTCCAGCGCTTCGCGGTAGCCGTCGTGGCGCAAGGCCGCACGGTCAGACGCTGCCAGCGTGCCCGTCAGCATGCGGATCTGGCGGTGGCCCTGCGCGAGCAACGCGCGAATGGCGTCGCGTGCGGCGGCGCGGTTGTCGACGGTCACGCAGCAGCGGGCGGGAATGCGCGCCTGGCCGACCGTATCGTTGTAGACCAGCACGTAGGGCACGTGCTCGGCGTCCAGGCGATCGAGGTGCGGGTTGGCAGCGGCATCGCCCACGGTCAGGATCAGACCGTCGACGCGTTGCTCAAGCATGGTCTCGATGGCGCGGGCTTCACGCTCGCGGTCGTAGGCCGTCGTCATGAGCATGACGCGCTGGCCTGTGATGGACGCCGCTTCCTCGATGCCCTGCATGCATTCGGCAAAGACGGGGTTGGCCAGCGACGGCAGCACCACTCCCAGCAAGCCTGTGCGTTCGGCGCGCAACTGACGGCCCAGCGCATTGGGGCGATAGTGCAGCGCATCCATGGCCGCCTGCACACGGGCCAGCGTCGACGCACTCACCCGCTCCGGCGTGTTGACCGCCCGCGACACCGTGGCAATCGAAATGCCGGCATGCGTCGCGACATCCTTGATGCTGCTGCCCACTGTGCGCCCCTTCGATTTGTAAACGTTTACATCCTAGGTGGGCGGAGTGACTGTTTCATGACAACCTATGTTGCGCTGCAGGCATCGTCGCAACGCAGCATCGCCAGTGCCGTGCATGGCAAAGTTACAAAGCTCGCATATGCTTCTTACGAACATGGGCAAGCGACGTGCGCCAATGCGTGCGCAGCGGCATGGCCCAGTTGCTGCTGTGCTGTTCTCGCTGCCTGCTTTGGAGACACCATGCGTGTATCGCCCGTATTCGATGTGCCGACCACCGGCCTGCCCGCCTTGATGCAACACTACGGCGGGGTCCGGGCACAGTCCCTGTCCCTGGCCGCGCCGCTATCCGACGCCGATGCCACCGTTCAGTCCATGGACGATGCCAGCCCCGCCAAATGGCATCTCGCCCATACGACGTGGTTCTTCGAGGAGTTCATCCTTGGCCCCAACGTGCCGGACTATCGCTCGCCGGATGCACGCTACCGCTACCTCTTCAATTCGTACTACGAAACGGTGGGTGCGCGGCATCCGCGCCCGCGCCGGGGCATGCTCACACGCCCCACGCTCGACGAGGTGCGCGCCTATCGCGGCCATGTCGATGCAGCCATGCAGCGCCTACTGGCCGACGGTGTATCCGATGACCTTGCCCGCCTGGTGACGCTCGGCCTGCACCACGAGCAGCAGCATCAGGAGTTGCTGCTGACCGATCTTCTCCACCTGTTCGCGCAGAATCCGCTCTGTCCAGCGTATGCCGAAACGCTCCAACCACGCGTGCATGCGGCGCCCGCGCAACCTGGCTGGGTCAGCTTCCAGGGCGGCGCCGTGCAGATCGGCAAAACCGATACAGCAACCGATGCCGATTTCATGTTCGACTGCGAGGGGCCACGCCACACGGTCTGGCTGGAGCCCTACGCATTGGCCACGCACCCGGTCACCAACCGTGAATGGCTCGCCTTTATGCAGGATGGTGGTTATCGGCAGCCAACGCTGTGGCTGTCCGACGGCTGGGCATGGGTTCAGCGGGAGCGCATTGACGCCCCGCTCTACTGGCGGGCGGGCATGGACGAGGCCGAGGGTTGGCAGCAGATGTCGCTGCACGGCCTGCAGCCGGTCGATCTGGATGCGCCGGTCACCCACATCAGCTTTTACGAGGCCGATGCCTACGCCCGCTGGGCCGGCGCTCGCCTTCCGACGGAAGCCGAATGGGAGCACGCCGCAGAAGGCCAGCCCGTGCAAGGAAACTTCGCCGGGCGGGGCGCGCTACGTCCGTTGCCCGACCATGGCATCGCCGAGGCCGGCGGCCTGCGCCAACTGTTCGGTGATGTGTGGGAATGGACCGCCAGCCCTTATGGCCCGTACCCGGGCTTTGAGCCGGCTGAAGGGGCCGTGGGCGAATACAACGGCAAGTTCATGTGCAGCCAGATGGTGCTGCGCGGCGGATCGTGCGTGTCGCCCGAGGGGCATCTGCGGGCGACGTATCGCAACTTCTTCTATCCGCACCAACGGTGGCAGTTCACCGGAGTGCGGTTGGCGCGGCGGGCGTGACGCGCATCACGTCCGGCACCGCGATGAATTGCCGGGCCGTTCGGGCCGCCTTCAGCGGTTGCTGTCAAACAGCATGTTGGTGGGCGTGCCGATCGTATCTCGACCGGCCGGGCTAGGCGCCCCGGCGTCGCGTTTGGCGGCCGGCATCGGCGTCGGCACATCCGACGCTGCGGCCTTCACAGGCGGCGAGACTGCGGCTGCAGGCGCCGGCGCCGAAGCAGGCTTGCCGGACTGCTCCGCCAACTTGCGCCGGCGCGATTCCAGCCCCGCAGCAATCTCATCCTGGTGATACCGCTTGGCGAAATCGATCACGTCCATCTTCTGCTGATTGCGCAGATTCATGTCGGCGCCCTCGTCCAGCAGCAGCTTGACGGTCGTGATGTGCCCGCCCATGGCCGCCATCATCAGCGGCGTGGTCGCGTTGGGGCTTTCCGCGTCGATATAGGCAGCGTGGTCGAGCAGGTATTTGACGATGTCGTCATAGCCATTGGTGGCGGCGTAATGCAGCGCGGTCCAGCCGGTCTTGTTGACCTCCACCTCGTACGTTTCCACCATGAGCTTCACCATGGGCAGCAGGCCCTGGTAGGCGGCCATCATCAGCGCGTTTTCGCCTGCGGCATTGGTGCGCTCGAAATCGATGTTCTTGGCGCGAATGAGCGCCTCGGCCACCTCGATGTTCTTCTCCTTGAGCGCATCCACCAGCAGCGGCGTGCCGTCGCGGGTCTTTAGGTTGGGGTCCACGCCCTGCGCGACATATTTCTGCACCAGCGCCGGGCGGTTGTATTCGACGGCGTTGCGCAGATCGTCCTGCGGCGTGGCGAGCGCGACACTCGACAGCGCCATGGTCAACGCACCAGTCAGTGCGATTTTGTTCAGTGCTGGCTTCAAGTTATCGGGGTATCGCATTGAATAGATTGAAAAAATTCTCGGTGGTAACGCCGGCAATCCGGTCCAGCGGTTCGCCGCGCAGCGTTGCCAGAAATTCGCCCACGTGGCGCACGTACGCCGGCTCGTTGGTCTTGCCGCGGAACGGCACCGGCGCCAGGTACGGTGAGTCGGTCTCGATCAGCATGCGGTCCAGCGGTACCTTCTTGGCGGTTTCCTGCAGGTCCACGGCATTCTTGAACGTCACGATGCCCGAGAACGAGATATAGAAACCGAGGTCCAGCGCGGCCTTGGCCACATCCCAGGTCTCTGTAAAGCAGTGCATGACGCCGCCCGCAGCCTCGGCGCCTTCCTCGCGCATGATCGCCAGCGTGTCGTCAGCCGACGAGCGCGTGTGGATCACCAGCGGCTTGCCGGTCTGCTTCGACGCGCGAATGTGTGTGCGAAAGCGATCGCGCTGCCACTCCATGTCGGCCACGGTACGGTCGCCCAGGCGGTAGTAGTCGAGCCCGGTTTCACCGATGCCGACCACTCGCGGATGATCGGCCAGCGTCAGCAGGCGCTCGAGCGTGGGTTCTTCAATGGTCCGGCCTTCTTCAACGTCCGCCTCAGCGTCGGGATGCACGCCCACGGTGGCGTACACGTTCGGCTGCTGCTCGGCGATCTCGAGCACGCTCGGGAAGTCTTCCAGCGTGACGGAAATGCACAGTGCGTGCGTGACGCGGTTCTCGCGCATCCGCGTCAGCAGCTCAGGCAGGCGCGCGCGCAAGTCGGGGAAATTGATGTGGCAGTGGGAATCGACAAACATCGAATAATCAGAAAGTTACGGCGCAAACTTTGTGCGCCGTATCAGGTAAAAATCAGAGGGTTTGGGTGGGGCGTTGCGAGTTGATCTGCTTGCCCAGCACTTCTTCGATCACACGGCGCAGCACGCGGCACTGCTCATCTTCGCCCAGGTGCACGCCAATGCCCGGCGTTTTGGCCGGCGTGCCTACCGGCGTGATCCAGGCCACCTTGCCGGCCACCTGATACTTCTGCGGGCGGTCCAGCAGCGAGAGCACGAGGAAGACTTCCTCCCCGATCCGGTAAGGGCGCTGCGTCGGCACAAAGATGCCGCCGTTCTTCAGGAACGGCATATACGCCGCATGCAGGCCGGCTTCATCCTTGATGGCCAGCGAAACGATGCCCGGGCGGGTCGGTGCGCCCGTGGCCGTGCCGGCGGCCGCAGGAGTGCCAGGGGTGACGGGAGTGCCGGGCGTACGAAGAGGTGCAGTGCTCACAGGGTGTCCACTCAGTGCAAACGTTCAGGTGCAGGTTCGGATTCAGGCAGCGGGAAACAGCTGCCGGTAATCCATCAACAGGCTTTCGATGACAAGTCGCGCGGCAAGCGGATGCTGCTCGGTGCGGCGCCGCTCCGGCAAGGCACGCGCAAAACGTTCCAGGCGATCCAGCGGGATGCTATTCGCACAACGTTGCAACGCATCGCGTTGCGCCGGGAAATAACGCGGACGTCCGGCAAGTCGCGCCGCCATCAGGTCAAAGACCCACCGGTGCATGGTACTGAGAACGGCAGGCACCGACAATTTCTGTAAATGATCTGCCGTGGCCAGCGCGTCGAGCTTTGCGCCCTGGCCGAGCTGTTCGAGCAGGAATTGCAATAGCGGCCGGTCTTCGGACTCGGCGGCGGCCAGCGCGGCCAACGGCGCATTGCCGAACTCCGCCAGCAGGTTCTGCGCGTGGGGCACGCCCTGCTCCTCCAGCCACTGGCGCGCGGCCTCGGGCTGAGGCGGCTGCAGCGGAAACTGCCTGCAGCGCGACAGGATGGTCGGCAGGATGCGGTCGATGCGATCCGTCACCAACAGGAAGACGGTGTTCTGCGGCGGCTCTTCCAGCGTCTTGAGCAGTGCGTTGGCGCCTTCGGTCTGCAACGCGTCGAGCGGATACAGCACCACCACGCGCAACCCGGCCCGGTGCGTGCCGACCCCCACCCCTTCGATCAGATTGCGGACCTGCTCCATGCGGATGATCTTGCTCGGCGCCTTTTTCTTGCCGTCGGCGTCTTTCTCCGTCTCGGGCGCGTCTTCCATCGCTTCAGGGCGCACGAGGTGGAAATCCGGGTGGTTGCCCTGCGCAAACCAGTTGCAGGCCGCGCACGTGCCGCAGGGCTGGCCGTCGGGCGCAGGCGTATCGCACAACAGGCTTTGCGCGAAATGCATGGCGAAATCGCGCTTGCCGGTGCCGCCCTGGCCGTTGAGCAGAATCGCGTGCGGCAACTTGGCCCGCATCGCTTGGAGACGGGACCAGTCAGCGGATTGCCAGGGATAAAGCATCATGAATCAATGGGTTGCGTCAGATTGTTGATGCAGAAACTTGCCGTGAAACCATTATTTCTGTCTACGAAATTGCCCGTAAAATCAGAGTGTTGCAAGCACATTCTCTAAGTCTTTCTGGATATCGGCGCGCTCGCGGTTGGCGTTGAGTACGACAAATCGATCCGGCTCGGCGGCTGCGCGGCGCAGGTATTCGGCACGCGTGCGCAGAAAGAACTGGGCGGACTCGGCTTCGAACTTGTCAGGCGTGCGGGCATCGGCCAGGCGTGCGGCGGCAATCTCGGGGGCCAGGTCGAACAGGATGGTCTTGGTCGGCTGAAGGCCCTGCTGCACCCAGCGCTCAAGCACTTCCAGCCGGTCGATTGCCAAGCCCCTGCCCCCGCCCTGATAGGCGAACGTGGCATCGGTGAAGCGGTCGGAGATGACCCAATCGCCTGCGTCCAGGGCCGGCTGAATCACTTCGGCAATGTGCTCGCGGCGGCCGGCAAACATCAGCAGCGCTTCGGTTTCCAGATGCATGCGCTCGTGCAGCAGCACTTCGCGCAGGCGCTCGCCCAGCGGTGTGCCGCCCGGCTCCCGGGTGACCACGACCTTTTTGCCCAGAGGCGCGAGCTTCGCCTGCAGTTGCTGCGCGAACCACGCCAGGTGCGTGCTCTTGCCTGCCCCGTCGATCCCTTCGAATGTGATGAACTTGCCGGTCATGGTTGGCCGCGCTGATATTTGTTGACGGCCCGGTTATGGTCCGTCAGGTTGGTCGAAAACTGGCTGCTGCCGTCGCCGCGCGCCACGAAATACAGCGCGTCGGACGACGCCGGGTTCAACGCCGCCTGCAGCGACGCCATGCCCGGCAGCGCGATGGGCGTGGGTGGCAGACCGGTGCGCGTGTAGGTGTTGTACGGCGTGTCCGTTTGCAGATCCCGCTTGCGCAAATTGCCGTCAAAGCCGGCACCCAGGCCGTAGATGACCGTCGGGTCGGTCTGCAGCAGCATGTTCTTGCGCAGGCGGTTGACGAACACGGCGGCAATCATCGGCCGCTCCAGCTTCTGGCCGGTTTCCTTCTCGATGATCGAGGCCATGGTCAGCGCTTCGTACGGCGTCTTGTAGGGCAGATCCACCGAGCGCTTCGCCCAGGCGTCGTTCAGGCGCTTCTGCATCGCCTGGTAGGCGTGGCGATACAGCTCCACATCGCTGCTGCCGCGCGCAAAGAGGTAGGTGTCGGGAAAGAATAGGCCTTCCGGGTTGGCTTCGGGCGCGCCGATCTTGCGCATCAGGTCTGCATCCGACAGGCCGGCCGTGTCGTGCTTGAGGGCAGGCTCCGCATCGACCACCGCCCGCATCTGCCGCATCGACCATCCCTCGATGACGGTGACGACGTAATGCGTAACGTCGCCGCGCGCCATCTTGTCGAGGATGGACATGGGCGTCGCGCCGGTCTCCAACGCGTAGCCGCCGGCTTTCAGGCTTTTGGCGTTGCCCGTGGCGCGCGCCACCAGCGAAAACAACTGCGGCTGCACGCCCACGCCGGCATTGGCAAGCTGCTTGCCGACGGAGACCACGCTCGAGTTCGGTTTGATCACCACCTCCAGCGGTGACGCCGCCAGGCTCACGGGTTGCTGGGCCCACCACACCACGCCGCCTGCTGCCGCCAGCACGATCACGGTCGCCAGCAGGACCAAGCGTTTGAGAAAAGAGAGCATTCTGTTGCGAATCTACGTGCGGAGCCGGCTGACACCGGCGATTTCCGCACTCTTGAAATGGATAGACAGGGCACAAACTGCCCTTCAGACAGCCCAATATAATACCGGGTCAATCTCAGGCAGCCCCGCACCATGAACGATGTCTTCCACGATTTTGTCGATACGCTGAGCTTTCCGCCGCTCGACGTGCAATTTGATTCCGCCACGCGCGGCAGCGTGCTGTGCGCGCCGACCGATCTGGCCCGCATTGCCGTTGAAGGCGCCGATGCCGCCGAGTTTCTCCACAACCAGCTGACCAACGCCGTGACCGGCCTCGGCCTGAACCAGGCGCGCCTGGCGGGTTATTGTTCGCCCAAGGGTCGGCTGCTGGCCACGCTGCTGGTGTGGCGTCAGGCCGATACGATCGTGCTTCAGACAGACAAGGCGATCGCTCCGGCGCTGACCAAGCGCTTGTCGATGTTTGTGCTGCGCGCCAAGGCCAAGCTGCGCCCGATGGATGAATTCATCGCCATCGGCGTCGCCGGGCCCGAAGCAGCGGACGCGCTGCGCGAGGCCGGTGCGGTGTTGCCTGAACCGGATACCGTCAACGCGGTGGCCCAGCAGCCCGCCACGGTGGGGCAGCAATTTGGCGCCGTCGTCCGTCTGCCGGATGCCGGCGGACGCCCCCGCTATCAATGGATGGTGCATGCCGAGCACTTTCAGCACGCCTGGAAGACGCTGTCGTCGCGCCTGTCGCTGGTCGGTACCGAGGTGTGGGATTGGTTGGGCCTGCAGGCAGGTGTGCCGCACATCACCCTGCCCACGCAGGAACAGTTCGTTCCGCAGATGGTCAACCTCGAATTGCTGGGCGGCGTCGATTTCCGCAAGGGTTGCTACCCGGGGCAGGAAGTCGTGGCGCGCAGTCAGTATCGCGGCACGCTCAAGCGGCGCATGCAGCGCGCGCATGTGAATGCCCCCACGTCGGCCGGTGCCGAGGTCTACAGCGCAGCCGATCCGAACCAACCGTGCGGCATGGTGGTCAACGCAGCCATGGCGCCCGACGGCGGGACCGACCTGCTCGTCGAGTTGAAGCTGGACGCCCTCGACACCGTCATCCACCTGGCCACGCCGGACGGCCCGGTGCTGACGTTGCAAGAACTGCCGTACGTCATTCCCGTTTCAGAAAACGCCTGACACCGCCCCGATCATGGCCGACCACCTGTTTGTCTACTTCCGCATCGCCGAGCATGACGCTGCTGCAGCGCTGCCGCGCTGGCAGCGTTGGCTCGATACCGTGGAAGAAGCGACCGGTGTGGCCGGCGCGTTGATGCGACGGCCCGAAACACGCGACGGCCAGGCCACGTGGATGGAGTCCTATGACGACGTGCCGCCCGCATTTGCCGCCACGCTGGCGGCGCTGTGGGAAGCAGGCGGCCCGCGCGAATTCGTCGCGGGTGAACGCCACGCAGAGCTGTTTGTCGATCTGGAAAACAGCTGACGACGCCCTGCCGCAATCGTCATCGCAAAAATCCGGCAGGCTGCTATGCTTGGCCGAAGCCTGCGCGACACAGGTCGTCACATTGACCATTGGCCGTTCGTTGCGCGGCATGTTCAAAGGAAGTGCTCATGTGTTTGATTCTCACGGCCTGGCACGCTCACCCCGCCTACGCGCTGGTGGTGGCCGCCAACCGGGACGAATTCTATGACCGCCCGGCCGCGCCCCTGGCGTGGTGGAGCGACGCGCCCAACGTGCTGGCCGGGCGTGACATGGCCCAGGTGGTCGGTCACCCTGGCACGTGGATGGGCATGACCCGCGACGGCCGTTTTGCCGCGCTGACGAATTACCGCGCGCCGTCCGAGCGCCGGCCCGATGCACGCTCGCGCGGAGAACTCGTCTCGAATTTCCTGATGGCGGACGACATGTCGGTGCCCGCCTATCTCGATAGCCTCGCCCCACGCGACCGCGCCTACAACGGCTACAACCTGCTGACCGCCACGCGCGACGAACTCTGGTGGACGAGCAACCGCGCCGAAGCGCCGCGCAAGCTCGCGCCCGGGCTCTACGGGCTGTCCAACGCATTGCTCGATACGCCGTGGTTCAAGGTGCGGCATCGCATGGCCGCCTTTGCCGAAGCGCTGGCCGCAGATACGGGGCGGCACGGCAACGCGCTTGACGTGGCTCGCTATCTCGATCTGCTGTCGGAAACCCGTGAAGCGCCGACTGGTGCCCTGCCCGCTACAGGCGTGGCGCCGGAGTGGGAGAAGCTGCTTTCTGCAGCCTTCATCCGCTCGCCGCGCTACGGCACGCGCGCCAGCACCATCCTGCGCATCCGCCACGACGGGTGCTTTGACGTGACCGAGCGCCGCTTTGACGCCCAGGGCCAGATCGGCGAAACGCGCTATCTCGGCGTGCTCGATACGGTCACGCACGCCGATACCTAGGCGCTGCCGACTCAGGCTGCTTCCTGCTTGGCGCTCGCGGCCTGATTCATTTCCATTTCGGTGACGGCGGCGCCGCCCGGCCGCAATGCCGAATGTTCGCGCTTGGACTGCACCAGCGGATAGAACATCTGCGCGGTCCACGGCTCCGCACCGAACAGCACGTCGTCCTGTAAACCGATTTGCGCGGGATATTTGCGCGTGATGTGCGCCGTGCCGAACAGCACATCCCAGAAGAACAGCAGGTTGCCGAAATTGCCTTTGTAATGGCCGATGCCGTCGGCGTTGGTCAACGCGTGATGCGCCCAGTGTGTGGCCGGCGTGGAAATCGTCCGCTCGATCACCCACATCAGCGGACGCAGCGCGCGAATGCGATACAGCGGCGCATCCCAGGGCCAGGCGCAATGCGCGCCAACAATGACAGTCAGCTTGACGACCAAGTACGGCGCATAGACCGGCCCAAAGCCCAGGTAGACAGCCACGCCGCCAATCCACAGCCCGGGCATCATCAGGTAGTAGAAGAAGTTGTTGCGGTACGTGACGCGCACGCTCATGTATGACGCGCTGTGATGCGCGCGGTGCAACGGCCACAGCAGCGGCGTGTGTGAAGCGCGGTGCCAGAGGTATTGCGTGAGGTCGTCGCCGATCAGCAACAACCCCGTCATCGCCCACCAGGGCAGATCCGCCCACGCGTTGTGCTGCGCCGGAATGAGCCAGTTACACAGTGCATTGCTGCCCAGCAGCGCGATCGGCTGCGTCACGGCAACGAGGCTGATGAACATCAGCACTTCCAGCCAGGCATCGTTGGCCGTCGCGCGGCCGCGCACGTTGGCTTGGTAGCGCCGTGTCACGAACTCCATCGCGGCAAATCCGAGGATGCAGGCGACGATCAGCGCGTGCTCCATGTGCGAACTCATTGGTGTCTCCTCGCTTTTGTTGTGCAAACAAGCCTAGGAGTGCCACCTCAATGCGTCCAATGCATAATGAACATTCGTTCAATGCATAGCACGCAACAACATGGATTTGCGACGCCTCAGTCACGTGGTTGCCCTCGCCGACACGCTGCACTTTGCGCGGGCGGCCCAAGCGGTGCATTTGAGCCAACCGGCGTTCAGCCGCAGCATCCAGGCGATCGAAGACGATCTCGGCATCCGCCTGTTTGATCGCGAAACCGGCGACGTGCGCCCCACTCCCGCCGGCGAATTCGTCATTGAACGTGCGCGGCGCCTGCTGTTCGAAGCGCGCTGCCTGCAACGCGACGTTGATCTGTATCGCGACAGCCAGCTCGGCGACACGGCCTTCGGTGTCGGCCCCCTGCTGACGGCCACGCTGATGCCTCCCGCGCTGCAGGAACTGCGGCAGCAGCATCCGCAAGTCGCACTGCGCATGGAGGTCGGCAATTGGGTGCAACTATTGGAGAGCCTGCGCAGCGAGAACATCGAGTTCTTCGCCGCCGACGTGCGCGACATGCCGAAAGACGCTGCGCTGGATATCCAACTGATCGGAGGCCAGCCCCCTCACCTTTACGTCCGGGCCGGCCACCCGCTTGCGGGGCGCACGCACACGCTGCGTGAAGTCTGGGAATACGGCATTGCCGTGCCCAAGCTGCTGAGCCCGTCCAAGGTTGAGCTGGCGATGCTGCTAGGGCTGCCGGCAGGTCAGGAGGCCAGTATCGCGCTGGAGTGCGACAACTACGGCGTATTGAAGACGGTTGCGCTCACGACGGACACCGTGCTCGGTGCCACGGACGCCGCCGTGAGGGAGGAGCTGGAAAGCGGCACGCTGCTGCGGCTGGCGGTGAAGGGTTGGCTTTCGCCGCCATCGACCACGGGGATTGTGCGGCTGCACGGCAGAACTGCGTCGCCGGCAGCGCAGGCGGCCATCGCAGCGATTGTGCGGGCCGCCCAGGACATCAACGTGTAAGCACGCGTCGCATGGTCCGGTGCGGAATGCCAGCCTCTTCAAACTCCTCGCCCTCGGCCGCAAAGCCAGCGCGTGCATAGAACGGCATGGCGTGGGTTTGCGCATTGAGGATCAGCTCGCGGTAGCCCAGCGACTGCGCCTTGTCGATCAAGGCTTCCAGCACGCGTGCGCCAACGCCCGTGCCTCGCGCCTCCTTGCGCACCGCCATCCGGCCGATATGGCCGTCGGGCAGCAGGCGGCCCGTGGCGACGGCGCGACCCGCCGTATCGTGCGCCAGCGCGTGCCAGCACTGGTCGTCCCACTCGTCCCACTCCAGTTCAACGGGCACGCCTTGCTCGATGACAAACACGTCGTAGCGGATGGCGCGCGCTTCTTCGCGCACGGCGTCCCAGCGGGCGACTACAACACCGGCAAGCGGGCGGACAGATTCAGGGGCAGTCATGCTTCGTTCTCACACTTCAGGCTTCAGAACTTCAAAATTGAGGATGCGCTCGCGCAGCGTGTCGGGAATCGGCGCGGAGGTCTGCGTGGCGATGGATGTGGCTGGACGGGCGCACACGTAGATGACTTCGCCGGTGACGAGGTGTTCGTCTGCGCGATACATCTCGATGATAAAGCGCATGCTGGAGCGGCCGAGGCGCGCCACACGGCAGCGCAGGTCCAGCTCGTCGTCAAAGCGCGCGGAGGCGTGGTATTCGAGCGTGGATTTGACCACGTAGAAATCCACGCCAAAGGTGTCGACCACATCCACCGGATACCGCACGCCGATGCTCCGCCAGTATTCGGTGATGCACACATCGGCGTACAGCAGGTAGTGGCCGTTGAAGACGATGCCCTGCGCATCCACTTCGGCCCAGCGTACGCGCAGGGGCGTGCTGTGGCGGAAATCCTCGATCGCCATGTGGTCTCCTTGTGTGCTTTCGTCAGGGGGATTCGGTCTCGGTGCCGAAGGCGCGGCGTAGCGCGTTGGCGGCGTCGCGGTGTGCGTCTTCGACGGCCGGCACGAAGCGCCCGATCTTGAAGAAGTCGTGGATCATGCCTTCGTACAGTTTCAGCTCGACTGGCACCTCGGCTGCGCGCAGCTTGTTGGCGTAGCCGATGCCGGCATCGCGGATCGGGTCGAAGCCGGCCACCGCAATCCACGCGGGGCATACGCCGGTCACGTCCGCGCCGTGACCCCCTGCATCGAGCGGGGCGAAACGCCAGTCATCACGGTCTGCATCGCTGCGCAGGTATTGCGAGAAGAACCATCGGATCATCTCGTGCGTCAGCAGGTAGCCTTCGGCAAACTCACGGTGCGACGGCGTGGATTCACGCGCGGTCGTGCCTGGGTAGATCAGCAGTTGCAGCACCGGCGCCAGACCGCGATTGCGTGCCTCGATGGCGCTGATGGCGGCCAGCGTGCCGCCCGCGCTGTCGCCGCCAAAGGCGATGCGGGCCGGGTCGGCGCCGATGGTGGCGGCTTCATCGAACACCCACTGCAGCACGTCGAATGCATCGTTCGCCGCGGTTGGAAACTTCCAGTCGGGCCCAAGCCGGTAGTCGACCGACAGCACCATCGCCCCCGATTTGGCCGCCAGCGACCGGCAAAGCTGGTCGTGCGTCTTGATGCTGCCCACGGTAAAACCGCCACCATGGAAATACACCAGCAACGGCAGCGGATCGGCCCAGCTGGCCTCACGCGCCGCATATGTGCGGATGGGAATGGCATGGCCATCGCGCGCCGTTACCGCCAGGTCGTGCACGGCATCCAGCGGGATGGCCGGGATGTCGACAATGGGGCTGCTTTTTTCGTAAGCGATCTTCGCGTCGGCTGGGTCAAGGGCATTCAGCGGGGGACGCTTGGCACGCGCAACCAGATCGAGTAACTGGGCGACGTGCGGGTCGAGAGACGGGTGCTGCATGAGGGCGGGAACTGAACGATCGTTCTAATTTGGCTATTATCGGAGTATCCATTGAACCACGCCCGCACGACAAGACGGGCGATGCAGACCAACACCCTCCGGAGACAGCATGGCCCTCATCTTCTATCTCACGCACGTTCATCTCGGCTTCGGCACCGTCAACGAACTGAAAAGCGAATGCGCACGCGTCGGCATCCGTCGGCCGATGATCGTGACCGACAAAGGCGTGGCAGCCGCCGGACTTGCGCAGCGTGCGATTGACGCCACGGGCGGCTTGCCCGTCACGGTGTTCGATGAGACGCCCTCCAACCCGACCGAGGCGATGGTGCTGAAGGCCACGGCGCAGTACAAAGACGCCGGCTGCGACGGGCTGATCGCCATTGGCGGCGGCTCGTCGATCGACCTGGCCAAAGGCATTGCGATTGCGGCCACACACCCGGGACCGCTCACCACCTACGCAACCATCGAGGGCGGCAGCACGAAGATCACGGAAGCGGCGGCGCCGCTGATTGCGATTCCAACCACGGCCGGAACGGGGAGCGAAGTGGCGCGCGGCGCGATCATCATCCTGGAAGACGGCCGCAAGCTTGGCTTTCACTCGTGGCACCTGCTGCCCAAGTCGGCCATCTGCGACGCAGAGCTGACGCTGGGCCTGCCGGCCGCGCTGACGGCCGCCACCGGTATGGACGCGATCGCGCATTGCATCGAGACCTTCCTGGCGCCGGCGTTCAACCCGCCTGCGGACGGCATCGCCCTGGATGGTTTGGAGCGCGCATGGGCCAACATCGAACGAGCCACACGCGATGGTACTGACCGCGATGCGCGGCTGAACATGATGAGCGCGTCAATGCAAGGCGCGATGGCGTTCCAGAAGGGCTTGGGGTGCGTGCATTCGTTGTCGCACCCGCTGGGCGGCGTGAAGGTCGGCGGCAAGACGGGGCTGCATCACGGCACGCTGAATGCGGTGGTGCTGCCGGCGGTGCTGCGCTTCAACGAGACAGCCGAGACGGTGGTGCGCGACAACCGCTATGCCCGCATGCGCCGCGTGATGAACCTGCCGGCGGGCGCTGACCTCGCCCAGGCCGTGCATGATCTGACGGCGCGCCTGGGCCTGCCGACCGGCCTGCGCCAGATGGGCGTGCCGGACGACGCGCTGGAACATGTCGTGGAAGGCGCCCTGCTCGACCATTGCCACAAAACCAATCCGCGCATCGCCACAGCGGACGACTACCGCCGCATGCTGGCGGAGTCGATGTAATCCGGGCCTTCAGGAAACGAACGACCGGATCAGCGCAGTAACGCGCTCCGGTTGTTCGTGAACGACCCAGTGCGTGCCGTCGGGAATGCGCTCCAGGCGCATGTCCGGAATGAATCGCTCCAGCCCGTTCAGCAGGTTTTTCGGCAGCGCCATATCCATCTCGCCCCAGATCACCAGCGTGGGCACCTTCACGACAAAGGCCTCGGGCGGCATCTGGTCGATGCGCAACGGCGCCGTGCCCTCGGTGGGCGGGTGCAACGGCGAGGCGCGGTAATAGTTGACGCCGCCGGTCAGGCCATGTGACCCGCCTTCGCCCGGCTGACTCCAGGCGGCGTGATAGCGCGCCCGCACCTCGGGCGTGAACCATTCAGCCACGGGCTGGCCCATACCGCTGAAGAAGCCCTCGAGCTTTTCGAACTCGTTGGCGGCCAGCGCCTGCTCCGAGCCCGGCTGGCGTAGCCAATTCATATACGCTGATGAAGCCTGCTGCGCGGGATCGCTCAGCAGCGCATTCGCAAACACCCACGGGTGCGGCGAATTGACGATTACCAGCCGCTCGACCAACTCCGGATGCTGCATGGCGAGGTTCCAGCAGATCGCCCCGCCCCAGTCGTGCGCCACCACGATGGCACGCTCGTAGCCCAGAGCGGCAATGAACTGCTCAAGGTCCTGCACCAGCAGTTTCGGGCGATACGCATCCACTGCGGCCGGCTTGCTCGAGAGGTTGTAGCCGCGCATGTCGGGCGCAACGGCGAAGTGCGTGTCGCCAAACGCAGCAAGCTGCGCTTCCCACTCGTACCAGAACTCCGGAAAGCCGTGAACGAACAGCATTAACGGCGCACCGGGCTTGCCGGCGCTGGCGTAATGCAGCCGCGTGCCGTTGGGCAGGTCGGCGAATTGCGATTCCGTGATGGCGGCAGCGGTGGCGGTGTTCATGGCGATCTCGGCGTTATGGCAGTCGTGGAGGTGGGGTTACCCGCGCAGCGCATCGACCAGACGCGCACGCACGTCTGGCTTGCCTTCAAACGGATCGGACGGATTGCGCTGCGAGATGATGTCTTCAAAGCGATGCTGCACAGGTGCCAGCGCGTGCGGATGCGAATAGATGTAGAAGCCCGCGTTGCGGATCGCATCGAACGTCATCTGGCCGACCTGCTCGGCGGTGACCTTGCCGGAGCTGACCGCCTTTTCCGACATGGCGCGCGAAACGAGCTGCGACTTGGTGGGCGGTGCCGTGTTCGCCAAATCCTGCGGGCGGTTGCGGTCAGACTGCGTGATGCCGGTCGGCACGAAGTACGGGCACAGCACCGAGCAATGAATCTGTTCGGTAACCAGGCTCAAGTCCTGGTACAGCGATTCTGACAACGCCACCACCGCGTGCTTGGACACGTTGTAGATGCCCATGGCCGGCGCGTTCAGCAGCCCCGCCATCGACGCCGTATTGACGATATGCCCCTCGTACGACGGATCCTTCTTCGCGGCTTCGAGCATCAGCGGCGTGAAGATTCGCACACCGTGGATGACGCCGTGCAGGTTCACGCCGAGCACCCAATCCCAGTCGCGCTCGGAGTTTTCCCAGACCAGGCCGCCAGCGCCCACGCCGGCGTTGTTGAACAGCAGGTTGACCTTGCCGAACGTCTTGATGGCGGCATCAGCCAGCGCCTGCACTTCCTCCACCTTCGACACGTCGACGCGCAGGCCAATCACTTCCACGCCTTGCGCCGAGAATTCAGCCACGGCGGCATCCAGCGCATCCTGCTGGATATCGGCCAGCACCAGCTTCATGCCCAACCCCGCGCCGATCTTGGCGAACTCCTTGCCGAAACCCGACGCACCGCCCGTGATGACGGCCACACCGCCTGCGAATTGCTTCATACGTGTCTCACTGATGTCGTTGTAGTAGAAAAGGCGATCGAGATGGCAAAGCCGTGTCAGCCTGCCGCCTCGACCTTGCGAACGGCGTATCCCACGCGCGGAAAATGCACCACCACCTGGCCGACGCGCGCATCTTCGCGCAGCACGCCGACGCTGTCGCGCGTGGAGACGACGAGGTCCCCTTCGACAGGATCGACGCCGTAGTCGACCGCCGCCACCGTCACGCGCGTGCCTTTGGGCAGGCCGTAGGTGTTGTCGAAGGCGGCGTTCGTTTCAGTCAAGGCACGGGGCGTGGCGGCTTTGGCGATGTCCAGCGCCTCGGCCGGTGTCATGGATTGCGCCTGCGAGTGGCCGAAGGCCGCTACGCGATGCATCCACGCCACCACTTCCGGATGCGCGTCGAGAATGCCGGCCACTGCCGTCGCACGGCGGATGAACCACAGGCAGTGGTAGACGGAGAAGTCAGCTACGGTGGGCTGCTCGCCAAACAGGAAGATACGTTCGCCCGTGGCCAACTGCCGTTGGAGCTGCGCCAGGAAGACATTCAGCGTGGAAGTGGCTTCCGGCGGCGGTGTGCGCAAGCCAGTGCCGCCCACGCGCATGGCCTTGCGATCTTCCACAAAGGCTTTGACGAAGGCTTCGGGCACATCGCCGAACAGGCTCTGGAAGCCCGCCGGTTGCATCACGAATGTCGCCGTCGCCCAGAACAGCGTCGTATCGGCCCACTGTGCCATCGCAAACACAGCGGCTGCGTGCTCGGACGGCACGAGTCTTGGCAGCGGATGGATCGACTCGATCACGTGCGCCATCAGCGCCGTATCGCAGTAGATGTCGGCACCGATCTGCAGGAACGGCGTGCGCCTGTAGCCGCCGGTGAGCGGCATCACATCGGGCTTCGGCAAGATGGACGGCACCGTGACGGACTTCCACGGCTGGTCTTTGTAACCGAGGATCAAACGCACCTTCTCGGAAAACGGCGAGGTGGCGTAGTGATGCAGGATCAGGTCCGTCATGCGGGCTCCAGAAATTTGCGATGCCGATCAGTCGAGCAGATCGGGTTGTTCTTTGACGATGCGCGCGTACAGCGGCTGGAACTGGAACCAACCCGCCTGCGCCGATCCGACGATCGAATACGCCTGACGGGCAGCAGCATCGGAAATCGTGCGCGGTGCTTCGCCCGTGCGTGCGGCAGCGGCTTCGGCCAGCAACTGCACCTGGCACGAGCGCTCCATCGTGATGAACCACCACGCCGCTTCATCGACTGTCTTGCCGACCGTCAGCAGGCCGTGGTTCTGCAGGATGGCGGCCTTGTTGTCGCCCAGCGCTTCTGCTATGCGCTGGCCTTCGTCCAGCTCGACCACTACGCCGCCGAAATCGTCATACACGGCATGGTCGCCATAAAAGGCGCACACGTCTTGCGTAAGCGGGTCGAGTTTGCGGCCGAGCGTCGACCACGCCCGGCCGTACGTGCTGTGCGAGTGCGCAGCGGCCACCGCGTCGGGACGCGCCTGGTGCACGCGCGAGTGAATCGCAAACGCTGCGGCGTTGACCGGGTAATCCCCTTCCACCACGTTGCCGTGGTGATCGCAGCGGATCAGGTTCGATACTGTCACCTGGCTGAAATGCACACCGAACGGGTTCACCCAGAAGCTGTCCTGGTGTTCCGGGTCACGCGCCGTGATGTGTCCGGCCACCCCTTCGTCGAAACCGAATTTGGAGAACAAGCGGAACGCCGCAGCCAAGCGCTGTTTGCGGTGCAGGCGCTCTTCTTCAACGGTGGCAAACTGCGGCGGGCGCGGCAGATTGCGATAGCGCGCGGCAGCCTCGGGGCTGAGACTGGCGGCCATGCTATCGGGCCGCTTGGCTTGCGTGGTTTCAGGTGCGTTCATGGTGTCTCCTTCACGCGTTCGTTGTGGGTGGGGCCATTCTGTGGCGGCCCTCGCCCGGGGGACTGTCAAGCGATTGACAGTCCGCATACGGCTCACCTCAAACCAGCTTGACGAGTTGCTTGCCGAAGTTCTTCCCCTTCAGCAGGCCCATGAACGCTTCCGGTGCGCTAGCCAAGCCCTGTGCCACGCTCTCGCGGAACTTCAGCTTGCCCTGGGCCACGAAGCCGCCCAGCTCGCGCAGTGCTTCCGGCCACACGTCCATGTGTTCAGAGACGATGAAGCCCTCGATGGTCAGGCGCGACACCAGGATCAACTGCGGGTTCTGCAGCGGCAGCGGCTGACCGTCGTAGCCGGCGATCATGCCGCACATGGCAATGCGGCCGAACGCGTTCATGCGCGAGAGCACCGCATCCAGAATCGCGCCACCGACGTTCTCAAAGTACGAATCGATGCCGTCGGGCGTCGCTTCCTTGAGCATCTTGTACAGCTCTTTTGCGTCACTGGCGGCCTTGTAGTCGATGCAGGCGTCAAAGCCCAGTTCGTTGACCACGTAATCGCACTTGTCCTTGCCGCCGGCAAAGCCCACCACGCGGCAGCCCTTGAGCTTGGCAAGCTGGCCGACCACGCTACCCACGGCGCCCGAAGCGGCGCTCACTGCCACGGTCTGGCCGGGCTTGGGATGCATGATCTTGTTCAGGCCATACCACGCCGTCACGCCCGGCATACCGACCGAACCGAGATACGCCGACAGCGGAATGTGCCGCGTATCAACCTTCTGAATGCCGCGGCCGTCCGACACGCCCACTTCTTGCCAGCCGAACATGCCGACAACGGCATCGCCCACGGCAAACGACGGGTTCTTGGACGCTTCCACCACGCCCACCGTGCCGCCGATCATCACCTCATCCAGCGGCTGCGGCTGCGCATAGGACTTGCTGTCGTTCATGCGGCCGCGCATGTACGGATCGAGCGACAGGAAATGGTTGCGCACCAGCACCTGGCCGTCCTGCAGCTCGGGAAGCTCCACCGTCTCCAGGCGGAAATTGTCGGGCGTCACGGCCCCTTGCGGGCGCGAAGCCAGAACGATGCGCTGATAGGTCTTCGACATGAAAAACGCTCCTGAATATCGGATATCGGTGTTGGGTCAGGTTGTTACTTGTGTTGCATGAAGTACTCGGCCAGCGCCGCATATGCGCGATGCGTGACCGGATCATTGGCAGCATTGGCGGCGACCGGGTGCGAGGCATAGCGCACGATCGTCATTTGGGCCACCGGATCAATATAGATGCGCTGGCCATGGATGCCGCGCGCTTCGAACGTATGGTGGTCATTGCTCGAAACCCACCACATATTGCGATACGAATAGCCGGGCAGCGTCGTGTAGCCTGCCTTGGCAAACTTGGCCGGATCGCCGCCGCGGCGAATGTCGTCGATCACGCTTTTGGGCAGGATCTGCTTGCCGTTGAAGCGGCCGTCGTTGCGGATCATCTCGCCAAAGCGGGCCAGATCGCGCAGCGTGGTGTTCAGGCCACCGCCGCCTGATTCCGTACCGATGCTGTCGACCGAGAAGTACGCATCGTCCTGTGCGCCCATCGGTTGCCAGATGCGCTCGGACAGCAGCGACGCCAGCGATTTGTTCGACGCACGGCGCACGATCCACGCCAGTGTTTCAGCGTTGACGGTCTTGTACGAGAACTCCGCGTCGTGCTCGCCTTCCTTGCGCAGCGTCGTCAGGTAATCGTAGAAATTGTCCGGGCCCTTGTAGCCCGCCGGCCGCGGCAGCATGCCGCCAGCGCGGGCGTAGGCCCAGACATCGGCGTTCGGGTCGGCGTAGTTTTCGGAATAGCGCACGCCCACGGTCATGTCCATCACCTGGCGCACGGTGGCGTCGCCGTAAGCGGTGTCCTTCAGCTCCGGCACGTACTGCGTGACGGGCGCGGCCGGATCGAGCTTGCCGTCAGCCACCAGCATGGCGGCCAAGGTGCCGACAAACGATTTCGTGACCGACATGGCAATGTGCGGCGTATGCGCATCGAGCGCACCAAAGTAGCGCTCGTAGATCACCTTGCCCTTGTGCATGACGAGGATGCCGTCGGTGTAGGTCAGCTTGAGCGCTTCGGCAAACGTGCGGCGCGTGCCGTTCGGATCCGTAAACAGCACCCCGCTGATGTCACGCTCCGCACGCGGCAGCTTGCTGACCGGGCCGTCGCCGTGCCACACCACGCGCGTCGGCACGAACTCGCGCACGTGGCTGTAACCGTAGCGCGTGCGCGGGAACATGTTGCCCGCCAGATCAAAGCGGATGATGCGGTCGGGCGGCGGCGGGAAGCCCTGCATCCAGCCCATCTTGTTCGGGTCGGATTCGTCAGCCGTCAGCGGTTTCAGCATCGGTGGGTTGGGCGCCGGGGGCGGCTGCACTGCGGTCGGAGCATTGGCGGCTGGCGTATCAGGCGGCGCGGAGTTGGCGGCGCATCCTTCCAGAGTCATAGTCAGTCCCGTGCAGTAAAGCAAAGTGATGGCAAGGGCGGACGCCGTCCGCCGCGCAGCTTGTTGCATGGTTGTCTCCGTGGTTGCTCTTCTTGCGTGCCGGACGTAGTCCGGTGTGCAACTAGGTACGTTGGTACTGCAACTGCGGGGTTGACTCGTCAGCCGTCCGCACCGGGTTCGGGTGTGCGCGGCGGTGGCATGCGCTTGACGAACTTGAACGTGCCCGAGCCGCGTGCGACCAGCTTGTCATCTGCGTCACGCACTTCGCCTTCGCAAAACGCCATGGTGGTGGACTGATGCACACAATGCGCGCTGGCCTTGAGCGTGCCGCGTCCGGGCTGCATGAACGCCGTCTTCATCTCGATCGTCACCACGCCGCGGCCATGCACGTCGGCCGAGCGCCCGGCCATGGCCATGGCGACGTCGAGCATCGTCATGGTCACGCCGCCGTGGGCCATTTCCCAGCTGTTCATGTGCTGCGCTTCGAGGGCGAGTTCGACCACGCCCTCACCATCGGCCACCTTCAGGCAGCGCATGCCGAGAAGCTTCAGGAAAGGGATGTCGATCGGAAAACCGTTGTTGTCTGCGGGCATGCTGCGTCAGAAAAAGTGAGAAGCAGCCGAAATTAGACCACGCTCACGCCGCCGTCGACGGCGAGGATCTGGCCGGTGATGTGCTTGGACGCATCCGACGCAAACAGCGCGGCCACGCCCTTGAGGTCTTCGTCGTCGCCAATGCGATGCAGCGGCGAGCGTTCGGCCAGCTTGTCGACCCCGAGCTTTTCCAGCGAGCCGCGCGTCATCTTCGACGGGAAGAAGCCCGGGGCAATCGCGTTGACGGTGATGTTGTGTTCGCCCCACTCGCCCGCCAGCGCGCGCGTGAAGTTGACCACTGCTCCCTTGCTGGTGTTGTAGGCAATCGTATCCAGCGAGCCGGGCGGATTGCCCTTCAGGCCCGCAATCGACGCCACATTGACGATCTTTCCGTATTTGCGCGGAATCATCGAACGCTTGCCGATCTGCTGCGTGAGCAGGAACAGTCCGCGGATGTTCAGATTCATCACCTTGTCCCAGGCTTCAACAGGGTGGTCTTCCGCCGGCGCGCCCCACGTTGCGCCCGCGTTGTTGACCAGGATGTCGACATGCCCGAGCTTGGCCAGCGCCTCGTCGGCCAGGCGCTGAATGTCGGCTTCGATGGCGCCGTCTGCTGCGATCCAGTCAGCCTCGATGCCGAGCGACTTCAGGTGCGCCTGCGCTTCCTTCAGCTCATCGGCCTTGCGGGCAGACAGCACGATGCGCGCGCCCTGCTCGCCCAACGCTTCGGCAATCTGCAGGCCGAGGCCGCGGGAGCCGCCCGTGATGAGCGCCGTCTTGCCGGAAAGATCAAACAGATGCTTAAGCGTACCCATGGTGTCTCCTGTATCTCGTTGTCGTTGTGCGTTACCGTCAGAACCAGGCGTCCTGCATGTCCAGTGTGGTCGTGTCGAGCGAGCCCAGCAGGACGATCTGCGGGTCGATCTTCGGCAGTTCCCACTGGAAGAAGTAGCGCGCGGCCTGCAGCTTGCCGCGGTAGAAATCGGCGTCTTCGCCTTGGGCGTTCGGCAATGCCTTGGCGGCGGCCAGCGCCTGTTCCAGCCAGATCCAGGCCACGACCACGTGGCCGAACGCTTCCAGATAGACGGAGGCATTTGCCAGCGTCACGCGCGGGTCGCCGGCGGCCCACAGCGTCTGCGTGACCTTGGCCAATTTCTGCGTCGCCATACCAAGCGCACGGCCGTAGCCGACCAGCGTTTCATCGTCGGTTTCCAGCGCGCGGCCCACGGTGGCCTGCACGCGCTCACCGAGCGCGGCGAAAGCAGCGCCGTCCTGCATCACGACCTTGCGGCCCAGCAGGTCCAGGCCCTGGATGCCGTGCGTGCCTTCGTGAATCGGGTTCAGGCGGTTGTCGCGGTAAAACTGCTCGACGTTGTATTCGCGCGTGTAGCCGTACCCGCCGTGCACCTGGATCGCCAGGCTGTTGGCCTCCAGGCACCACTGCGACGGCCAGCTCTTCGCAATCGGCGTGAGGATGTCGAGCAGCAGACCGAGCTTGGCGCGTTTGGTCGCGTCGGTTTCCCCGCGTTCTTCATCGACGAGCTTGGCGCAATACAGGTTCAGGCCGAGCGCGCCTTCCACATACGCCTTCTGCGCCAGCAGCATGCGACGCACGTCGGCGTGATCGACGATACGGATCTGCGGAGATGCTGCATCCTTGCCCGACGGCCCGACCGGACGCCCCTGCGGGCGATTGCGCGCGTAGTCCACCGCATGCAGATAACCCGTGTAGCCAAGCATCGTTGCGCCCATGCCGACGCCGATGCGCGCCTCGTTCATCATGTGGAACATGCACGCGAGGCCCTTGTGCGGCTCCCCGACGAGATAACCGATCGCCCCTGCGCGCGGCTGGCCGTCTGCACCCTTCGGGCGGAACTGCGTGCCTTCGCCAAAGTTCAACAGGCAGTTGGTCGTGCCGCGATAGCCCATCTTGTGGTTCAAGCCGGCGAGCACCACGTCATTGCGCTCGCCGAGCGAGCCATCGGCGTTGACGAGGAACTTCGGCACGATGAACAGCGAGATACCCTTCACGCCGGGAATCAGCTTGCCGTCCGGGCCGGGGATCTTCGCCAGCACAAGGTGGACGATGTTTTCCGACAGCTCGTGTTCACCGGCGGAGATCCACATCTTGTTGCCGGTTAAACGGTACTGCGCGCCGAGCGGCGATTCGCCCTCGTACTCGGCCCGCGTGACGATGTCCGAGAGCGATGAGCCAGCCTGCGGCTCCGACAGGCACATCGTCCCGTAGAAGCGGCCTTCCATCTCGGGCTGCACGAACGTTTCGATCTGCGCGGGCGTGCCGTGCGCGAGCAGCAGATTCGCGTTGCCGATAGTGAGGAATGGATACGAACTGGTGCCGACGTTGGCAGCCTTGAAGAAGCCGAAGCCGGCCTTCTCGACCACGGTGGGCAGTTGCATACCGCCGCGTTCAAAGTCCTGCCCGGCGGCCATGAGACCGGCCTTGTTGAAGGCATCCAGCGCTGCCTTTACCTCGGGAATGATGTGGACCTTCTTGCCGTCGAAGTGCGGTTCTTCCTGGTCGTTCTTCTTGTTATGCGGGGCGAACAGGTCTGTTGCGATGCGCTCGCACGTGTCCAGTGCGGCGTCGAAGGTTTCGCGGGAGTGATCAGCGTAACGGGGAATGCGCG
The DNA here is from genome assembly GCF_030582395.1 of Ralstonia pickettii. Classification (NCBI taxonomy): domain Bacteria; kingdom Pseudomonadati; phylum Pseudomonadota; class Betaproteobacteria; order Burkholderiales; family Burkholderiaceae; genus Ralstonia; species Ralstonia pickettii. The sequence continues at coordinate 1,613,776 of NZ_CP104381.1, forward strand.
TGAGCGATTCGACGTTGAGCCATTCGTAGAGCAGGAAGCTGAGGTCGCGGCGGGATAGCAGTTTCGAGGACATGATGTTGGTGGTGCATCCTGTGTTTCGTGCCCTGCCCGGGCGAGGGCTTTGGGTCAACCCCTTGTTTCGTGCCCTGCCGGGCCCGACTCACTTTCTTTGTCTTGCCAAAGAAAGTAAGCAAAGAAAGGCGCGCCCGAGATGGCGATCAAGCCAGCTTTGGCAGAAACAAAACAGGCTCCCGTTTTGAGCGGGAGCCCGTCTGTTTAGAGCACCTCGAACAGGCCGGCTGCGCCTTGGCCGCCGCCAATGCACATGGTCACGACCACGTACTTGACGCCGCGGCGCTTGCCTTCGATCAACGCGTGGCCCACCAGGCGTGCGCCCGACACGCCGTACGGATGGCCCACGGCGATGGCGCCGCCGTTGACGTTCAGGCGGTCCATCGGAATGCCCAGCTTGTCAGCGCAGTACAGCACTTGCACGGCGAACGCTTCGTTGAGTTCCCACAAGCCGATGTCTTCGACCTTGAGACCCGCCTTCTTCAACAGCTTGGGTACGGCGAAGACGGGGCCGATGCCCATTTCGTCCGGCTCGCAGCCGGCCACGGCAAAGCCGCGGAACACACCCAGCGGCTGCAGGCCTTTGGCAGCGGCCACCTTGCCGTTCATCACAACGGCTGCGGATGCGCCATCGGAGAACTGGCTGGCATTGCCTGCGGTGATGACGCCGCCCGGCACTGCGGAGCGAATTTTTGCCACGCCTTCAAGCGTCGTGTCGGGGCGGATCCCTTCATCGGCGGAGATCGTGACTTCGCGGGTCATGAGCTGGCCGGTCTTGGCATCGGCCACGCCCATCACCGTCGTCATCGGGACGATCTCGTCGTTGAACTTTCCGGCAGCAGCAGCAGCGGCGGCGCGCTGCTGGCTTTGCACGCCGTACTCGTCCATGCGCTCCTTGGCGATGTTGTAGCGCTTGGCGACGTTCTCGGCGGTCTGGAGCATGTTCCAGTAGATTTCCGGCTTGTGCTTGTTGAGCCAGCCTTCGGTCATCATGTGGCGGTTCATCTCCTGTTGCACGCAAGAGATGGATTCCACGCCGCCCGCCACGAAGATGTCGCCTTCATCGGCAATCACACGCTGCGCGGCCATGGCGATGGTCTGCAGGCCCGACGAGCAGAAGCGGTTGACGGTGGCGCCCGGCACGGTTACGGGGCAACCGGCACGCAGGGCGATCTGGCGGGCGATGTTGGCGCCCGTTGCACCTTCCGGGTTCGCACAGCCCATCAGGATGTCTTCCACTTCGCCCGGTTCGATCTTGGCGCGCTCGATGGCGTGCTGAACCGCGTGGCCGCCCAGCGTAGCGCCGTGCGTCATGTTGAAGGCGCCCTTCCAGCTTTTGGCCAGACCGGTACGTGCGGTGGAAACGATGACTGCTTCGGTCATGGTGTTGCTCCTCGTATCTGGTGGCGGGCGCACTGCATCGGCAGCGGCCCGGTATCTCTGTTATCCGTTCAAAACGTCTGGCGACTGCAACCGTGCGATGCCTGCATCCGTCATCCGCTGCCACGCCTGCGCAAGCGAACCGTTGAGGTCGATCGCGCGGCACGCATCCTCGATGACAGCGACCTCCAGCCCCGCAGCACGCGCATCCAGCGCCGACCATGCCACGCAGAAATCCGTGGCAAGGCCAACGCAGAACACGCGCTTGACCGCAAGCTCGCGCAGGTATCCCAGCAGGCCGGTTGGCGTCTTGCGATCCGCTTCAAAGAATGCGGAGTAGCTGTCGATGTGTGGGTGATAGCCCTTGCGGACGATCAACTGGGCATGCGGCACGTCCAGCCCATCGGCCAGCGCCGCGCCGCTGCTGTGCTGAACGCAGTGCACCGGCCACAGCACTTGAGCGCCATACGGCAAATCGATCGTGCCGAATGGTTCCTTGCCGGGATGGTTGGCCGCGAAAGACACATGCTCTCGCGGATGCCAATCCTGCGTCAGCACCACGCGTCCGAACGCCTTGGCGAGACGGTTGACGACCGGGATGACCTGGTCGCCGTCCTGCACGGCCAGCGCACCACCGGGCAGAAAATCGTTCTGCACGTCGATGATCAGCAGGCAGTCGGTGGGCGCAAGTTGCATGGTGGTTCAGTCGCGTCAGTCGATTGATTCGCCGCTCATTCAGCCGTTAAAGCCCTTGCCTTCATCGGCCAGTTTCTGCAGCAGCGGGGCGACCTTCCACGCTTCACCGTGGTAGCCCTTGCTGTAGCGGTGCATGGCTTGTGCGACGTTGTACAGGCCGACGGTGTCCGCGTAGAGCATCGGGCCACCGCGGAACAGCGGGAAGCCGTAGCCGGTCAGGTAGACCATGTCGATGTCGGAAGCCTTGGAGGCAATGCCCTCATCCAGGATCTTCGCGCCTTCGTTGACCAGCGCGAACACCAGGCGCTCGACGATTTCCTCGTCCGAAATCTTGCGGCGCGTGATGCCCAGATCCTTCGAGTGCTGGACGATCATGTCGTTGACCTGCTGGTTCGGATACGGCTTGCGGTCGCCCGCCTTGTAGTCGTACCAGCCGCCGCCGGTCTTCTGACCGAAGCGGCCCATTTCGCACAGCAGATCAGCGGTCTTCGAGTAGACGATGTCCGGCTTGTCCACGGCGCGGCGCTTGCGGATGGCCCAGCCGATGTCGTTGCCGGCCAGGTCGCCCATGCGGAACGGGCCCATGGCAAAGCCAAATTTTTCGATGGCCTTGTCGACCTGCTCCGGCAGCGCGCCCTCGTCGAGCAGGTAGCCGGCCTGGCGGCTGTATTGCTCGATCATGCGGTTGCCGATGAAGCCGTCACACACGCCGGACACGACCGCCGTCTTCTTGATGGCCTTGGCCAGCTTCATGACGGTGGCCAGCACGTCCTTGGCGGTCTCCTTGCCACGCACGACTTCCAGCAGCTTCATCACGTTGGCCGGGCTGAAGAAGTGCATGCCGACCACGTCTTGCGGGCGCTTGGTGAAGCTGGCGATCTTGTCGACGTCCAGCGTGGAGGTGTTCGACGCCAGGATCGCGCCCTGCTTGACGACTTCGTCCAGCTTCTTGAACACGACTTCCTTGACGCCCATTTCTTCAAAGACGGCCTCGATGACGAGGTCGGCATCCTTGATGTCGTCATAAGACAGCGTCGGGGTCAGCAGGGCCATGCGCTGCTCGACCTTCTCTTGCGTGAGCTTGCCTTTCTTGGCGCTGTTCTCGTAGTTCTTGCGGATGGTGGCGACGCCGCGGTCCAGCGCTTCCTGCTTGGTTTCCAGGATCGTCACCGGAATGCCAGCGTTCAGGAAGTTCATCGAGATACCGCCGCCCATCGTGCCGGCGCCGATCACGGCGACCTTCTCCACCTTGCGCACCGGGGTGTCTTCCGGCACATCGGGGATCTTGCTCGCAGCGCGCTCACCAAAGAAGGCGTGGCGCAGTGCGCGCGATTCCGGCGTATTCACCAGTTCGATGAACAGGTCGCGTTCGAACTTGATGCCGTCGTCAAAACGCTTTTCCACCGCGGCCTGCACGGCGTCAACGCACTTGCCCGGCGCCGGGAAGTTCTTGGCGACGGCCGCGACGGTGTTGCGCGCGAATTGCAGGAAACCTTGCGGATTGTCGTGCTCGACCTTGCGATCGCGCAGCTTCGGCAGCTTGCCCTCGGCCGCGGCCTTCAGTGCGAAATCGATGGCACCGGCCATCAGGTCACCTTCGATCATCTGGTCGAACAGGCCGCTCTTGGCCAGCTTTTCCGACGGAATGGCATTGCCGGAGACAATCATGTTCAGCGCCGGTTCCAGGCCGATGGCGCGCGGCAGACGTTGCGTGCCGCCAGCGCCCGGCAGGATGCCCAGCTTCACTTCCGGCAGCGCGATCTGCGCGCCCGGTGCGGCCACGCGGAAATGGCAGCCCATCGCCAGTTCCAGCCCGCCGCCCATCGCCACCGAATGGATGGCCGCCACGACCGGCTTGCTGCTCGACTCGACTGCCTTGATCACGGCATGCAGCGTCGGCTCTTGCGTCGCCTTGGGCGTATTGAATTCGCGGATATCGGCGCCGCCCGAGAAGGCCTTGCCTGCACCGGTGATGACGATGGCCTTGACGTTGGCGTCGTCGCCCGCTTTCACCATGCCCTCAACGATGCCTAGGCGCGTGGAGTGGCCAAGGCCGTTGACAGGCGGGTTGCTGAGCGTAATGACGGCAACGCCGTCCTGGACCTTGTACTCCGCAGTCATGCTGGTTCCTTTGGTGATGCGAGGGCCGGCAAATGAGCCCACCGTGCCTCGCGGTTGAACTGTCTCTCTACTCTCGTTTTTTTAACGCGCGGTAAGGCCGCGACTCGACACAGAATACACAAAATAGCACGGTCGTTCAATTTTTATTTTTGCGCTGCGCGGCGCCGTCTGGCGGGCGATGCAGCGGCGCCCGGCGGGTTCAAACGCATGTGCCGCAGCATGGATTTTTTGCCCGCTGCGTGACGGTTTTGATAGAGTCGCGCATTTCGTTCGCCGGTGCCCATCAGGCGCGGGGACGTCTCGTCACATTTTGTCGATTTGATTCGCGATCCGAGCAAAATCGACCACTCTGTATCCATGTCAGAACACGCTACCCCGTCCTCAGAGACGCCGGGCTTGCGCCGCACCTTGCGCGCGCGCCATCTCACCATGATCGCCATCGGCGGGTCGATCGGCACCGGGCTTTTCGTGGCCTCGGGCGCGTCGGTCTCGCAGGCCGGCCCCGGAGGCGCCCTCGCCGCCTACATCCTGATCGGGGCGATGGTCTACTTTCTGATGACCAGCCTGGGCGAGCTTGCCGCCTACATGCCGGTTTCCGGGTCGTTTGCCACCTACGGCGCGCTGTACGTGGACGAAGGCTTCGGCTTCGCGCTTGGCTGGAACTATTGGTACAACTGGGCCGTGACGATTGCCGTTGAGCTGGCGGCCGCGCAGCTCGTCATGCATTACTGGTTTCCCGATGTGCCCGGCGTGCTGTGGAGCGCTGTGTTTCTCGCCATCATGTTCCTGCTCAACGCCATCTCGGTGCGCGGCTTTGGCGAGGCGGAATACTGGTTCGCGCTCATCAAGGTGGTCACGGTCATCTTCTTTATCGGCATTGGCCTGGCGATGATCTTCGGGATCATGAAGGGCGGTCCGCAATCGGGCCTGCAGAATCTGACGATCGGCGATGCGCCGTTCGTGGGCGGGTTGCCGGCGATGATCGGAGTGGCGATGATCGCCGGGTTCTCGTTCCAGGGGACGGAGCTGATTGGCGTGGCGGCCGGCGAATCGGCCGACCCGGCGCGCACCATTCCGCGTGCGGTCAAACAAGTGTTCTGGCGGATCCTGCTGTTCTACGTGCTGGCGATCTTCATCATCGGCGTGCTGGTGCCGTACACCGATCCGAATCTGTTGTCGACGGAAGTCACCAACATTGGCGTGAGCCCGTTCACGCTGGTGTTCAAGCATGCCGGCCTGGCCTTTGCAGCCGGGCTGATGAATGCGGTGATCCTGACCGCGGTGCTGTCGGCGGGCAACTCGGGTATGTATGCATCCACGCGCATGCTCTACAACCTGGCCACTGAGGGCCGTGCACCGCGCATCTTTGCTCAACTCACGCGCAACGGTGTGCCGCGCAACGCGCTGCTGGCCACGACCGCCGTCGGCGCGCTGTGTTTCCTGAGTTCGCTGTTTGGCGACAAGACGGTCTACCTGTGGCTGCTGAACACATCCGGCATGACCGGGTTCGTGGCGTGGCTTGGGATTGCCGTGAGCCACTATCGCTTCCGCAAGGGACTCGTGGCGCAGGGGCACGATCCGGCGCAGTTGCCGTACCGCTCCAGGTTCTTCCCATATGGCCCGTTGTTCGCGTTCGGGTTGTGCCTGGTCATCACGCTTGGCCAGAACTACCAGGCGTTCACCAGCGGCACCGTAGATTGGCCGGCGGTGATCGCCACGTACATCGGCATCCCCGTCTTCTTTCTGATCTGGATCGGTTACCGGCTGGTGCGTGGCGGCGGCATTGTCCGTTACCAGGACATGCACTTCCCTCGCCCGCCAGTGCTGCGCGATTCGCTGGCCGGCCAAGACCCGGGCCCCGAATTGCCGACCGTGGCAAACAGTACCCAGTAATCATTCCCCGCTCCGCCAGCCGTTTGCACAGCATCCGGCCGGCGCTTTCATTGGGGCGCCCGCTTCGGCGCTACCGGCTATGCATACACCCATCACCCCCACCAGGCTCGAAGCCCAATCCGAACTGCGCCGAGGCCTACGCTCGCGCCACCTGATGATGATCGCCCTGGGCGGCGCCATCGGCACGGGGCTGTTCGTCGCGTCCGGCGCGTCCATTGCCCAGGCGGGCCCCGGCGGCGCACTGCTGACCTACACGCTGATCGGCGTGATGGTCTATTGCCTGATGACGAGTCTTGGCGAGCTGGCGGTACATCTGCCGGTCTCGGGCTCGTTCGTGACTTACAGCCGCCTGTATGTCGAAGAAGGCTTCGGCTTTGCGCTCGGATGGAATTACTGGTTTGCGCTGGCCGTGTCCGTGGCCGTGGAACTGGCCGCCGCGCAACTCGTGATGAAGTACTGGTTCCCGGGTGTCTCGGGCATGGTCTGGAGCGCCGCATTCCTGCTGCTGATGTTTGGCCTCAATGCTTTCTCCGTGCGTGGCTTTGGCGAGGCGGAATACTGGTTCTCGATGATCAAGGTAGTGACGATCGTCGTGTTCCTGCTGATCGGCCTCGCGATGATCTTCGGCATCATGCACGGCGGCCCACAGTCGGGTTGGCAGAACTTCGCCGTGGGTGATGCGCCGTTCGTGGGCGGGGTGCCTGCCATGGTGGGTGTGGCGATGATTGCCGGGTTTTCGTTCCAGGGTGTCGAAACCATCGGCGTGGCCGCCGGCGAGGCGGAGAACCCTTCGCGCACGATTCCCCGCGCCATCCGCCAGACGTTCTGGCGCATTTTGCTGTTTTATGTGCTGGCGATCCTGATCATCGGCGTGCTGCTGCCATACACCGACCCGAACCTGCTGCGCAATGAAGCGACGGACGTCGGCGTCAGCCCGTTTGCGCTGGTGTTCCAGCACGCGGGCCTCGCGTTTGCGGCCGGGATGATGAATGCGGTGGTGCTGACCGCGCTGCTGTCGTCCGGCACGTCGAGCCTCTATGTGTCGACGCGGATTCTGTACGATTTGGCGCTCGAAGGCCAAGCGCCGCGCTGGTTTGCCAAGGTGTCTGCCAATGGCGTGCCGCATCGCGCGCTGCTCGCCACGTCCGCAGTTGGCGCGTTGTGCTTCTTCAGCTCTTTGTTTGGCGATCAGGTGGTCTACCTGTGGCTGCTGAATACGTCTGCGGTAACGTGCTTCATCGCCTGGTTCGGCATTGCGCTGGCGCACTACCGATTCCGCAAGGGATTCACAAGCCAGGGCCACTCCGTGGAGCAACTGGCGTATCGGTCGCCGTTCTTCCCATTCGGGCCGATCATGGTGGCGATCCTATGCGCGGTGATCATCCTTGGGCAGAACACCAAGGCACTGTTTGCACCGGTGGACAACTTCGGCGCCTTCATCGCAACGTATTGCGGCGTGATCCTGTTCGTGGCGATCTGGCTGGCTTACCGCTGGAAATTCAAGACGCGATTCGTGAAGTACACCGAGATGCAGTTCAGCCCGGCGCATCTTCAACAACCCGAACCTTCCAACGTCACTGCGACGGGCGTGGTTGCCAACTAGGCAAAACAAAAAAAGGCCCGCACTGTTATCCGTGCGGGCCATCTTTTCAGTGTGGTTGAACGTCCGGCCTTTACACCTCCAGCCACTCCTGCCGGACTTTGGCATCGGCCTTCAACTGCTGGGGCGTTCCCTCAAACACAATCTGCCCGTGCCCCATCACATACACGCGTTGTGAAATATCCAGGGCAATGGCCAGCTTCTGTTCCACCAGCAGCACGGAGATGCCCCGCTCCTTGAGCGTCTTAAGGTATTCGCCCACGAGCGTCACGACCAGCGGCGCAAGGCCCTCGGTCGGCTCATCGATGATGATGAAGTCGGGATCACCCATCAGCGTGCGGCACAGCGTCAGCATCTGCTGCTCGCCGCCTGACAGCACACCTGCCGCGGTGTTCTCGCGCTCCTTCAAGCGCGGGAACATCTGGTACATGTCTTCCACCTGCCAGCGCGGTTTGGGTTGACCGGGGTTGCGTTTCTCGCCAAGCAGCAGGTTCTGCCGCACGGTCAGCGTAGGAAAAATGTCTCGGTTCTCGGGCACATAGCCGATGCCCTTGTGCGCCACTTCAAAGGTTCGCAGGCCGCTGACGTTCTTACCGCGCAGCAGGATTTCTCCTTCGTGCCGGACCATGCCCATGATCGACTTGGCCAAGGTGGAACGCCCCACCCCATTGCGCCCGAGCAGCGCAACGATCTCGCCCTCGCCTACGTGCATGTCGACGCCGTGCAGGATGTGGCTCTTGCCGTAGTACGCGTGCAGGTCGCGCACCTCCAACATCGGAGTATTTGTTGCCATCAATGCGCTCCTGCAGGTTCGTCCAGCGTGGTGCCCAGGTAGGCTTCCTTCACGCGCCGGTTGTTGCGAATGGCTTCGGGTGTGTCGGTGGCGATCACTTCGCCGTAGACGAGCACCGAGATGCGGTCGGCGAGGCCAAACACCACGCTCATGTCGTGCTCGACCATCACCAGCGTCTTGCCCACCGTGACCTTGCGGATAAGCTCGACCGCATGGTCGGATTCGGAGCGGCTCATGCCGGCCGTAGGTTCATCCAGCAGGATCACGTCGGCACCGCCCGCGATGGTGATGCCGATTTCCAGCGCCCGTTGCTCGGCGTAGGTCAGCAGGCCTGCAGCGGCCTCACGCCGATGCGTCATGCCGATCTGCTCGAGTACTTCCTCAGCGCGCTCGCGTGCGTCGCGCAGCTCTGCCAGCTTGTGCCAGAACGAATACTTGTAGCCAAGCGACCAGAGCACCGCGCAGCGCAGGTTCTCGAACACCGACAGGCGATGGAAGATGTTCGTGATCTGGAAGCTGCGCGACAAGCCCTTGCGGTTGATCTCGAACGGCGCCAGCCCGCTGATCTCTTCCCCATTCAGGCGCACGCTTCCCGAGGTGGCCGGAAAACGGCCCGAGATCAGGTTGAACGTGGTCGACTTGCCGGCGCCGTTCGGTCCGATGAGCGCATGGCGCTCGCCCTTGCCGATGGTGAGGTTGACCCCCCGAATGATTTCAGTGGCGCCAAAGCGCTTGCGAACATCGCGCAACTCGAGCGCTGCGGTCGGCCCAGATGTCGGTTGGCTCATGGTTGCGGCTCCTGCAATGCGTTGTCCCAAGCGGTGCGCAGCTTGCCCGCTGCGGCACGCAGGCCGAAGGCGCCCACCAGCCACAGCACGGCGGCGGCAATCCACGGCTTCAAGGTAGTCGGTTCGACGGTCAGGCCGAACAGCTTCGCGACACCACCGGAGGCATCGTCCTGCACGGCGTAGATCATTTCCACGGTGGAAATCAATGCAACCAGCAGGATGACCGCCGGCACGACCGCCACGCCATAGGCCGGCAGCAGCGTCTTGAGCTTGCCGCGCCGCAGGATTGGCAGATGCATGACCAGAAGACTGGCGATTCCGCCCGGCGCGTACATGACCATCAACACAAAGAACAGCCCGAGGTACAGCAGCCACGCCTTGGTGATACCCGAGAGCGCAACGGTGAAGAACACCGTGAGCACCGCGCCGATGATCGGCCCGAAGAAGCTGCCCATGCCGCCAATGAACGCCGCCAGCAGCACCGAGCCTGAGCGCACCGCCGACACGTTCTCGGCCGTCACGATCTCGAAATTGATGCACGACAGCGCACCCGCGATGCCCGCGAAAAACGCTGACAGAATCACCACCAGGAAGCGCACGCGCTGCGTGTTGTAGCCGATGAACTCCACGCGCTCGGGATTGTCGCGCACCGCATTGGCGATGCGGCCCAGCGGCGTCTGCGTCCATGCGTACATCAGCGCCATCGAAATCAGGCACCACGCGGCGATCAGGTAATACACCTGCCGCGCCGGCCCGAACGTTACGCCCAGCAGCGCGTCGCCGATGCTGCGGTTGGTCGACACACCGCCCTCGCCGCCAAAGAAGTCCGGGAACATCAGCGCGCTGGCGAACACCATCTCGCCGATACCCAGCGTGATCATGGCGAACGTCGTGCCGGATTTTTTTGTGGTGACGTAGCCGAAAATTACGCCGAACAGCGCGCCGCCCAGGCCACCCGCAATGGGCAAGAGTGCGACGGCGAGCGGCCCGCCCATGCCCAGTGCCTGCATGGCGCCGATCTTGTTGAGCAGATGCACGGCCATGAAAGCGCCAAGACCGGAGTACACGGCGTGTCCAAACGACAGCATGCCGGACTGGCCCAGCAGCATGTTGTACGACAGGGCGAAGATGATCATGATGCCCATCTGCGAGAGCAGCGTGATGGCAAAACCCTGCGGCCAGATGAGCGGCAGCACGATCATCACGAGTGCAGTCGAGCCCCAGAGCAGCCAGCGGGCAAGATTGACCGGCTTGAACTTCATCGTCCGCGCACGATCGTTGGCCGGCAGCGCGGCTTGTTGTTGCGCTTGTTGGTGCATGGTGCGTTCCATTTAGCTCTCCCGCGTACCCATCAGCCCACGCGGGCGGAAGATCAGCATCAGCACCAGCAGCAGATACGGCAGCACCGGTGCGACTTGCGCAATCGTCAGGTTCCAGACCGAGATGAGCGGCACGTCGGGGTTGAGCGTGACGCCAATTTTCCCCAGCACGCTGGACACGGAAATATCGAGTGTCACGGCAAAGGTCTGAATGCAGCCGATGAGCAGCGACGCAATGAATGCGCCCACCAGAGAGCCCATGCCGCCCACCACCGCCACCACGAACACGATGGAGCCGACCGCGGCCGCCATCGATGGCTCGGTAACAAAGGCATTGCCGCCGATCACACCCGCCAATCCGGCCAGCGCACAGCCGCCGCCGAACACCAGCATGAACACGCGCGGAACGTTGTGACCCAGCGCTTCCACCATATCCGGATGCGTGAGCGCCGCTTGAATGACGAGCCCGATGCGCGTGCGCGTCAGCAGCAGGAAAATCCCGACCAGCATCAGCAATGACACCAGCATCATGAAGGCGCGGTACTTGGGAAACGACGAGGTGAACAGCGTGAACAACGGGCCATCCAGCGCGTCCGGCACGCGGTACGGCACGGCGGGCAGGCCCCACACGAGCTTCACGCCCTCTTCAATCAGATAAGCCAGCCCGAAGGTGAACAGCAGTTCGGCGACGTGGCCATAGCGGTGCACCGTGCGCAGGCCAAAACGTTCCACCACCGCGCCCAGCGCCCCAACCAGGAGCGGCGCCACGATCAGCGCGGCCCAGAAGCCCAGATAGCCGCTGACGACATAGGCGAAATACGCGCCCAGCATGTAGAAGCTGGCATGCGCAAAATTGAGGACGCCCATCATGCTGAAGATCAGCGTCAGGCCCGAAGACAACATGAACAGCAACAGCCCGTAGCTGATGCCGTTCAGGAGATTGATGACTAGAAATTCCACGCTGCAGCCCTTCCAGCAGATTCGGCGGAGCATGGGCCGCACGCAATAAAGCGCTGGCCCATGGACCCCGTTTAAAACATCGCCGCACGATAGCATCGGGCGGCCCTTCGGCACACCACCCGCGGCCTTACTGAGGACGCTTCATCTGGCAGGAGGTCGGCTGGGACGCGACGTACTGGTCGAGCACTGCGTCGGTCTTCCACCCGTAGCCGGTGTTTTCCTGGTCGAACTTGACGCTCTTGCCGTTCGTCTTTTCCCAGGTGGCGATGTAGAGCGGCTGCTGGCCCTGGTGGTCGGACGCGCGCATCTCGAAGGTGCCGTTCAGGCTGTCGACCTTCATGCCTTCGAAGGCCTTGGCAACCTTGGCAGGCTCGGCGGACTTGGTCTGCTTGATGGCCTTCGCCAGCATGGCAATGCCTGTGTATGACGCCATGAGGTAGTAATCGTCGTTGTACTTCTTCTTGTAACCCTCGACGATATCCGCGCCCTTATAGCCGTCGTTGTTGACGTTCCAGTAGCCCACGTATTTCACGTGGTCCGCGCCTGCGGAGCCCATCGCTGTCGGCACACCGGTGGTCGAGGCGTAGTACGTATAGAAGTTCGCATTCAGGCCTGCATCCTTGCCGGCCTTGATCAGCAGTGCCAGGTCGCTGCCCCAGTTGCCGGTGATAACGGTGTCGGCACCCGACGACTTGATCTTCGATACGTACGGTGAGAAGTCCTTCACCTGCGCCAGCGGGTGCAGGTCTTCACCCACGATCTCGATGTCCGGACGCTTGCGCTTCAGATATTCCTTGGCGGCGCGCGCGACCTGATGCCCGAACGAATAGTTCTGGTTGATCAGGTAGACCTTCTTGACCTTCGGATCCTTCGCCAGGAAGCTGGTCAGCGCTTCCATCTTCATGTCGGAGTTGGCGTCCAGACGGAAGTGCCAGTAGTTGCACTTGCTGTTCGTCATGTCCGGGTCCACCGCGGCATAGTTCAGGTAGACGATCTCCTTACCCGGATTTCGCTCGTTGTACTTGGCCACGGCGTCTTCCAGCGCCATGCCGACACTCGAGCCATTGCCCTGCACGATGTAATGGATACCCTGGTCGGCCACCTGCTTGAGCGCGGTCAGGCTTTCCTGCGGCGAGAGCTTGTTGTCAAAGCCCACCACCTCGAACTTCGTGCCGTCGCCGGCCCAGTTCTTTTGTGTGGCGAGATCGGCGATGTACTGCCAGCTGCGCAACTGGTTCTGCCCCAGCGCGCCCATCAGGCCGGACAACGGATCAATCCAGGCGATCTTCACGGTTTCGGCGGCGGACGCTGCGGTGGGCAGGACTGCCCCACCGATTGCCGCAACACATGCAACAGCCACAACCAACGGACGGAACTTCGTCATGCGTGTCTCCTTCATGTGGTGGAGCCGCCGGCGAGTCACTCTCCGCGTGCCTCTGAAGGGCCTGCGGCTGCTTGCGTCTCCAGGTTGCAACGCGCCCGGGCTTCATTCCGCGGCATCGAATCATCGATGCGCAGCGGCCGGCCCTGATCCGGTTGTCTTACGTCCGCCGTCCTCGTGCCGGGATGCCCCGTGTACGGGCGGCGGTTTCTGTTTCTATGTATCGCTAAGCCTGTACAGCTGGGAACTGATAGTCCTTGAACTGCTCGCGCAGTTTCAGCTTCTGCATCTTGCCGGTGGCCGTGAGCGGAATTTCGGTGACGAACACCACGTCGTCCGGAATCCACCACTTGGCAACCTTGCCCTCGAAGAACTTGAGCATCTCTTCGCGCGTGAGTTCGACACCCGGCTTTTTCATCACGACCAGCAGCGGACGCTCATCCCACTTCGGGTGATGGCATGCGATGCACGCGGCCATATGCACGCCGGGGTGCGCCGCCGCCACGTTTTCCACATCGATGGACGATATCCACTCACCGCCAGACTTGATCACGTCCTTGCTGCGATCGGTGATCTGCATGTAGCCATCGGCATCGATGTTGGCGACGTCGCCCGTCGGGAACCAGCCATCGACCAGCGGCGATACCTCGTTGCGGTAATAGCTCTGGATGGTCCAGGGCCCGCGCACGTAGAGGTCGCCGAAAGCCTTGCCGTCCCATGGCAATTCGTGGCCTTCGGCATCGACGATCTTCATCTCGACACCGTAGATGGCGCGGCCTTGGCGCTCCAGCACGTGCTGCTTGGCCTCGTCCGGCAGGTCGGCATGCTTGCCCATCAGCTTGCACGTGGTGCCGAGCGGGGACATTTCCGTCATGCCCCACGCGTGGATGACTTCCACGTCCAGCTCGTTGAGCGTGCGGATCATGGCCGGGGGCGCTGCAGAACCACCGATGACCGTGCGGCGGAACGTCGAGAACTTCAGCTTGTTGGCCTGCACGTGTTGCAGCAGGCCGAGCCATACCGTCGGCACGCCGGCCGAGAATGTCACCTTTTCCTGCTCGAACAATTCGAACAGCGAAGCACCGTCCAGTTTCGGCCCGGGGAAGACGAGCTTGGCGCCCACCAGCGGCACCGAATACGGCAGCCCCCACGCGTTGACGTGGAACATCGGCACCACCGGCAGGATCACGTCCTGCGCCGAGCACCCGAGCGCGTCCGGCATGGCCGACGCATACGAGTGCAGCACCGTGGAGCGATGCGAATACAGCGCGCCCTTGGGGTTGCCCGTGGTGCCGGACGTGTAGCACAGGCTGGAAGCGGTGTTCTCGTCGAATTGCGGCCAGGTGTAATCGGCGGTCTGCGCGTCCAGCAGCTCCTCATAACAGAGCATCGGCACGCTGGAGGTCGGCATGTGCGCGCGATCGGTCATCGCAACCCAGCCCTTCACGTTCGGGCAATGCGGTGCGATGCCCTCAATGAGTGGCACAAACGTCAGGTCGAAAAAGACGTACGGATCGTCAGCGTGATTGACGATGTAGGCGATCTGGTCCGGAAACAGGCGCGGGTTGATGGTGTGGCACACCGAGCCCGAGCCGGACACGCCGTAATAGATTTCAAGGTGGCGATAGCCGTTCCAGGCCAGCGTGCCCACACGCTCGCCGGGCTGCACACCGAGTGCGGCCAGCGCATTTGCCAGTTGCTTGGAACGGTCTCGCACTTGCCGGTACGTGGTGCGATGGATATCGCCCTCGACACGGCGCGACACGACTTCAGTCGAACCGGAATTGCGCGCTGCATGTTCGATGATGGTCGAGATGAGCAACGGAGCGCTCATCATTTGTCCCATCAGGGCCATGGTGTCTCCTAAAAAAACTGAACAACCGTTCTATTTTTTGGCCGATTGTTCCCGTGATCGCCAAGCACGTCAACGGGATATTGTTGTGCGCTGCCACATCGGCCCCCATGTTTACCCGGCCATCTGAAAAACCGTGCGAATCGTTGTGGTGCAAGGGTTCGCAGGCTGCAGCTTTCTTTACTCGCAAGTACAATACGCGATAGCGTTGCTGCGTCTCAACATGGCGTTTTCCCCTACGCAGAACACATTTTGCTGCGCTGCAGAGCGCACACCATTTCAGGGTTCGGCACTGTTTTTGCGCCGGTTCCTGTGCTATCGGCTGCCTGCCCTGCCGCCCCATCCTATGACTGCCTCCCCCGTCGCCTTGCCTGACGATTCCCTTGCGAACACGTTCGACTGGCCTGGCCGCCCCGCCGCAGCCCCCGGTTTCTCAGCACTGGGCGAACGATTTTTGACACGTCTGCCGCCGATGCCCATGCCTTCCGGCGCAATCGGCACACCTTATCTGGTTGGCTTTTCGCCAGACGCCGCCGCGTCGCTCGGCATCTCGCGCGCAGAGCTTGACACCCCGGCCGGGCTGGCGGTCTTTACCGGTAACGCCGTCGCGGCCTGGAGCGATCCGCTCGCAACCGTCTATTCGGGCCACCAGTTCGGCGTGTGGGCGGGCCAGTTGGGCGATGGCCGTGCGCTGCTGCTGGCGGAATTCCAGACCGCCGATGGCCCGTGCGAAGTCCAGCTCAAAGGTGCCGGCCGTACGCCGTATTCGCGCATGGGCGACGGACGCGCGGTGCTCCGGTCGTCCATCCGCGAATTTTTGTGCTCGGAAGCCATGGCAGGGCTCGGCATTCCGACCACCCGAGCCCTGTGCGTGACCGGCGCTGACGCACCCGTGCGCCGTGAAGAAATCGAAACCGCAGCAGTTGTCACACGCCTTGCACCGTCGTTCGTGCGCTTCGGCCATTTCGAGCACTTTGCCGCCAGTGAACAACTGCCCCAACTCCGCGCACTTGCCGATTACGTCGTCGACCGCTTCTACCCCGCCTGCCGCAGCGAGTCGCAACCGTATCTCGCCCTGCTGCGCGAAATTGCCCGCCGCACCGCTGAATTGATGGCCGACTGGCAAGCCGTTGGCTTCTGCCACGGCGTGATGAACACCGACAACATGTCGATCCTCGGCCTCACGCTTGATTACGGCCCATTCGGCTTCCTGGACGGTTTTGACGCCAACCACATCTGCAACCACTCCGACAGCGGCGGCCGGTACGCCTACGCCCAGCAGCCCCAGATCGGCTACTGGAACCTGTTCTGCCTCGCGCAGGCATTACTGCCGCTGTTCGGCGAGGATCCGGACGTTTTCGTCAACTTGAGCGACGAAGCGCAGGCGCAACCCGCCATCGATGCCGCACAAAACGTGTTGCTGACCTACCGCGACGTCTACGGCGCAGCGTTCTACGCACGTTATCGCGCCAAGCTTGGCCTTTCCACCGCGCAGGACACAGACGAAACGCTGTTCGGCGACCTCTTCAAGCTGCTGCACAACCAGCGCACCGACTACACGCTGTTTTTCCGCCACCTCGCCGAAGTACGCCGCGACGACACGCCCGCCGCGGCAGAAGCGCGCACCGTCCGCGATTTCTTCTTCGATCGCGCCGCCGCAGACGCGTGGCTTGCCGCTTATCGCCAGCGCTTGCAAGCCGAAACGCAATCCGACGACGAGCGCGCCGCCGCCATGCAGCGCGTCAACCCCAAATACGTGCTGCGCAACCACCTGGCTGAAATTGCAATCCGCCGCGCCAAGGAAAAGGATTTCTCCGAAGTCGAAAACCTGCGCGCCGTGCTGGCCCGCCCGTTTGACGACCACCCCGGCTTCGAGCACTACGCCCAGCCGGCGCCCGACTGGGCATCGTCATTGGAAGTGAGCTGCTCGTCGTGATGCGTCGAAACTGACACCGTGCTCTAATCCGCGCCTGTCAGGATTGCCGCAGCAGCACGACAAACAACATCAGCCGGCCAATCGCTCTCACCTCGCGGTGGCCGAATCCAACAAGGAGTCTCATCACCATGACCGTCACGAAATCCGACGCCGAATGGCGCGACCAACTCTCCGACATCGAATACCGCGTCACCCGCGAAGCGGCCACCGAACGCCCCTTCACCGGCAAGTACTGGGACCACTGGGAGCGTGGCGTCTACAACTGCGTGTGCTGCGGCACGCCGCTGTTTGAATCGTCGACCAAGTTCGATGCGGGCTGCGGCTGGCCGAGCTATTTCCAGCCCATCAACGGCGAGGTGATCGCCGAAAAAACCGACCGCTCCCACGGTATGCTGCGCATCGAAGTGCAGTGCAAGAACTGCGGCGCGCACCTGGGCCATGTGTTCGAAGATGGCCCTGCGCCCACCGGCCTGCGGTATTGCATCAACTCGGCTGCGCTAAAATTCGGCGATTGATCTACCGCACCTGCCCACCTAAGCGCGTTCCCGCATGAAATTCCTGTTCGATCTGTTCCCGGTCATCCTGTTCTTTGCTGCCTTCAAGGTGGCCGGTATTTATGTGGCGACCACCGTCGCGATGGTCGCCACCGTGCTGCAGATCGCCTGGGTGTGGTTCAAGCACCGCAAGGTCGACGCCATGCAGTGGCTGTCGCTGCTCATCATTGGTGTGTTTGGCGGCGCCACACTCATTTTCCACAACGAGACTTTCATCAAGTGGAAGCCGACGGTCCTGTACTGGATGTTTGGCGTGGTGCTGCTGGGCAGCGTGGTGTTCGTTCGCAAGAACCTCATCCGCGCCATGATGGAGCAGCAGGTCTCGCTGCCCGAGCCGATGTGGGGCCGCCTGAACCTGGTCTGGGCGCTGTTCTTCCTGGTCATGGGCTGCCTGAACCTTTACGTGGCCTACAACTTCGACACTGACGTGTGGGTCAACTTCAAGCTGTTCGGCTCGATGGGCCTGATGGTGGTATTCATCCTCGCGCAGAGTGTCTGGCTGGCGCGGCACATGCAGGAGCGTCCCGCCAACGCAGCCAACGACGCCCACATCGGAGACGACCGCTGATGGCCGCAGATCCGCGAGAAATCGAACGCCTCCTGCGTGAGGCCTTCCAGCCCGCCCACCTGGTCGTTGAAGACGACAGCGCGAAGCACGCCGGACACGCCGGTGCAGCGTCCGGCGGCGGACACTACAACGTCGAAATCGTCAGCGCGGCCTTTGCCGGCAAGAACCGTTTGGCGCGTCATCGCATGGTGTATGATGCGCTGCACACGCTGTGGCCAGCGGCAATCCATGCCCTGGCGATCCGCGCGGTCACTCCCGAAGAAAACACGTAAGCGCATTCCACGCTCACTCGTCCTTCCCTCGAACGCAATCCCATGAAGATTTCCAGCCTCACTGCCAGCCTGCTGGCTGCTGCCCTTGCTGCGACCGTTGCTCCCGCGATGGCGCAAAACGCCGCGGTGGTCAACGGTAAAGCCATCCCGAGCGCAAAGGTGGACGCGCTGATCAAGAAGTCGGGCCAGCCCGAATCGCCCGAGCTGCGTGCCAAGGCCCGCGACATGCTGGTCGACCGTGAACTGATCGAGCAGGACGCCGCCAAGCGGGGCCTGCTGGAGCGCGACGACGTTCAAGAGCAACTCGCTTCTGCGCGCCTGAACGTGCTCGTGGCCGCCGAGTTCGAGGACTACGTCAAGAACAGCCCCGCCACCGAAGACGAACTGCACAAGCAGTACGACAAGATCAAGGCGCAGTTCGGCAACGGCAAGGAATACCACGCCCACCACATCCTGGTGGACAAGGAAGCCGACGCCAAGGCGATCATCGCCAAGCTGAAGGCCGGCGCCAAGTTTGAAGACATCGCCAAGGCGCAATCGAAGGACAAGGGATCGGGCGCCAACGGCGGCGATCTGGACTGGGCGAACCCGGGCACTTACGTGCCGGAATTCTCGGCCGCGCTCACCGGGCTGAAGAAGGGCCAGATCACGCAGACGCCGGTCAAGACGCAATTCGGCTGGCACGTGATCCGTCTGGACGACACGCGCGACGCAAAGATCCCGTCGTACGAGGACGTCAAGCCGCAACTGCTCGAGATGATGATGGGCGATCAGAACTGGCAACGCAGCAAGTTCCAGGCGATGCTGAAAGAGCTGCGCGAAAAAGCGAAGATCCAGTAAGCAGCCGCCCGTTGGGGCAGTGAAAAAAGGGGCCACGTGCCCCTTTTTGATTTGATGGCCGGGTTGCATCGCACGCAACCGGAATCCCCCCCCTGCCCCCAGGTTTTCTTTTGAAGTGTTTGCTGAAAAGCATTGCGATTTGGCCGATAATGTGCGCCCACGTGCGCCGGCACTGCACTGCTTCGGTGCACTCAAGAATCAAGACAGTCTTACAAAACCAACCACGCCGGCACGGGCATATCCCGCCCGCCGCCAGAGCGAAACCACCCAAAAGGAAACAGGAGATCCTTATGTCCACGTTCAAGCACGCCTTCCGCATTGCCGCGCTTGCTGCCATTCCGATGGCACTGCTGCAAGCCGCACCGGCGCTGGCCCAGGCCACCAAGTCGGTCGAAGTGCTGGCCATCGTTGAGCACCCGGCGCTCGACGCCATCCGCGACGGCGCCAAGGAACAGCTCAAGGCCGAAGGCTTTGACGCAGGCAAGAACCTGAAGTGGGAGTACCAGAGCGCACAAGGCAGCACGGCCACCGCCGCGCAGATCGCCCGCAAGTTCATCGGCGACAAGCCGGACGCCATCATCGCCATCGCCACCCCGTCCGCGCAGGCGGTTGTGGCTGCCACCAAGTCGATCCCCGTCGTCTATTCGGGCGTGACGGATCCGGTGGCCGCGCAACTGGTCAAGAGCTGGGAGCCGACCGGCACCAACGTGACCGGCGTGTCCGACAAGCTGCCGCTGGACAAGCAAATCGCCCTCATCAAGCGTGTGGTGCCAAATGCCAAGCGTGTGGGCATGGTCTACAACCCTGGCGAAGCCAACTCGGTCGTGGTCGTCACCGAGCTGAAGAAGCTGCTGTCGGCGCAAGGCATGACGCTGATCGAATCGGCTGCACCGCGTACCGTGGACATCGCGCCAGCCGCCAAGAACCTGATCGGCAAGGTCGACGTGATCTACACGAACACCGACAACAACGTGGTGTCGGCGTACGAGTCGCTGGTGAAGGTGGCCAACGAAGCGAAGATCCCGCTGGTGGCCGGCGATACCGACAGCGTCAAGCGCGGCGCCATCGCTGCGCTGGGCATCAACTACTACAAGCTGGGCCAGCAGACCGGCAAGGTCGTCGCCCGCATCCTGAAGGGTGAGAAGCCGGGCGCGATTGCATCGGCCGGCAGCACCGATTTGGAGCTGTTCGTGAACGAAGGCGCGGCCAAGAAGCAAGGCGCGACCTTGTCGGCGGACCTGCTGAAGGACGCCAAGGAAGTCATCAAGTAACACGCAAGGCGCCGGGTCGGCCTCCGCCCGATGGAGCCGGCCCGGCGCGGGTCTGCCTGCCCGAGCCCCAGCGCGGCTATCCGCCGCATCATGGCCGGGCGCTTACGCTCCTACCCGAAAGCGTCCCCGTTCATTGCACACCGGCCGGTGCCCAATCGCCGCGCCCTATTCCGTCATGTCACTGTTTTCATTGCTCGGCGCCCTGGAGATCGGTCTGATCTTCAGCCTCGTGGCGCTCGGGGTGCTGATCTCCTTCCGCATCCTCAACTTCCCTGACCTCACTGTCGACGGCAGCTTCCCGATGGGCGGCGCCGTGGCGGCCACGCTCATCGCCAGCGGACACGATCCGTTCATGTCGACGCTGGGCGGCACGCTGGCCGGTGCCGTTGCCGGCTTCATCACGGGCTGGCTCAATGTGCGCCTGAAAATCATGGATCTGCTCGCCAGCATCCTGATGATGATCGCGCTGTACTCGGTCAACCTGCGCATCATGGGCAAGCCGAACGTGCCGCTCATCTCCGAGCCGACGGTGTTCTCGCTGCTGCAGCCCGAGTGGATGCCCGACTACGTGTTCCGACCCGTGCTGCTGGGTGTGGTCGTGGTGGTCGTCAAGCTGCTGGTGGATTGGTTCTTCTCGACGCAGATCGGCCTGTCGCTGCGTGCCACGGGTGCCAACCCGCGCATGGCGCGCGCACAGGGTGTCGCCACCGGCGCTGCCACGTTGGCCGGCATGGCGCTGTCCAACGCCCTGGTGGCGCTTGCTGGTGCGCTCTACGCGCAAACGCAGGGCGGCGCCGACGTGTCGATGGGTATCGGCACGATCGTCATCGGCCTGGCTGCCGTCATCATCGGCGAGACCGTGCTGCCGGCACGCCGCCTGGTGCTGACCACGCTGGCCGTGGTGGTGGGCGCGATCCTGTATCGTTTCTTCATCGCCCTGGCGCTCAATAGCGATTTCATCGGCCTGCAAGCACAGGACCTGAACATGGTGACCGCCGCGCTGGTGGTGATCGCGCTCGTGCTTCCTGGTGTGCGCCGCAAGGTGTTCGGCAAGTTCGCCAAGACCACTACCAAGGGGAACTGACATGCTGAGCGCACAAGGACTCACCCTCACCTTCAACCCGGCCACGCCGATTGAGACGCGCGCGCTGCGCGGCCTGTCGCTGGACATTCCGGCGGGCCAGTTCGTGGCCGTGATCGGCTCGAACGGCGCCGGCAAGTCGACGTTCCTGAACTCCATCAGCGGCGACCAGCTGGTCGACTCCGGCAGCATCACCATCGACGGTGAAGACGTCACGCGAAAGACCGCGTGGCAACGCGCTGACAAGGTCGCCCGAGTGTTCCAGGACCCGATGGCCGGCACCTGCGAAAACTTGACCATCGAAGAGAACATGTCGCTGGCCATGTGCCGCGGGCAGCGTCGTGGTTTCTCGTTCGCCACCAACCGCAAGTGGCGCGAGATCTTCCGCGAGCAACTGCGCCGGCTGGACCTCGGCCTGGAAAATCGCCTGACCGATCGCATCGGTCTGCTTTCGGGCGGCCAACGCCAGGCCGTGAGCCTGCTGATGGCCTCGCTGCAGCCGTCGCGCATCCTGCTGCTCGATGAGCACACCGCCGCGCTCGACCCGAAAACGGCCGCCTTCGTGCTTGAGCTGACCGCCAAGATCGTGTCTGAGAGCAAGCTGACGACAATGATGGTGACGCACTCCATGCGCCAGGCGCTCGACTACGGCGACCGCACGGTAATGCTGCACCAGGGTAACGTGATCCTCGACGTGCAAGGCGAGGAGCGCCGTGGCCTGGACGTGCCGCACCTGCTGCAGAAGTTCGAGGAAACGCGCGGCGCCAAGGTGGACGACGACGCGCTGTTGCTGGGCTGAACCATCGCATCAACATCACATCGACGGGCTCCCTTAGCGGAGCCCGCGACATTTCCGCTCCATGACCAAGGCCCGCCGCCCTGCCATCAGCATCGCGCCCAACCAACACGCGGACAACTCGCCAACGCTGTCAAAAGGTCAGCGAGCGTTCAACGCGCTGATCAAGCAGATCGGGAATCGGCGCAAGCGGCTCGCAGATTGGGAGACGGCTACCGTTCAGTTCCAGGGCCGATATGCCGGCGAGTTCTTGCCGCTGGAGCGCAGCCGCATCGCATTGCAGATCCGCCTCGTCCGCAGCCTCGATCAGGTCTACGAGCACGACGCCTTTACTAAAGCCGAGCGCCGCAAGATATCCGCGCTCATCGTCGATCTCGCGCACGATCTGATTGACGAAGACCCGAGCCTCAAGACGCTTTACAGCAAGTACAGCGGCACAGACTTCGACCGGGAAGCCGCGCTGCAGGCCGCGGAGATGAAGTCGAGGCTGGAAGCGGCGCTCGGTGTCGACCTCGGCGACGACGCGGACGTGCATTCGGAGGAAGCGCTGCTGCAGCGCGCCCGCGCGCACATCGAGCAACGCGCCGAGAAAAAGGCCGCCGCCGCAAGCAAGCGTGAAGCCCGCCGGGCCGCGCGCACGAAATCTCCGAAGCAACTTGCCGCAGAAGCGCGGGAGGAAGACGAACAGGCGCAGATGAGCCTGTCCATCCGCGAGGTCTATCGCAAGCTCGCCAGCGCCCTGCACCCGGACCGCGAAACCGATCCGCAGGAGCGAGAGCGCAAGACGCGGCTCATGCAGCGCGTCAACGAGGCCTACGACAAGAACAACCTGCTGCAACTACTGGAATTGCAGCTGGAGCTTGAGCACATCGACCAGCATTCGATCAACCGCATCAGCGAAGCGCGATTGGCGCACTACAACCAGATCCTGAAAGACCAGGTGCGCGAGCTTGACCGGCAAATCCATCGCGTCGAGACCACGTTCCGATACACGTACGGCTATCAGCGGTTCGAAGCGCTGCCGCCAGAGGCCGTGTTGCAAAAACTCGACCTCGACATCGCAGCGCTGCACGAACAGGTGCGCAACTTCGAGCAGGACCTTGCCGCCTTCGACGATTTCCGCGACGTGCGGCGCATGCTGAAATCCCGCGCGACGCTCGACTGACGGCCAGCCGCGCGTCGATCCAACAAAACGGGCACCCGAAGGTGCCCGTGTTTTTGACTGCGATCGGCCGATCAGAAACGGTGTTGCAGGCCCGCCGTCACACCGACCTGGTTGTTGCCATACCCCACCACGTCGCGCGACAGGCTCACGTTCTGGCCGTTTTTGGCCTTGGCATAACCGGCAGACAGGTACGCCGTGGTCCGCTTGGACAGCGTGTACTGGCCGCGCACCGAGAACAGGATCGGATCGGCCCCTGTACCGTCCTTGATGTTCTGCTTGTACACCGCGCCGTACAGCGTGAAGGCCGGCGTCAGGTCGTAGCTGGCGCCCGCCCAGTACATATCGCTGCGCAGGCTGGCGGCAGCCGTGGTGAAGGCACGCTTGTAGTTGCGATAGCCCGCAAACAGTTTCAACGCGCCCAAGTCGTAGCTGGCGCCGGCGTGAATGCCCTGGATGTAATTGGTCGTATCTGCCGGCGTGGTGCTTGTGCCTGCGCCGTTTTGGCGATCCCACGTGACCGCCGCAGAGAAGCCGCCCACGGTGTACCCGATGCCCAGGTCGTACTTGGAGTTGCTCTTGAAATTGCCGGCGGCCTCGCCAAAGCCCACGGTCGCGCCCAGCTTCAGGCCACCAAAGGAACCGTCATAGCGCACAGCGTTGGATGCGCGCGAGAACAGGCCGTCCTTGCGGTCGCCTGTGGCCGTGGACGACGTCGCCCACGAGTAGTTCGGCGCATAGCCCATCGGGTCGTACGGCAGCATGAAGTCGTACGTGGTCGTGAACGTGCGACCGGCCACCACCTGCCCGAAGCCGCCTGCCAAACCGACCACGGCGCGGCGGTCGAACAGCGTGTTGTCGGTATCGAGCTTGCCGGTATCGATGGCGATACCGCTTTCCAGATTGAACACGGCTTTCAGGCCGCCCCCCAGATCTTCGGTGCCGCGCATACCCCAGCGCGACGTGTTCTTGCCGCCCGAGACTAGGCGCGTGGCGCTGCCGCCGTTCGGGCCAGCGTGGTTCACATACTCGATGCCCGAATCCATGATCCCGTACAGGGTCACGTTGGAGGATTGTGCGGCGGCCGTGCCAGCGGTCGTCGCGGTGGCGAGCGCCACCACGGCCAGCGCCATCGAAGTCTTGTTCATCAGGTCTCCCTTATTCGTTGTCCTTGCGCAAGCGCCCAATTCACAGGGGCTTTGAGCGGGACGGATCGTATGAGGGACGCACTTTCAGTTCACTTTCGATTGGCGGGAAATTGCCAGGGTGTTTCGCGACGTTCTTGGGGGTTTCCCTAGCTTCAAAACATGCGGCGATGTCTGTATTCCTCTGCGGCTGTTTAAGAGACGGACCGATATGCGCATCCTGTTGGTGGAAGACAACCTGAAGCTCGCCAGCACGCTGGAAGAAGCCCTCGGCCAGGCCGGCTTCACGGTCGATTGCGCGCATGACGGCCACGCAGCGGACTTGCTGCTCACCACGCAGGACTACGCGCTGGCCATTCTCGACATTGGCCTGCCGCGCATGGACGGGCTGGAAGTGCTGCGCCGTCTGCGCGTGCGCAAGAACCCGCTGCCGGTGATGATCCTGACTGCACACGGCGCCGTGGAGGAACGCGTGCGCGGGCTGAACCTCGGTGCTGACGATTACCTTACGAAACCGTTCGATCTGACCGAAGTCGAAGCCCGCGCACGGGCACTCATCCGACGCAGCCACGGCCACGAAAGCACGCAGTTGCAATGCGGCCCGCTGCACTACGACAGCATCAGCGGCGCCTTCACGCTCCATGGCGAACTGCTCGCCCTCACTGGCCGCGAGCGTGCCGTACTGGAAGTGCTGATGCTGCGCGATGGCCGCGCCGTCAACAAAGCCGCCATCTCGGAAAAGATCTTCAGCATCAACGAATCCGTCAACGCTGACGCCATCGAGATCTACGTGCACCGTCTGCGCAAGAAGCTCGACGGCAGCGGCGTGGCCATCGTCATGCTGCGCGGGCTCGGGTATCTGCTGGAAGCCACGGAAGGCGCGGCCTCATGAGCCCGTTGAGCCTGCGCCGGCAGCTTTCGTTCTGGCTGCTGCTGCCGCTGCTGGGGCTGCTCGCGCTCGATGCGTGGCTGACTTACACGCGCGCCATGACGGCCGCCCACGCTGCGTTCGACCGCACGCTCCAAGCGTCGCTCAAAGCCATGCGCGAAGGCGTGCGAGTGCGTAACAAGCAATTCGCCATCGACCTGCCCTACCTCGCGCTGGAAATTCTGGAGTCGGAAACGGGCAGCAGCATCTTCTACCGGATTGTCGATACCGGCGGCGGCACACTCACTGGCTACGACGATCTACCCATGCCGAGCGGTCGGCACCCCATGGCATATCGCACCGTCTTCTACGACACGCTCTTTCGCGGCAGGCAGGTGCGGATTGCCGCGCAGCTGCTGCCGGTGCGCGATGCGCTGTCGGCCGAAACGCATGTCATCTGGCTGCTGGTAGGAGAAACGCTGGAGCCGCGCGAGGCGCTGGCCCATGAAATCCTGGCGGGCTCATTGCAGCAGGAAGTGCTGCTCGTGGTACTGGCCGTCTGCATCGTCTGGTGGGGCGTGCGGCGCGGCCTTCGACCGCTGCGGCAGTTGAGCGAAACCGTGGCCGGTCGCGGCACCGATGAGCTTGCCCCGCTGCCGCAGCAGGGCCTGCCTGCAGAAGTGGCCCCACTGGTCGAGGCTATCAATCAGTATGTGGCCCGCCTGCTGCGCTTGGTGCATGCCCGCAAACGCTTCTTTGCCGATGCCGCACATCAATTGAAGACGCCGCTGGCCGTGATTCAGGCGCAGTCCGAACTCGCCCTGCGCGAGCCCGATGGCGAACGCATCCGACGCCACCTTGAACCGCTGCACGGTACCGTACGCCAGGCCGCGCGCGGCGTGCAGCAACTGCTGTCGCTCTCGCGCCTGGAGACCGACAGCGGCTACGCGCCGCAGCTCCAGCCGCTGCGCCTGGACACACTGGCTGGCGATGTGGCGCTGGAACTGGCGCCCGTTGCGCGCAAATCCAGCGTCGACCTCGGCTTTGAAGGCGCGCCGGTGACGGTGGCCGGCGAGCCCCAGTGGCTGCAGGAACTGGTCGGCAACCTGCTCGACAACGCCATCCTGTATGCCGGCAAGGGGGCCCGCGTCACGCTACGGGTCAGGCGGCAAGCAATGCCGATGCTGGGCGAGCAGGCCGTGCTGCAAGTGGAAGACGACGGCCCGGGCATTGCCGTGTCCGAGCGCGACGCGGTCTTCGGCCGTTTCTATCGTGGCGCCGCATCGGAAGGCCACGATGGCAGCGGCCTCGGCCTGGCGATCGTCCGAGAGATTGCCCGCCTGCATGGCGGCACGGTGGCGCTGTCGGACACACCGGGCGGAGGGTTGACCGTGAGTGTCTATCTCGCGCTTGCGCTGCCTGAAGAGCATCCGGCCTGAACAGCGGTTGCTGCGCGACAACATGGAGTTCGTGGTGTCCGCACGGTTGGCCCACGGCGTGCACCGTTTGCGTGACGATGCGGCGCACCATTTTCACGCAGCCCGAGCCGGCCGCAGTTCCGGCCGAATTGGTTCCATCCATGCTCTGTTATGCCCGCCGCACGTGGGCTGGCAGACGACCTAAACTCAGACGCATCGGCACCACCATACGATCGACCGCCGAGCTTGCTCGGGCAAGGCATTCGGGGTTTTCCCTATTGTGGTGCCGAGGGCCCGCACGCCCATGGGATGTGCCTGCGCGGCGGCGGTGAATGGCTCCATCAAATAACCGGGATTGGGTCCACTTGGCAGAACAATGAGCCGCTATAGTCCATCAACAATTCGTCACAACACGGCATGTTGGCCGACCCGAACAGATCGGGGACGGCACGACAGGCAGCATGAGCGTCAGCCAGCAAATGTGCCGCCTGCAGCCGACAGCGCTCAGCCCGATGACCGACATGGTATGGAGGAAGCAGCAATGAAGACCGACGACGTGATCGTCAGCTTTCGCGGTGTACGCAAGACGTATGACGGCGAAACCCTCGTGGTCAAGCATCTGGACCTGGACATCTACCAGGGCGAGTTCCTCACCCTGCTCGGCCCCTCGGGCTCGGGCAAGACCACGTGCCTGATGATGCTGGCCGGGTTCGAATTCCCGACCGGCGGCGAGATCCGCCTCGAAGGCGCGCTGCTCAACAACGTGCCGCCGCACAAGCGCAACATCGGCATGGTGTTCCAGAACTACGCGCTGTTTCCGCACATGACGGTGGCGCAGAACGTCGAGTACCCGCTGACCGTACGCAAGCTGCCCGCCGCCGAACGTGCCGAGCGCGTGCACAAGGCCCTGCAGATGGTTCGCATGGAAGGCTTTGCCAAGCGCTACCCCGCCCAGCTCTCCGGCGGTCAGCAGCAGCGCATTGCACTGGCACGCGCGCTGGTGTTCGAGCCCAAGCTCGTGCTGATGGACGAGCCGCTCGGCGCGCTCGACAAGCAACTGCGTGAACACATGCAGTACGAGTTGAAATCGCTGCACGAAAAGCTCGGCGTGACCTTCGTCTACGTGACGCATGACCAGGGCGAGGCGCTCACCATGTCCGACCGCGTGGCCGTGTTCGACAAGGGCATCGTGCAGCAGCTCGACACGGTGGACAGCCTCTACGAACGCCCCTGCAACGAGTTTGTCGCCAACTTCATCGGCGACAGCAACACGCTGCGCGGCACAGTCATCCGGGTCGACGGCGATTACTGCGAACTGCAGCTCAACGACGGCGCCCGCGTGGTTGGCCGCAACGTCGCAGGTGCCAATGTCGGCGCCACGGCCACCGGCTGTATCCGCCCGGAGCGCATGCGCCTGGCCGAAGGCGCCTCCGCCGCCGGCAATGCGCTGGTGGGCCAGACGCGCGGCCTCGTCTACTTTGGCGACCACGTGCGCATGCGCTGCGCCCTGCCCGACCAACCCGAATGTTTTGTGAAGGTGCCGCTGGGCACGCGCGCGCTCGAAGGCTTCGCACCCGGCGCACCGATCCAGCTTGAGTTCGCGCCTGAACATCTGCGCGTTTTTGCATGACGCACGCGGGCAGCCCTGCCCGCATGCCTCGACCACACGTTGTACCCACACGCCAATAAGAGGAGCCAGGAATGAAACACATCACAAAGACGCGTCTGTCCGTGCTTGCCGGCGCATTCGCCATCGCATTCGGCGCGCACGCTGCGGAAATCACCGTTGTGAACTTCGGCGGCGCCAATGGTGACGCGCAGAAGGCCGCCTTCAACAAGCCGTTCGAGGCGCAGACCGGTAACAAGGTCACCGTGGTCGAGTACAACGGCGAGCAGGCCAAGATCAAGGCCATGGTGGAAGCCAAGCACGTCAACTGGGACGTGGTGGAAGTGGAATCGGGCGACATCGGCCGCGGTTGTGACGAAGGCCTGTTCGAGAAGCTGGACTGGAGCAAGATCGCCAAGAAGACCGACCTGATCCCGGAAGCGCCGCAGACCTGCGGCGTGGGCTTCTTCGTGTGGTCCACCGCACTGGCCTACAACGCCGACAAGCTCAAGACCGCCCCCAAGGGCTGGGCCGATTTCTGGGACGTGAAGACCTTCCCGGGCAAGCGCGGCATGCGCAAGGGCGCGCGCTACAACCTGGAATTCGCGCTGATGGCCGACGGCGTGCCCGTCAAGGATGTCTACAAGGTGCTGGCCACCAAGGATGGCCAGAACCGCGCGTTCAAGAAGCTCGATCAGATCAAGCCGTACATCCAGTGGTGGGAAGCCGGCGCCCAGCCGCCGCAGTTCCTGGTGGCGGGTGACGTGGTGATGTCGACCGCCTTCAACGGCCGCATCGATGCCGCGCAGCGCGAAGGCAAGAACCTCAAGGTGGTGTGGAACGGCAGCATCTACGACCTCGACTACTGGGCCATCCCGAAGGGCTCGCCCAACAAGGCCCTGGCCGAGCAGTACATCGCGTACACGCTGTCGCAGAAACCGCAGCAGGAATACGCCAAGCACATCGCGTACGGCCCGGCCAACGTTGCGGCAATCAAAGCGCTCGATACCAAGACGCAGGCCAACATGCCGAACTCGCCCGAGAACAGCAAGAACGCGGTGCTGCAGAACCTGCAGTTCTGGACCGACCACGGCGACGAGCTGGAACAGCGCTTCGCCTCGTGGGCGTCGAAGTAACCGCATAGCGGTGTAACGCAGTGACCGCGCGGATGCCCTGCAGGTTTGGCAAGGCATCCGCCGGACGTATTCCCGTAGCAATGGCGAGGCAGCATTGAACACCATGACGATCGCGGCTGAATCGGTTCCGGAATCGACGGCCAAACTCAAACGCGAACTGAAGAGCGCTGAGGCGCGCAGGCGTGCCATGGCTCTGGCGCTGGTGGCGCCGCTCGCCATCTTCCTGCTGCTGATCTTTGTCGTGCCGATCGGCGCCCTGCTCACGCGCGCCGTGCAGAACCCCGAGGTGGCCGACGCGCTGCCAAAAACCGTCGTCGCCCTGAAGGGCTGGGACCGCAAGAGCCCGCCGGCCGATGCCGCCTACGCAGCGCTCGCCGCCGACCTCACGACCGTGAGCGAAGGCGAAGCGATGGGTGCTCTGGCCCGCCGCCTCAACACTGAAATCCCGGGCTTCCGCTCGCTCGTTGCCAAGACGGCGCGCGCCATGCCGCTGGCGGATGACCAAGGCAAGCCACTGGCGCTGACGCCCGGCCAGACCCGCGCCAAGCTGCTCGAAGTCGACGAGCGCTGGGGCGAAGTCACGTACTGGCAGGCCATCGCCAAGAACAGCAGCCGCACGTCGCCGTTCTACCTGCTGGCCGCGCTCGACCACCGCCAAGACGCCTTCGGCCATATCGAAGCGACCGACGCCGACGAGCAAATTTACGTAACGGTGTTCGTGCGCACCTTTGTCATCAGCGCGATGGTGACGTTGTTCGCATTGCTGCTGGGCTATCCGCTGTCGTACTGGATTGCCTCGCTGCCAGAGCGCCGCGCCAACCTCGTCATGGTGATGGTGCTGATCCCGTTCTGGACGTCCATCCTGGTGCGGGTGGCGGCGTGGATCGTGCTGCTGCAGACCGAAGGCCTGATCAACCACGGGCTGATCGACCTCGGCATCATCAAGGAGCCGCTGGCGCTGCTGTTCAACCGCGTGGGCGTGTACATCTCGATGACGCACATCCTGCTGCCGTTCATGATCCTGCCGCTGTACAGCGTGATGAAGTCGATCCCGCCCACGTACCAGCGCGCAGCCGTGTCGCTGGGCAGCCATCCATTTGCCGCTTTCTGGCGCGTGTATGTACCGCAGACGTATCCGGGCATCGGCGCCGGAGCGCTGCTGGTGTTCATCCTGGCACTGGGCTACTACATCACGCCCGCGCTGCTCGGCGGGCCGAACGATCAGATGGTCAGCTACTACGTGGCGTACTTCACCAACGTCACGATCAACTGGGGCATGGCGTGCGCGCTGGGTGCGCTGCTGTTGCTGGCAACGCTGGTGCTGTACGCCGTGTATGGACGCTTCACGCGGCCCAAGGTCCGCGTCGGCTAACGGAGAACATCGACCATGAAACTCGCCAAACCGATGTTCGCCCCGCACACCTCGCTCATTGAACGCATCTGGTACTTCGCGCTGCGCGGCCTGGCCGTGCTGACGCTGCTGTACCTCGTGCTGCCGGTGCTGGTGATCGTGCCGCTGTCGTTCTCGTCGAGCACGTTCCTCTCGTACCCGATACCGAGCTATTCGCTGCGCTGGTATCAGAACCTCGTCACGTCGGACGAATGGCGCATGGCCGCCAAGAACAGCTTCATCGTCGCGCCCGCCGCCACCATCGTGGCAACGGTGCTCGGCACGCTCGCCGCCATCGGGCTGAACAAGGCCGACTTCCGCGGCAAGGGCCTGCTGATGGCGGTGCTGGTGTCACCGATGATCGTTCCGGTGGTGGTTGTGGGCGTCGGCATGTACCTGTTCTTTGCGCCGCTGGGGCTGGCGAACACGTATATCGGCCTGATCCTCGCGCATGCGGCGCTGGGCGTGCCGTTTGTGGTGACGACGGTACTGGCGACGCTGCAAGGTTTCAATCACAACCTGGTGCGGGCCAGCCTGTCGCTGGGTGCCAACCCGGTCATGACGTTCTTCCGCATCACCCTGCCCGTCATCGCACCGGGCGTGATTTCCGGCGCGCTGTTTGCGTTTGCCACGTCGTTTGACGAAGTGGTGGTGACGCTCTTCCTGGCGGGGGCGGATCAGGTGACGCTGCCGCGCCAGATGTTTACCGGCATTCGCGAGAACATCTCGCCGACCATTGCGGCGCTGGCGACGATCTTGATTGTGTTTTCTACTTGCCTGCTGCTGACGTTTGAGTGGCTGCGGGGGCGGGCTGCGGCTAAGGCGGTGGCGTAAGGGTTGTTGGGTTTGGGTCGTTTCTTGTGGTGCATCTCTTGTTTCATCCCCTGCCGGGGCTGACTCACTTTCTTTGTCTTGCCAAAGAAAGTAAGCAAAGAAAGGGGCGCCCGATGCGGCGAAAGACTCCTTGAATTTATGTCGAAAGGAGGGAGGGGAGGCAAACTCGCTGCGCTCAGACAGGCCTCCCCTCTTTTTCCTCCTTGCAACAGAAATTCAAGGCGCCGCATAGGGCAGAAACGTCAAAGGCCAAACCGTCGATCACCAGCGCAGCAGGAACCACCAACACAACGCGAAGCAAAGCGAGCAACACCAGCAACAAACGAGTGCCACCCAGGCCAGCACACCGACGGTGTGGCCTTTGACGTTCCTGCCCTTGATGGCGCCTTGGATTTTTGTAAGCGGGCGGAAAAAAGACGGGGAACTGTCTGAGCGCAGCGAGTTTTCCCCGTCTCCGCCCGGTTACAAAAATCCAAGGAGGGGGTCGCCATCTCGGGCGCGCCTTTCTTTGCTTACTTTCTTTGGCAAGACAAAGAAAGTGAGTCGCCCCCGGCAGGGGGTGAAACAGGCGATGAACCGCCGCGTCAAGCATCAAGCCCCAAATTCCCAATTCCGAACTCAACACGCGGAGCATTTTGCGCGGCGCGCCGAGCTCAAAACTCGACGCATGGAGATCGGGACTCGGCGAATGGAGCTCAGAGCTCGGCGAATGGAGTTCAGAGCTCGGCGAATGGAGCTCAGAGCTCGACGCATGGAGCTCAGAGCTCGACGCATGGAGCTCAGAGCTCGACGCATGGAGCTCAGAGCTCGGCGCATGGAGCTCAGAGCTCGACGAATGGAGCTCAGAGCTCGACGAATGGAGCTCAGAGCTCGACGCATGGAGCTCAGAGCTCGACGCATGGAGCTCAGAGCTCGACGCATGGAGCTCAGAGCTCGACGCATGGAGCTCAGAGCTCGACGCATGGAGCTCAGAGCTCGACGAATGGAGCTCAGAGCTCGACGAATGGAGCTCAGAGCTCGACGAATGGAGCTCAGAGCTCGACGAATGGAGTTCAGAACTCCACAGTTGGCGTTCAGAACCCCATGCGCGGGCAGGCGCGCCGCTTACAGGAACATCCCGCCCGATGCCTCAATGCGTTGGGCGTTGATCCAGCGGTTATCCGGCGACAACAACGCCGCCACCACACCACCGATATCGTCCGGCACACCAGCGCGCCCCAGCGCCGTATTGGACGCGACCATCGCGTTGAGGCTCGCGTTGTCGCGCACGGCACCGCCGCCAAAGTCAGTCTCGATGGCGCCCGGCGCCACCACATTCACGGCAATGCCGCGCGGCCCCAGCTCCTTCGCCAGATAGCGCGTCAGCACCTCCACCGCGCCCTTCATTGCCGCATACGCGCCATAGCCCGGCAGCGCAAAGCGTGCCAGCCCCGACGAGATATTGACGATGCGCCCACCGTCAGCCATGAGCGGCAGCAGGATCTGCGTGAGGAAGAACACGCCTTTGAAATGCACATTCATCAGTTCGTCGAACTGGGCTTCAGTGGTTTCGGCCACCGTGGCGTGCACGCCCACGCCGGCGTTGTTGACGAGGTAATCGAAGCGCTCAACCTTCCATTGCGACAGCACGCCGCGCACGGCCTCGGCAAAGGCCGGGAACGTGGCGATCTTGCCTGCGTCCAGCTGCAGGGCTGCGGCACGGCGGCCCTGGGCAGTCAGTTCAGCGACAAGGGCGTCGGCTTCCGCCCGGTTCGTGCGATACGTAAAGATCACGTCTGTGCCGCGCTGGGCCAGCTTCTGCACCATGTTCTTGCCAAGGCCGCGGCTGCCGCCGGTGATGATCGCGATGGGGGTGTGGGTCTGGGTCATGTTTGCTCTCCGGTTGAATCTGAGATGGGTGTCGAACACCGTGAGAGCATGGTATTGGGCGACAATCAAAGAATAAATCTCGCCTATCCTATCGCTGTGTTTGCTCACAGATAACAATCAACGTACCCGCCATGTCCACGAACCGACTCGAAGCCATGCAGATCTTTGTGCGCGTGGCTGAACTTGCCAGCTTCACGCGTGCGGCAGAAGCGCTGAGCATTCCCAAGCCGGCTGCCTCGGTGGCAGTGCAGCAGTTGGAGACGATGCTCGGCACGCGGCTGCTCCACCGGACCACCCGTAAGGTGCAGCTCACGCAGGACGGCCAGACCTTTTACGAGCGCTGCCAGGACCTGCTGGCCGATATGGACGAACTGCAGACGATGTTCCGCCAGAGCCCGCAGGCCCTGCGTGGCCGGTTGCGCGTTGACATGCCCGTCGGGGTCGCACGCCGCATCGTCATCCCCGGCCTGCCCGCGCTGCTCGATGCGCATCCCGAGCTGGAAATCGAACTCTCCAGCACCGACCGCCGCGTGGACCCGGTGCGCGAGGGCTTCGACTGCGTACTGCGCATCGGCACGCTCACCGACAGCAGCCTCATCGCCCGCCCGCTCGGCCAGTTGCATCAGGTCAACTGCGCCAGCCCGGCCTACATCGCGCGCTATGGCATGCCGAAAACGCTCGAAGACCTCGACCACCATCGCATCGTCCATTACGTGCAGACGTTGGGCACGAAGTCGCCGGGGTGGGAATACACGGTGGACGGCCGCTCCGCCTTCCGGCCGATGAAAGGCGCGGTGACCGTCAGCTCGGCCGAGAGCTACGACGCAGCGTGCCGCGCGGGGCTGGGAATGATCCAGGCGCCGGTGTACGCGGGGCTGTCGTCGGCGATTGCGGACGGTACGCTCGTCGACGTCATGCCCGACTTCCGGCCGCCGCCGATGCCGGTCTCGCTGGTCTATCCGAACCGGCGAAACCTGCCGGTTCGGGTGCAGGTCTTCATGAACTGGATGAGCGAGTTGCTGGAGCCGTATCTGGAACCGCTGGGCACGAATGCGTAGGCGCTCCGCCATGCGGCCGGTGTAGTCTCACGGCGTGCCCCTGCCACCAATCTCATCGCCGCCCCAGCCAATGAACGCTCGCCAATCCTGTTCGATATGCGCGCTGCTCGCTTGCAGCGTCGCCATCGCCTCTCCCGATGAAGATCGACTCGGCAAGGCGCAAGGCTATCCGCTTGCGCCAAGCGCGGCCCGCATCCACGAGGCGCCGTACATCGTGGGGGCCTTCAGCGGCATGGACCGCATCTCGCCGTCTTGCGAACTGGCGCCGGCCGACCAACCGGTGCCGCTCAAGATTGCAGAAAAAGAGGCGGATGTCCGGTATCGCTTCCGCAACCATGACTACACGCTGGCCGACTACATGGAGCATCAGCGCGTGACCGCTGTGCTGATCGTTCAGGACGGCGTCATCCTGGCTGAGCATTACGGCTACGACCGCACGCGCGACATGCGGATGCTCTCCAACTCGATGGCCAAGACGCTGGTTGCACTGGCGATCGGCAAGGCGCTGGAGGATGGAAGCCTGCGCTCGCTGGACGACCGTGTGGATCAATACGTGCCCGAGCTTGCAGGCACGCTGTACGGTGGAACGCGCATCGTCGATCTGCTGCGCATGGCCTCCGGTGCCAAGTATGTCGAGGACTACACCCCGACCGACGACCGGGCACGCTTCCTCAAGACGGCAGCGGAGCAAGGCGTGCTCGCGGCAGCGGCCCAGGTCAACGAGCGCGCCGACGCGCCGGGCACGCGTTTCAACTACGCGGGCGCACAAACCGAAGTGTTGGCGCTCGTGCTGCAAGCGGCGACGCACCGCAGCCTGTGCGACTTCGTTGACAACAAGCTATGGAAGCCGATGGGGGCCGAAGCCAAGGCGACCTACCTCGTGCGTCAATCCGACGGATCGGCGTTTGCACAAGGCGGTTTCAATGCGACGGCGCGCGACTACGCGCGCCTCGGGTCCATGCTGGCCAACGATGGCATGGTGCAAGGCCGGCAAGTCGTGCCGCGCGACTTCCTGCTCGACATGACCGACGCATCGCGCCAGCCCGACGCGTTTCGCCCGGGGCAGATGACGTATCACGGCAGCCGCTACTACGGTTACGGCTTCCAGGTGTGGCTTTTGCCGGGACAAGCGCGGCGGTTCGTGCTGCTCGGCATCCATGGACAGGCGATCTACGTGGACCCGCAATCCAGGCTCACCATGGTCCATCTTGCGGTGGGCCAGGACGCGTCGGGCGATGCAAGCGGCGCGCACCTGGGCGCTGAGCGTGATGCGTTGTGGCGCGGCGTTGTCGAGAAGTTTGGCCGCTAGACGCTCCGCAGGTGCCGGTGAAAAAAAACGCGCCGAGATCACGTCGGCGCGTTTCTTCTTTCAGCACGCGGCTTCCGTTAAAACCGATGGTTGACCCGCACATACGCAGACTGCGCAGACACGTGGCTCGTGTTGATGGTGGCATCGACGCCCAAGGACACCGTGGTCGCCTTGGCCGCCTGAAGCGTGACGCTGGCCCCCGTCGTCAGGAAGGAACGCGGCAGATCGGTGCCCGGGGCCGCGAACACGGTGCCGTCCTGACTCTGCACCTGGACAACGCGGCCGGCGTTCATCAGCTCGTGCGCATAGCCCAAGCGAAGTTGCACGTTGACGGGCCGCACGTCCCCGAAGGCCTTGTCGAGCGTGACGCCCACATACGGCTGGAGGCTGCGCGCGCTGTCCGGGCCGACTTGCAGGTTCTGGCCGTTGGCGCCGTCCTCTCCGAAGCCGCTGCCGCGCACGTAGGCATACCGCAGGCCCAGGTGCGGCGCGAGGCGGAGGCCGCCCATCTCCAGAGGCAAGCTGACTTGCGTGGCGGCCGTGAATTCGTGCGCGAGATGGTCGCCCTCGGCAGTGCCCACGCTGCCGAACGACCGCTTCTGCGAGAAGAAGTCGAGCCCGTAGCCGACCGTGGCCGACAGGTTGACGGCGCCCATCGGCTGCGCGCCGTAAAGGGCCACGCGCAATGTGTCGATAGCGCCCGATGCGCCGGTCGTGTCTTCGCCGAGCGTGGTGTGCGTGTAGCCGCCCGCCGCGCCCACAGTGGCTGCACCCATGCGGCCCTCCGCACCGGCCAGGAATCCGTACGCGTGCGTGAGGAAGCCCGGCGCATTGCCCGTGCCGCCGACCTTCGTACTGGAGCCGCTGGCCGTAGCCCAGACGTTGTTGGAGCCGCCCAGCGCGTCTTGCGGCCCGGACAACCGGTCGAGCAGCGCGGCGTTGGCGCTTTGCGCCTGCAGCAGCGCCGTCGTGCCAAGCGCCGTGTAGATGGAGGTCTTTGTCGGAGCGACCACGGTCCCGCCGCCGGGTGCACCGGGCGTCGTTGCTTCAGCGAGTAGCAGGTCGACGGCATTCGCTGCGTAGTCCACCGAGGTCTGCAGCGTGCCGAGGCTGGCGCCGCCCGTGGCGGTGCTGACGTTAGCGAAGCGGCCCGTCACGCCGTTGGCCGCGCTCAGCACGGTGTAGCGGCGCGCGGTATAGGTGCCCGGATCGAACACGATGGCAAGCGACCCGCCGAGCGCCGCGGCACCGCCCACACGCAGTTGGGAGGCGTCCGTCGGGCTGACCTCGATGGCGAGCGTCCCGCCCGACGCTTGCGTGTAATTGCCCCCAACGGACAGCGTGCCGATGGAGCCGCCCGGCGCGACCACCCCGCTGCTGCTCACGTCGCCCGAGATCGAGCCGTGGCCGCGCAGTGTGCCCAACGCGTTCACCAGGACATTGCCGCCAAGCACGGCACTGGCGTTTGCCGCATCGCCGACGGCCAGCGTGCCGCCTGCCACCGTGGTCGACCCCGCGAAGCCGCTGCTGACACCGTTGAGCGTGAGCGTGCCCGTGCCCTGTTTGATCAACGCGCCGCTGCCGCTGAGGCTGCCGCTGAAGGTTTGGGACGAATCGTCAGCCAGCGTGAGCGCGCTCGCGCCCAGCACCACGCGGCTGCCTGCCACGCCGGAGAGATGCGTCACCGTCTGGTTGCCACCCGCGGACAGATCCAGCGCTGCGCCCGCGCCGGCAAGCGAGACGGACGTGGCGGACGCCAGGCGACCCGCCCCCGACAACGCGAGCGTCCCGCCGTTGATCGTCGTTGGCCCGGTGTAGGTGTTGACGCCGGACAGCGTTTGGGTGCCGCCATTCAGCGTGAGGCCGCCCGTACCGCCAATCGCGCCGCTGAAGTTGCCGGCTGCGTTGGCGAGCGTGAGCGTCCTGCCACCGAGGGCGACGGTGCCCGAGCCCGCCAGTGCGTTGATGGTGGCGCCCGAAGTCGTGCCAGAAATATCGAACGTGCCGTTGTTCGCCACGCCGCTGGAGGCAGCGATGCTGCCCGCGCCGGACAATGCGAGCGTGCCGCCACTGATCGACGTCGCGCCGGTAAAGCCGTTGGCACCCGACAGCGTTTGCGTGCCACCCGCGACCGTGAGCCCGCCTGTGCCGCCGATCACGCCGCTGAAGTTGCCGGCTGCGTTGGCGAGCTTGAGCGTCCTGCCGCCGAGGGCGACGGTGCCCGAGCCGGTTAGTGCATTGATGGTGGCGCCCGAGGTCGTCCCGGAAATATCGAACGTGCCGTTGTTCACCACGCCGCTGGAGGCTGCAATGCTGCCCGCGCCGGACAGCGCGAGCGTGCCCGCGTTAATGGTCGTCGCACCGGCAAATCCATCGATCCCCGACAGCGTTTGCGCGCCACCGCTGACCGTGAGGCCGCCCGTCCCACCCATCGTGCCGCTGAACGTGCCGGCTGCATTGGCGAGCGTCAGCGTCCGGCTGCCGAGGGCGACGGTGCCCGAACCGGTCAGTGCGTTGATGGTGGCGCCCGAGGTCGTGCCCGAGATATCCAACGTGCCGTTGTTCGCCACGCCGCTGGAGGCAGCGATGCTGCCCGCGCCGGACAATGCGAGCGTGCCGCCACTGATCGACGTCGCGCCGGTAAAGCCGTTGGCACCCGACAGCGTTTGCGTGCCACCCGCGACCGTGAGCCCGCCTGTGCCGCCGATCATGCCGCTGAACGTGCCAGCAGCATTGGCAAGCGTCAGCGTCCGGCCACCCAGGGCGACGGTGCCCGAGCCGGTTAGTGCATTGATGGTGGCGCCCGAGGTCGTCCCCGAAATATCGAACGTGCCGTTGTTCACCACGCCGCTGGAGGCTGCAATGCTGCCCGCGCCGGACAGCGCGAGCGTGCCCGCATTGATGGTCGTGCTGCCGGCATAGCCCGCCGTGCCCGAGATGGTCAACGTGCCGGCCCCGGCCTGCACCAGATTGCCGACGCCGCTGATGGTGCCGGCATACGTCACCGTGTCGCTGCGATTGAAAGCCAGTGTGCCGTTGTTGACGATGTTGCCGGCCACCGAACCGGTGGTGCCGCCGTTGCCGATTTGCAGCGTGCCCGTGGTGATGGTGGTCGCGCCGGTGTAGGTGTTGTCGCCTGTCAGCGTGATCGTTCGACTGCCGGTAACGCCCACACTGCCTGCACCCGATATGACGCCTGACACCACAAGGTTCGTCGTGGTCGAGTCGAGCGTGACACGCGACGTCGCGTCGCCCAGCGTGACGTTGTTGGACAGCGAGAGCCCTGCACTGCCGGCCGTGATCTTGGCGGCTGCGCCCGCCGCCACGTCGAGGTTGCCGATGATGTTGGTACCCGTCAGCAGTTGCAGCGTGTTGTTCGTCCCGTTGAACTGGATGGCTGCGGCCCGCGTTACGCCGTCGCTGAACAACCCGCCGCTGATCGTGCCGCTATTGACGATGACGGCGCCGTTGGCAATGACACCCGCGCCCGCGGCACCGCCGTTGCCAGCCCCACCAGTGATCGTGCCGAAGTTGGAAAGCATGTTGAACCCGGCAGCCAGATTGACGCCGGCGCCGCTGGCACCGGCCGTGCTGCTGCCGCCACCACTGGCACCGCCTACACCGCCCACGATCGACCCAATGTTGGTCACCTGGGTACCGGAGCCCAAGGTCAGCAACCCGTCGCCGCCACCACCGCCGCCGCCCGGGTTCCCGGCAGTACCTCCGTTGCCGCCGTTGCCGCCGTTGCCGCCGATCAGCGTGCCCTGGTTGGACACGTCGGCTGCCGGCGTCACCATGACGAACGCTGCGCCGCCACCGCCGCCGCCACCGCCGTTGGAGGCCGGCCCCGATGTGCCGGCCCCGCCATTTCCGCCGGCGCCGCCCTGCACGGTCACCCCGCCGTTCACTGTGACGCTGGTGCCCGTGGAATACACACCTGCACCGCCGCCACCCGCGCCGCCTGCAAAATTGAATCCGTCGAACGCTTGGCCAGACCCGCCCTGCGCGTTTGCATTGACCACGGCATCGCCAGCGAGCACGACTGCCGGCGAGCCGCCCGCGCCGCCCTGCCCGCTGTCGTTCGTGGCACCGGTACCGCCCGTTCCGCCGGAAGTCGGCCCGCCCGGGACCTGAACGGTGGCCGAGCCTCCGCCCAGCGTCGAAGAACCACCGCCCCCGCCATTGCCGCTGCCGCCATTGCCGCTGCGGTTCGGGATGCCGTTGCCGCCAGCGGCGCTGCAGGTTGCGATCGTGCTCGACGAGCAGGTCGCGGCCCAGCTCGGGAGTGCCGCGCCGGCCAGACCGAGTGATACGCCGATCGAAATGATGGATGCGCGCCGACGCGCATGCGTCGTGTCGCTGTTGGCGTCAACGCCCCCGTGCGACGCCTTTGTCAGTTCCGATACCACTTGCGGAGCACGCAAGGTGCGGCTCCAGACCAGCCGATAGACCCGGTTCATGTTGATCCCCTCGTCGCATAGACCCATGGGTCGGGCGCTGATCATGGAGAGGTTGGACCCGTGGCGCGAGTGACCCGTTTTTTTGTCTTGTCGTTCTCTGGCGCGCCGGCTGCGGGACTGCATTTTCGGCTCATCGGCCGGGGCGCATGCGCGCGAAATATAACATTTGCCTAGGAAATATTGCCCGGGCTGCCGGTAAGGGTTGATGTCCAGCCTCGTCGTCCCAACGGAGGGCGAAAAAAAAACGCGCCGAGTCGCCCCGGCGCGTTCTTCGTTTTGCTGCTGAGCGGACTGCTTACGCCATCCACTTCCGCGCGTTGCGGAACATCCGCATCCACGGGCTGCTGCCGTCGCCGAGGGCTTCCCATTCCTTCGGATGCCAGCTCATCTGCACGGCGCGGAACACGCGTTCCGGGTGCGGCATCAGCGCAGTGAAGCGGCCGTCGTGCGTCGTCACCGAGGCAATGCCCTGCGGCGAGCCGTTCGGGTTCAGCGGATACGTCTGCGTGACTTCGCCGCGGTTGTCGACGTAGCGCAGGCCAACGGCCACCTTGTCGATGTCGCCTTGCTGCGAGAAGTCGGCATAGCCTTCGCCGTGCGCAACGACGATGGGAATGCGGCTACCTTCCATGCCCGCGTAGACGATCGACGGCGATGCTTCGACTTGCACGGTCACCAGACGCCCTTCGTACTGCTCCGACTGGTTGCGCGTGAACTTCGGCCATGCACCGGCGCCCGGGATGATCGGGGCGAGGTTCGCCATCATCTGGCAGCCGTTGCACACGCCCAGCGCGATCGAATCGGTGCGGTTGAAGAAAGCCGCGAACTGCTCGGCCAGCATGCTGTTGAAGAGGATCGTCTTCGCCCAGCCTTCGCCCGCGCCCAGCACGTCGCCGTAGCTGAAACCGCCGCAGGCAACGAAGCCCTTGAAGCTGGCGAGGTTGGTGCGGCCGGCCAGCAGGTCGCTCATGTGGACGTCGTAGGTGTCGAAGCCGGCCTTGTCCATCGCATAGGCCATTTCGATCTGCGAGTTCACCCCCTGCTCGCGCAGGATCGCCATGCGCGGGCGGGCGCCCGTGGCAATGAACGGCGCGGCCACATCTTCCGCAATGTCGAACGTGAGCTTGGGCGAGATGCCCGGGTCTTCTGCGTCGAGGATGCGGTCGTATTCGCTCTGCGTGCACTCGGGGTTGTCGCGCAGGCTGGCGATGCGCCAGGAGACGTCGGTCCAGGTGCGTTGCAGTTCGATGCGCGACGCGCTGAAGACCTTCTTGGCGTCGCGCCAGATTTCGATGTGATCGTTGGCGTTGGGCGCGCCGATCACGTGGCTGCAACCGGCCAGGCCGTGCTCGCGCAGCACCGCGAACACCGCGTCCCGCTGGGCCAGCGGCACCTGGATGACGGCACCGAGTTCTTCGGCAAACAGCGCGCGCAGCGTCAGGTCGGCGCGGCGGCCGGAGACTTGCTGCGCCCAGTTCTTGGCGTCGCCGTAGTCGGATTCATGCGCGCCGTCGAGCGTGAGCATGTCGACGTTGATCGACACGCCGCAGTGGCCGGCGAAGGCCATTTCGCAGACGGTCGCCCACAGGCCGCCGTCGGATCGGTCGTGATACGCCAGCAGCGAACCGCTTGCGTTCAGCTGCTGGATGGCGGCGAAGAAGCGCTTGATGTCTTCGGCGTCATCTACGTCCGGCACGCTGTTGCCGATCTGCTCCGTGACCTGCGCCAGGATGCTGCCGCCCATGCGGTTCTTGCCGCGGCCCAGGTCGATCAGGATCAGCGCGCTGTCGGCCGGCGCGTTGGCCGATTCGACTTGCTTGAGCTGCGGCGTGAGCGTCTTGCGCACGTCCGTCACCGGCGCAAACGCCGAGACGATGAGCGACACCGGCGCGACCACTTCCTTCGCCGTGCCTTCGTCTTCCCACTTGGTGCGCATCGACAGCGAATCCTTGCCCACCGGAATGCTGATACCCAGTGCCGGGCACAGCTCCATGCCGACCGCCTTGACGGTGTCGTACAGGCGGGCGTCTTCACCATTCACGCCGCAGGCGGCCATCCAGTTGGCCGACAGCTTCAGTTGCGTGAGGGAGTCGATCGGGGCGGCGGCGATGTTGGTGATGGACTCGCCGATAGCCATGCGGCCCGAAGCCGGTGCGTTGATGACGGCCAGCGGCGTGCGCTCGCCCATCGTCATCGCCTCACCGGCGTAGCCCTTGTAGTCCAGCGTGGTGACGGCCACGTCGGCCACCGGCACCTGCCAAGGGCCGACCATCTGGTCGCGCGTGTTCAAGCCTCCAACGGTGCGGTCCCCAATGGTAATGAGGAACGACTTGCTGGCCACCGTCGGATGACGCAGCACGTCGCGCGCGACGACTTCCAGGTCCAGCCCAGTGACATCGACTTCCGGCAGTTCCTGCGCGACGCGGCGCACGTCACGATGCATGCGCGGCGGCTTGCCGAGCAGCACGTCCATCGGCATGTTGACCGGGAAGTGTTCGGGCAGGTCGGCTGCGGTGTCGCTGTCGACCACTTGCAGTTGCTGTTCGTCCGTGGCGAAGCCGACCACAGAGAACGGAGCGCGCTCGCGCTCGCACATGGCCTGGAAACGCGGGAAATCGCCGGGGGCAATCGCCAGCGTGTAGCGCTCTTGCGATTCGTTACACCAGATTTCGGCCGGGCTCAGGCCGGACTCTTCCAGATGCACCTGACGCAGGTCGAAGCGCGCGCCCTTGTTTGCGCCATCGACGAGTTCGGGGAAGGCGTTGGAGATGCCGCCCGCGCCGACGTCGTGGATCGACAGGATCGGGTTGTCTTCGCCCAACGCCCAGCACGCGTTGATGACTTCCTGCGCGCGGCGCTGCATTTCGGGGTTGCCGCGCTGAACGGAATCGAAATCCAGGTCAGCGGTGTTGGTACCGGTGGCCATCGAACTGGCTGCGCCGCCGCCCATGCCGATGCGCATGCCCGGGCCGCCGAGTTGGATCAGCAGCGTGCCGGCCGGCAGGCCGTGCTTGTGCGTGTGACCGGCATCGATGTTGCCGATACCGCCCGCGATCATGATCGGTTTGTGATACCCGCGCACGGTGCCGCCGACGTTCTGCTCGTAGACGCGGAAGTACCCGCCAAGGTTGGGACGGCCAAATTCGTTGTTGAACGCAGCGCCGCCGATCGGGCCTTCGATCATGATCTGCAGCGGCGAGGCAATGCGGTCCGGCTTGCCGACCGGGCCCGGTGCGGCTTCATCCGGATTGCGGTGCGCCACCGGCTGGGCAGTATCGCGCGCGTTTTCCCACGATTGCACGGCCTCGGGCAGCAGCAGGTTCGACACGGTAAAGCCCGTCAGGCCGGCCTTGGGCTTGGCGCCGCGACCGGTCGCGCCTTCGTCGCGGATTTCACCGCCGGCGCCGGTCGACGCACCCGGGAACGGCGAAATGGCCGTGGGGTGGTTGTGCGTCTCCACCTTCATCAGCGTGTGCGTGAGGGCTTCGCGGCGGCCGTATTGCGGCACGCCCGTCTCGCCTTCCGTGCCCGCGTGCGGGAACCAGCGCTCGGCCATGCCGCCTTCCATCACGGCGGCGTTGTCCGAATACGCGACGATCGTGCCCTGCGGGGCCAACTGATGCGTGTTGCGGATCATCGCGAAGAGCGACTTGTCCTGCGTTTCGCCGTCGATGGTCCAGTCTGCGTTGAAGATCTTGTGCCGGCAGTGCTCGCTGTTGGCCTGCGCGAACATCATCAGCTCGACGTCGGTCGGGTTGCGTTCGAGCTTGCGGTAGGCGTCGACGAGGTAGTCGATTTCATCGTCAGACAGGGCGAGGCCCATTTCGACGTTGGCGGCTTCCAAGGCACGACGACCAGCCTCCTGGCCACCGGCGATATCGACAAAGCGCAATGCCTTGGCGGGCAACACGTCGAACAGGCCGTAGCCGGCTTCGCGCGAGTCGATGACCGTTTCTGTCATGCGGTCGTGCAGGTGCTCGGCAACGGCGGCGCGAGTGGCGTCGTCCAGGTGCTTGGCAGCGCCGGTCAGGCTGCGGATGAGGCCCTTCTTGCACGTGACAGTGAATTCCACGCCGCGCTCGATGCGGTGGATTTGCGGCAGTGCGCAGTGGCGCGCGATTTCCGTCGCCTTGCTGGCCCACGGCGAGATCGTGCCAAAGCGCGGGATGACCACAAAGCGGTCGCCCTCGACATCGGCCGGAGCGGGCGAACCGTACGTCAGCAGCGCTTGCACACGGTCGGATTCATCGGCCGACAGCGGCGTGTCGGCG
Organism: Ralstonia pickettii; assembly: GCF_030582395.1. Classification (NCBI taxonomy): domain Bacteria; kingdom Pseudomonadati; phylum Pseudomonadota; class Betaproteobacteria; order Burkholderiales; family Burkholderiaceae; genus Ralstonia; species Ralstonia pickettii. The sequence continues at coordinate 1,658,475 of NZ_CP104381.1, forward strand.
GCCACGAAATGCAGGTATTGGGCACTGACGCCATCGATGTCCGGATCGATGCGCTTGAGGGTGGAAAGCAGGCGTTGCTGGCGGAAGGCGGACAGCGCGAGAGCGCCGGGAAAGCACGAGAAATGCGCCATGGTGGGCAAGGCAGGCAGTAGCTGGAAGGAGGGACTTCCCGGCGTGCGCGGGAAAACCGCTATTGTACCTTGCCCGGCCCTTGTTACCGACCCTCAAATCGGCCTGAAAAGCGCCTGCCTCGACCGGAAATCGTCGAAAACGGCCGTTTTACAGCGACGTGGCGGACCGCGCAGCCTGCTCGTACAGGCCCGTCAGCACGCGCAGCAGGCGCGCCAGCTCGCCAATCTCGGCATTTTCCTCGCCGCTGGGCGAAATATTGCTGGTCAGGCACTGCTCGCGGATCTCGCGGTAGCGGGCGCAGGCCTTTTCGCCTGCTTCGGTGGTGGTGTAGGTGACTTCCTTGCCGTTGCGCGTGCCTTCCACCAGCTCCATCCCCTGCAGTTTCTTGAGGGAATACGTCACGAGATGGGTGTCTTCCACGTTGAGTACGAAGCAGATGTCGGCCAAGCGCTTGGCCCGCCCGCGGTGGTTGACGTGGTGCACCACCAGCACATCGAGGAAGGTCAGGTCCCGCACGCCGGCAGCGGCCATGCAGCGCACGCACCAGCGGTTGTAGGCGTTGTAGGCGGTGTTGAGCGCAAACTCGAACTCCGACAGCTCGGGGCTGCGCGCCGACACCAGGTGCGACGAAGATACGATCGGCCCGCCCTTCCCTGCGTCCTCATTGACTGCGGATTGCGGCAGATCAGCTTTCGGGGTGGTCGGCGATTTGGACATTGCAACGGGGCTGGGAAAGGACCGGGAACGCGGGCTATTGTAAGAGAATAGATCGTCATGTCTGTACAGCAGAAAGCGTAGTTGCCATGTCCTCACACCCCGCCTGGCGCGAAATCCTGATCGACGGAGCCTTGGCCGCTCACACCGGCGCCGACCTGCTCTTCGGCACGGCCGGCATTCGCGCGCTGGAAGCGGCTGCGTACCGGACCCTCGAACCGTTCACCCTGATGGCCCGGGCCGGCGAAGCCGCCGCCGACTGGCTGCAGACGCGTGCGCCCCATGGGCACGTGCTGCTTGTTGCCGGCCCTGGCAACAACGGCGGCGATGCGCTGGTTGCGGCGACGGTGCTGCATCTGTCCGGGCGCGCCGTCACGGTATGGCTTGCCGCAGACCCGGCCAAGCTGCCTGATGACGCGCGCCGCGCCTGGACGGAGGCGTGTGCCGCGAATGTTCCCATTGAACCCCTGCACACGGCCGCTTCGGTGCCGGCGGCTGCCTCCGTCATCGTCGACGGTCTCTTTGGTATTGGACTCGCCCGGCCGCTGAGGGGGTTGCATGCCGCACTGGTCGACACCATCAATGCCAGCGGCTTGCCGGTGTACGCACTGGACATTCCCTCCGGGCTGAACGGCGATACGGGTCAACCGCCCGCCGCTGAGTCCCCCGTTATCCAGGCGCGCGCCACCATCACCTTCCTGGCGGTCAAGCCGGGCTTGTTAACGGGGGATGGCCGCGATGCCTCCGGCGACATTGCGCTGGCCGATCTGCAAGCCGCGCAACCGGCTTATGACGGCGTGATTGAAGCGGACGCCTTCGTCAACACGCCGTCACGCTGGCTCCCGCACGTGCCGCGCCGGCGGCATAACGGGCACAAAGGCACCTACGGCAGTGCGGCAATCGTGGGCGGCGCGGCCGGTATGGTCGGAGCGCCGCTGCTGTCAGCGCGCGGCGCGCTCCATCTTGGCGCGGGCAAGGTGCACGTCGTCTCGCTTGCGTCCGATGCTCCGCGTGTTGACCCCGCGCAACCTGAATTGATGCTGCACAGTTGGGGCACCCTTGATCTGGGTGGCATGCAGGCGCTGGCCGTGGGCCCCGGCATGGGCACCGGCAAAGAATCGGAAGCCGCGCTCGAGCATCTGCTGGACCGCATGCTGGCAGCGCACACGCCCGCCGTGTTCGACGCCGATGCACTGAACCTCCTTGCGAAAACGCCGGCGCTGCTCGCACGGCTCACACAGTTGGCCGGAAGCGGTGTGCCGTTGGTGCTGACGCCGCATCCGCTGGAAGCCGCGCGACTGCTGCACACCGATGCGCCCGCCGTCCAGCAGGACCGACTTGCCGCCGCTCAAGCGCTTGTCAATCGGACAAGCGCGGTGGTCGTGCTCAAAGGCTCGGGCACCATCATCGCGGCGCCGGGCACCACGCCGGCTGTCAATCCAACCGGCAACGGCGGGCTCGCAACCGGGGGAACCGGCGATGTGCTGACCGGCATGATCGGCGCATTGCTTGCGCAAGGCATGGGTGCGCGCGAAGCCGCACTGGCGGCTGTATGGCTGCACGGGCGAGCCGCCGACGACCTCGTCCACGCGGGCGTCGGTCCCATCGGCCTGCACGCAAGCGAGCTATGCGCGCCGGCGCGGGGCGCTCTCAACGCCTTGCTGGCGTCGGACGTTCGCCGATAGAAACACGTCATACAGCGCCGTTATACTGCCTATTCGTTTTCCCGCACCAACCTCACGTCACATCACGCCGTATGCCCACAGCCCTACCCGCCTGGCAGTCCCTGACGCAACATGCAGAATCGATCCGCGCAGCACATATGCGGGACTGGTTCGCCGCGCCGGATGCCGAAGAACGGGTACGCGCGTTCACGCTGGATGCGGCTGGCCTGACGGTCGATTACTCAAAAAACCGCATCACCCCCGAGACCCTGGCGCTGCTACTGCAACTTGCGGACGAGGCCGGCGTGCTTGCGCTGCGCGATGCCATGCTGCGTGGCGACCGCATCAACAACACCGAGCACCGCTCCGTCCTCCACGTGGCCGTGCGCGGACAATTGGAAGACGACTATCGCGCCGATGGCGAGCCCGTCATGCCCGAAGTGCTGCGCGTGCGGGCGCAGATGCACGACTTCGCCAACCGCGTGCATAGCGGCGCGTGGTCGGGCCATTCCGGGAAGCGCATCACCGACGTGGTGAACATTGGCATCGGCGGTTCGGACCTCGGCCCGCGCATGGTGTGCCGCGCGCTGGACCACCTTGCCGTGCCACAGGTGCGCGTGCATTTCGTCTCCAACGTCGACGGTACGGATTTGGCCGAAACGCTCGACCATCTCAACCCCGATACCACGCTCGCGATTGTCTGTTCGAAGACGTTCACCACGCTCGAAACAATGGCGAACGCGCACAGCATGCGCCGTTGGTTTGTCGAGCATGGCGTAGCTGAAGACCAGCTCAGGCACCACTTCGTCGCCGTCTCCACCAACCGTGAGGCGGTCGTCCAGTTCGGCATCGACCCGGACAACATGTTCACGTTCTGGGATTGGGTGGGCGGGCGGTTCTCGCTGTGGTCGGCGGTGGGCCTGTCGATCGTGCTGGCAATCGGGCCGCAGCAATTCGAAGCGATGCTTGATGGCGCGCGCGCCATGGACCGCCACTTCGCCACGGCCGCGCCGCGTGAAAACTTGCCGCTCATTCTCGGGATGCTGTCGGTCTGGTATCGCGGCTTCTTCGACGCGGCGAGTGCCTGTACCGTGCCCTACTGCGCGCCGCTGGAGCTGCTAACCGACTTCATGCAACAGTTGGAGATGGAGAGCAACGGCAAATCTGTCCAACGCAACGGCGCGGCCATCGATACCGACACCGGCCCCATCGTCTGGGGCACGGCCGGCACCAACGGGCAGCATGCGTATTTTCAGCTGATCCACCAGGGCTCGCAGATCGTGCCCGTGGATTTCATCACCACGCTCGAGCCGGTGCGAACCCTGCCCGGCCACCACGCCAAACTGCTCGCGAACTGCTTTGCGCAAGGCGAGGCGCTGCTGCTGGGGCGCACCGCCGATGAAGTCCGCGCGGGCGGCGTCACCGACGAAGCGCTGGTACCGCACATGGTGTTCGAAGGTAATCGCCCGAGCACGACCATCCTGATGGAAAGGCTGGACGCTGCGTCACTGGGCGCACTCATCGCCTGCGCCGAGCACCGCACCTTCGTGCAGGGTGCGGTGTGGAACATCAACTCGTTCGATCAGTGGGGCGTGGAGCTTGGCAAGAAACTCGCCAAGCCGATTCAGGCAGAGCTGGAAGGGGCTCCGGCGTCCGTGGCGCATGACGCGTCGACGGCGGCGTTGATCCGTCGCGCCAAAGTCGCGCTCTGACGCAAACGTTCAGAGTTCGGTGACGATCTCGTCGCCGACGAGATGCCCAGCTTCAATGGTGAGAATACGGCTGCATCGCGCAGCCACGGAGCGGTCGTGCGTCACCAGCACCAGCGTGGAGCCGGCACTGCGGTTGAGTTCAAACATCAGCGCGATCACGGCCTCGCCCGTGGCGGTGTCGAGACTGCCGGTCGGCTCATCGGCAAAGAGAATGTCGGGCTCGGTCACGAACGCGCGCGCCAGGGCTACGCGCTGCTGCTCGCCGCCGGACAGCGTCTTCGGATAGTGCGACAGCCGTGCTCCGAGGCCGACACGCTCCAGCAGGACCGTGGCGCGCCGGCGCATATCGGCGGTGCTCACGTCGCCCTGCAACTCCAAGGGCAGCATCACGTTCTCAAGGGCCGTCAGATGAGGCAGCAACTGGAACGACTGAAAGACAAAACCGACGTGGCTGCCACGCACCGCTGCGCGGCCATCCTCGTCCAGCTTGAACAGGTCGTTGCCCAGCAGCTTGACGGAGCCCGATGTCGGCAGGTCCAGGCCTGCAAGCAACCCAAGCAGCGTCGATTTTCCCGAGCCCGACGCGCCGACAATCGCCAATGTCTCGCCCCTTTCCACACGGAAGGCAACATCGCTCAGAATAGGCAACTCACCGGTGGCATCGCGCACAGTCTTGTGCAGCGAATCGACTTCAATCACCCAGGTAGCGGAAGACGACATGATTGGACTGGTAGGTAGTAGAAGGCGCAGCGTGAAGTTAATCGCCGCGGCGCTTGGCTGCGCAGTGTTCGGCATGCTGCCACTCGCACAGACGGCTGCAGCACAAGGCGCGCCTGTATCGCATCGCGTGGTGGTGCTCGGTGACAGCCTGTCGGCGGGATACGGCCTGGCACAAGGCACAGGATGGGTGGCGTTGCTCGACAAGCGCCTCAAAGAACGGCAGCCCGATTATAGCGTCGCCAATGCAAGCATCAGCGGCGACACCACGGCCGGGGGCCTCTCACGCCTGCCCGCCGTACTGGCACGCGAAAAGCCCTCCATCGTGATTCTCGAACTGGGCGGCAACGATGCCCTACGGGGCCTTTCGCTCGCCTCCAGCGAGGCCAACATGAAAGCAATGATCGAAGCGTCGCGAGCAGCCGGCGCGAGGGTACTGCTGGTTGGCATGCGCATCCCGCCCAACTACGGCCCGGATTACAGCGAGCGCTTCTTCGCCATGTTCGGCAAGCTGGCGCAGCAGTACAAGCTGCCACTGGTGCCATTCCTGCTCGAAGGGGTTGCACAGCGGCCCGACTGGTTCCAGGAAGATCGCATCCACCCCATTGCCGCAGCGCAGCCGACGATGCTCGATAACGTCTGGCCGAAGCTGGAACCGCTTCTCAAAACCCGGGTCGGAAGGTGACGATTCTGCTGAACCGGCTTGCGCCGCTAGGCGCGTTGGGTTCCCCGGTCGAGTGCGCGGCTACCTCTCATGCAGGCCGACACAATGAAGCTTCTGGCAAACGGGCTGCGTGCAGCGCGCGACAACAAACGTTTCCTGGTCGGCATGTCGTTGCTCTTTGCGTTCCGCGCCTGCATTGCCGACTGGGCGGTCGTGCCCAGCGGCTCAATGAACCCCACCCTTATCGAGGGCGACTACATCTTGATGAACCGGCTGGCCTACGGTGTGCGCGTACCGGCCACTACGGTCTGGCTCAAGCGTGGCAGCGAGCCGCGGCGAGGTGATGTCGTGGTGTTCTCCTCGCCGGAAGATGGCACGAAGCTCGTCAAGCGGCTGATCGGTCTACCTGGCGACGTTGTTGAAATGCGCGGCGAAGCGCTCTACATCAATCACCAGCGCGTTGCCTATACCCCATTGCCGGATGTCGCTCCCGGAGCGTTGCCGCAAACGACGGCGACGCTGCCGCACGAACTCTGGTCCGAAGCGCTGCCCGGCCGCGAACACACCATGATGGTCTTGCCCGAAGTGCGAGCGATGCGCAGCTTCGGCCCCATCGCCGTCCCCCAAGACCACTACCTCATGCTGGGGGACAACCGCGACAACAGCCGCGACTCCCGCTACTTCGGCCTCGTACCGCGCAAGAATCTGATCGCCCGCGCTTCCCACGTGGCCCTATCGTTCGATCCGGACCACTTGTACATGCCGCGCCTCGCACGCATGGGCAAGCCGCTGGACTAGCGCAACGCCCAAAAGTACGCAAAGAAAAAGCCCCCTCGTTATTGAGGGGGCTTTTTCGTCAGACTAACGGCTCTGCACGCCGTATCAGTCCTCTGCCGTATTGGCTGGCTTGCTGCTGTCGACCGCGCTGCTGTTGATCTTCACCTTCGAGCGCGCCTTCAGTGCTTCATAGTAGGCGTTGAACTCGGTCTGACCCGCTGCCTGAGCCAGTTGCTGTGCATCGGCAGCACGGCGCGTCTCGTCCACATTGGCTGGCGGCAGCACCTTGTTGATGCGATACAGCGCGTAGCCCTGGGCACCGAGGTCGACGCCGATAGTGACCGGCAGCTTAGTCGCATCCGCACGCAGAATAGCCGTCAGCGCCGCAGGCGACGTGCCTTGTGCTTGCTGGCGCGAGAGCGTCTGTGCGGCGCTGAAGCCCTCGGCGCTGTTGTTTTGCTTCACAGCAGCCAGCTTCTCTTCGCCAGCCTTCTTGGCCAGCGCAGTGGCTTGCTCGGCGATCACCTTGGCCTTGACCTGCTCGCGCACGTCGGCCAGCTTCTTGACCGTTGCCGGACGATATTCCGCTGCACGGGCTGCAACCAGCGTGGTCGGACCCACCTGGATGGCAGCCGTATTGCGGTGGTTCTTGATCACGTCGTCCGCAAACAGCGCCTTGAGCACCTTGTCGTTGCCGATGGGGCTGCCGGACTGCGCCGGGCTCGGCGTGCGGGTCACGTTGTCGGCCGTCTGGATCTGGAGCTTAAGTTTGTCGGCCACCGGCTTCAGGCTGTCTGACTGGTCTTCCACGGTGTTCGAAAACGCATCCGCCAGCTCCGAATACCTCTTGTTGGCAAGTTGCGTACGCAGTTCGCGTTCAAGCTCAGGCTTCACGGCTTCCAAGGGCTGCACGCCGCCACCCTTCACTTCTTCCAGCTTGATGATGTGGAAACCAAAATCGCTTTGGACCACGTCACTGATGTCGCCAGGCTGCTTGAGCGCAAACAGCGCGTTCTCGAACGGCGGCACGGTCGCGCCCTTGCCGAGGAAGCCCAGCTCGCCACCCTGCGCGGCTGAACCCGGATCGCCCGAGTACTTCTTGGCCAGCTCGGCGAAGCTCGCCGGGTTTTTACGCACCTCGGCCAGAACTTCTTCGGCCTTCTTCTTGGCGGCTTCCTTGTCAGCAGGCTTGGCGCTGTCCGGCAGCTTGATCAGGATGTGAGCGGCGCGACGTTCTTCCTGTGTCTTGAAGCGCGCAGCGTTCTGATCGTAGTACTCCTTGATCTGCTCGGGCGTGACCGGAATCTGCTTCATCATGTCTTCGCCCGAGAACACGACATACTCGGCCTTGACTTGCTCAGGCACAGAGAATTCCTGCTGGTGCGCGTCGTAGTAGGCTTGGATGGCCTTGTCGTCCACATTGACCTTTGCAGCGTAGTCGGCCGGCTTGAACAGCAGTGCCTGAACTTCACGTTGCTGATCGCGTACCTGGATCAGGCGCTCCACCAGCGACTTCGGCACAAACGCCGACGACACGATGGATTGCGGAATCTGTTGCTGCGACAACTCGAAGCGCAGATTGCCTTCCAACTGCTCGGGCGTCATGTTCTGCGCTGCAAGCAGTCGCACGTAGGCTTCCTGATCGAACGAGCCATCCGGTTTGCGCAGCGCTGCCACGGCCGGAATTTGGAGGATGGTGTCGCGAATCTTCTCGTTCGAGATGGTCAGGTTTGCACGCGTGACCTCATTGGCCAGCACGCGTTGCTGAATAATCCCGTCAAGCACGTCGCGACGCATCTGCGGCCCCTCGAACTGGCGCGGATCATATTGCGCGCCAAGCATCTGGCGCAGACGCTCGGTCTGCTCGCGCACGCGCGCGTCGACTTCGTTGGTGGAGATGACCTTGCCGTCGACCTTGGCGGCGTCATGCGAGCTGTCCATGAAGCTCGAATAGCTCTGCACGCCAAAGAACACGAACGACGGGAACACCAGAATCAGCAGCACCAGAAACATCAAGCGCCGATGCGTACGTACGAAATCAAGCATGCTGGACCGGAGGTGAATGGAAGATGGAAAATCCGGCGATTCTATCAGGTGCCGCCGACATTCCGGACAATCGCGGCATGGCGCACAGGCATGACCTGCAAGCATTCGCCGCTGAAAAGACAAAGGCCCGAACGAATCGGGCCTTTGTACAGGATTCTGGCGGAGCGGACGGGACTCGAACCCGCGACCCCCGGCGTGACAGGCCGGTATTCTAACCGACTGAACTACCGCTCCAGATTGGGTCGGACCTTCCGACGCTGGAGCGGCAATACGAACGATGGTGGGTGCTGAGAGGCTCGAACTCCCGACCCGCGCCTTGTAAGGGCGCTGCTCTACCAACTGAGCTAAGCACCCGTTCGTACCGCCGGCGTAAGCCGGACTGTCCGGCGCCCGTGTTGTCACCCACGAGCACCAAAGCCCGCTAGTTTAGCGCATCTTTCAGCGCTTTGCCAGGTTTGAATTTAGCAACTTTACCGCCTTCGATCGTGATGGCCGCACCCGTGCGCGGATTGCGTCCATTACGCGAAGATCGCTTGCCGACCAGGAACGTGCCAAAGCCGACCAGCGTGACCGAGCCACCGTCGCACAATGCATCTTTGATACCGTCGATCAGCGCGTCGATGGCGCGCCCCGCTGCGGCTTTCGACATATCAGTTTGCGCTGCCACATGGTCGATGAGATCTGTTTTATTCATCGTGCCACCTCCCCGAACACCGCTAGTGTGGATTCATTAAAGTGGCCGCCAATCGACGTGTCAAGGCGAAGAACTCTGTCCCACACATCGCAGCCTACGTAAAGAAAAAGGGCCCGAACACGTCGGGCCCTTCCTCAACCTTGGCAGGCTACGGTGTCAGTGATGCACCATTTCCTGCGACTTGCCGTCTTCGCCCTTGGCGGGCGCAGGCTTGGCTTCTTCTTCCGGCAGCGGCTCCGGCTTACGCACCAGCGCGAGTTCAAGCACCTTGTCGATCCAGCGGACCGGCTGAATCTCGATGCTGTTCTTCACGTTGTCCGGAATGTCAGCCAAGTCCTTGACGTTCTCTTCCGGAATCAGCGCGAGCTTGATGCCACCGCGGTGAGCGGCCAGCAGCTTTTCCTTCAAGCCGCCGATCGGCAACACTTCGCCGCGCAGGGTAATTTCGCCGGTCATTGCCACGTCTGCGCGCACCGGAATACCGGTCAGCACCGACACCAGCGCCGTCGTCATTGCAATACCTGCCGACGGGCCATCCTTGGGTGTCGCACCTTCGGGTACGTGGATGTGGATGTCACGCTTCTCGAACATCTCATCCTTGATACCCAGCCGAGCCGACCGCGAACGCACCACCGAGCGCGCAGCCTCGACGGACTCCTTCATCACGTCGCCCAGCGAACCCGTGCGGGTGATGTTGCCCTTGCCCGGCATCAGCGCGGCTTCGATGGTCAGCAGATCGCCGCCCACTTCGGTCCATGCCAAACCGGTCACCTGGCCGACCTGGTCTTCCTTGCCGGCCAGACCAAAGTCGAAACGACGCACGCCAAGGAATTTGTCCAGGTTGTCCGAATCCACCTTCACGGACGTATTGGCTTCTTTCTTCAGCAGCAGTTGCTTGACGACCTTGCGGCAGATCTTCGACACCTCGCGTTCCAGCGAACGAACACCGGCTTCCCGCGTGTAGTAGCGGATGATGTCGCGCAGCGCGGCTTCGGTCACCTCGATCTCGCCCTCCTTCAGACCATTGTTCTTGATCTGCTTGGGCAGCAAGTAGCGACGGGCGATGTTGACCTTTTCGTCTTCCGTGTAACCCGACAGGCGAATCACTTCCATCCGGTCCAGCAGCGGCGCCGGAATGTTCAGCGAGTTCGACGTCGCCACGAACATCACATCCGACAGGTCGAAGTCCACTTCGATGTAGTGGTCCTGGAACGTGTGGTTCTGTTCCGGGTCCAGCACTTCGAGCAATGCAGACGACGGGTCGCCGCGGAAATCCGCACCCATCTTGTCGATCTCGTCGAGCAGGAACAGCGGGTTGCGCACGCCGACCTTCGTCAGGCTCTGCAGGATCTTGCCCGGCATCGAACCGATGTACGTACGGCGGTGCCCGCGGATCTCGGCCTCGTCACGCACGCCACCCAGCGCCATGCGCACGAACTTGCGGTTCGTTGCACGCGCCACCGACTGCCCAAGCGAGGTCTTGCCAACACCCGGCGGCCCCACGAGGCACAAGATCGGTGCCTTGAGCTTGTCGACGCGCTGTTGCACGGCGAGATACTCAAGGATACGTTCCTTGACCTTTTCCAGACCGTAGTGGTCTTGATCCAGCACCTGCTCGGCGTTCGACAGGTCGTTGTTGACCTTGCTCTTCTTGCGCCACGGCAGACCGACCAACGTGTCGATATAGTTGCGCACGACCGTTGCCTCGGCGGACATCGGCGACATCAGCTTGAGCTTCTTGAACTCCGACTCGGCCTTCTTCTTGGCCTCCTTCGGCATGCGAGCGGCCTTGATCTTCTTGTCCAGCTCTTCGAGGTCGGCACCTTCCTCGCCTTCGCCCAGTTCCTTCTGGATGGCCTTGACCTGTTCGTTCAGGTAGTACTCGCGCTGGCTCTTCTCCATCTGGCGCTTCACGCGGCCACGGATACGCTTTTCCACCTGCAGGATGTCGATCTCGCCTTCCAGCTGCGACAGCAGGCTCTCCAGACGTTCGGTCACGTTGAACATCTCGAGAATCTTCTGCTTCTGCTCGAGCTTGATCGGCAGATGTGCGGCGATGGTGTCAGCCAATCGACCCGGTTCGTCGATACCCGACAGCGAAGTCAGAATCTCAGGCGGGATCTTCTTGTTCAGCTTCACGTACTGGTCGAACTGCGACACGATGGCGCGACGCAGCGCCTCGGTCTCAGCCGATTCAGTCGGTTCCGGGCCGACGGGCACCGCTTCGCAGAAGAAGTGCGATTCGTCGTCGGTGACGGACAGGATGTTAGCGCGCTGCGTGCCCTCGACAAGCACCTTCACAGTGCCGTCCGGCAGCTTCAGCATCTGCAGAATGTTGGCGATACAGCCGACCTCGTACAGATCCTTGTCGGTCGGCTCGTCCTTGGCGGCCGTCTTTTGCGCAACGAGCATGATGCTCTTGCCCGCTTCCATCGCGGCTTCTAGCGCCTTGATGGATTTGGGGCGCCCCACGAACAGCGGAATCACCATGTGCGGAAACACCACCACGTCACGCAGCGGCAACAGCGGCAGGCGAATCTGCTCAGCGGGTAAAAGTTGGGTTCCGGACATTATTTTCCCCAGAAAGTCATGTAAGGGCTAAATTGGGCACAGCGACGGTTTTACAAGACCGCTGCTGCAAGTCGCATGCCGACCCGGTTTCCCGAAGCAAAAAAGCCGCTCGCAAGCGAACGGCTTCCTGCATGGGACGCATACGGCGCATCCCGGCCGGGCATTCGCGTCAGTTGGAACCTGCAACCTTGGGTTGCTCTTCGTAAATCAGCAAGGGTTTGCCTTCGTCGGAGATCGTGCTTTCATCAATCACCACCTTTTGCACGCCCTTGTGGTTGGGGAGGTCATACATCACATCCATCAAAGCGTGCTCGACAATGGAACGCAGACCCCGGGCCCCCGTCTTCCGCTTGATCGCCTTGCGGGCGATTGCCGTCAGCGCGCTAGGACGAATTTCCAGCTCCACCCCTTCCATTGCCAGCAGCTTCTGGTACTGCTTGACGATTGCGTTCTTGGGCTCGACCAGGATTTCCATCAAGGCTGTCTCATCGAGTTTGGCCAGCGTCGCCACCACGGGCAGACGGCCGATCAACTCGGGAATCAGACCGAACTTGATAAGATCTTCCGGCTCCACTTGCGGCAGCACTTCGCTGACGTCGCGCTCTTCCTTGCTCTGTACCTCTGCGCCAAAACCGATTCCGGTCTTGTCCGAGCGCTGCATGATGATCTTTTCCAGACCATCGAACGCGCCACCACAGATGAACAAAATATTGGTGGTATCCACCTGCAGGAAATCCTGGTTCGGATGCTTGCGACCACCTTGCGGGGGCACCGATGCCATCGTCCCTTCGACCAGTTTAAGCAGCGCCTGCTGGACGCCTTCACCGGAAACGTCCCGGGTGATGGAAGGGTTGTCTGACTTGCGTGAAATCTTGTCAATTTCGTCGATGTAGACAATGCCACGCTGGGCCTTATCCACCTCGTAATTGCAGTTCTGCAGCAGCTTCTGGATGATGTTCTCGACGTCCTCGCCCACGTAGCCCGCTTCGGTCAGCGTGGTGGCGTCGGCAATGACGAACGGCACGTTCAAGAGACGCGCCAGCGTTTGAGCCAGCAGGGTCTTGCCCGAGCCAGTCGGCCCGATGAGCAGAATGTTGCTCTTGGACAGCTCGACATCGTCCTTCTTGCCGAGGTGCTTCAAGCGCTTGTAATGGTTGTAAACCGCGACCGCCAGGATCTTCTTCGCCTGCTCCTGCCCGATGACGTACTGGTCGAGGCTTTGGCGAATTTCATGCGGCGTGGGCAGGTCGGACTTGACCGCCAGACCACCTTCTTTTTCAGAGATGGCAGCTTCGTCCCGGATGATTTCATTGCACAGGTCGATACATTCATCGCAGATGAAGACCGAGGGGCCGGCAATCAGTTTTTTGACCTCATGCTGGCTCTTGCCGCAAAACGAGCAGTACAGCAGCTTTTCGCCAGTCGAGCCTTTCTTGTCCGCCATAACGATTACCAGTAGTTCTTGGCAGCATCATACGCCAAATTATCTGGCGACGATCCGCAGGTGTTGTTCCAAGCAAAAACGAGGCGCGAGGCCTCGTTTTTGACACCGCTTGACATGTTTCGTGCGGTTAGCCGGTGTGCCGTAAAACGCACCGGTTACGCCGTCTATACATACATCGGCACATTACCTCGACACTTCAGCGCTTTGCGATGACCTGGTCGATCAGGCCGTATTCCTTAGCCTGTTCGCTGCTCATGAAGTTATCACGATCCGTGTCGCGGGCGATCTTATCGACAGGCTGACCGGTCACTTCCGAGAGCACCGTGTTAAGGCGCTCGCGCAGGTACAGAATCTCACGCGCCTGGATCTCGATGTCGGAAGCCTGGCCCCGCGCGCCGCCCAGCGGCTGGTGAATCATGATGCGCGAGTTCGGAAGCGCCAGACGCTTGCCCTTCGCGCCGGCTGCCAGCAGGAACGCGCCCATACTGGCTGCCATACCCATACAAAGCGTGGACACGTCCGGCTTGATGAACTGCATCGTGTCGTACATTGCCAGACCGGACGATACAGAACCGCCCGGCGAATTGATGTACAGCGAGATGTCCTTGTCCGGATTCTCACTTTCCAGGAACAGCAGCTGTGCCACCACGAGGTTGGCAGTCTGGTCGTTGACCTCGCCCACCATGAAGATCACTCGCTCCTTGAGCAGGCGCGAGTAGATATCGTAGGCGCGTTCGCCGCGGCCCGACTGCTCGACCACCATCGGCACCAGACCGAGCCCCTGCGTTTCGAGCGCGGAAGCTTGGGTACGGGCAAGTTGGTCGATCAGTTCATTGCGGATCATGCGGTTCTCCGGTGCTTATTTCGGAAACTTTATCGATCGAATCAGCCTTGCGCCGGCGTGGCGGTCAGCTCTTCGAACGACACGACCTTGTCAGTCACCTTGGCCTTGTCGCACACAAAATTTACCACGTTGTTTTCGAGCACGTAGGCTTCCATCTCAGCCAGGCGCTGTTGGTCACCGTAGTACCAGCGGATGACTTCCTTCGGATCTTCGTAGCTCTTGGCGAACTCTTCGATCTCAGCCTTGATCTGCTCCGGCTTGGCTTCCAGGCCGTTGGCCTTCACGACTTCGGCCAGCACCAGGCCCAGCTTCACACGGCGCTCGGCTTGCTGCGTGAACATCTCCGCCGGGATCGGCATGTTCTTGGCGTTCGGCATGCCGCGCGATTCTAGGTCGCGGCGCGCCATTTCGACCAGACGCTCCTGGTCTTGCTCGACCAGCGACTTCGGCACGTCCAGCTCTGCCACCTTCAGCAGCGCTTCCATGACTTGATCCTTGAGCAACGCGTGCGTGCGGCGCTTGACCTCACGCTCGAGGTTTTCGCGGATGTCGGCGCGCATCTTGTCGAGGTTGCCGTCGGCGATGCCCAGCGATTGCGCGAAGGCTTCATTGACTTCCGGCAGGTGCGCCCACTCAACTTGCTTGAGCGTGACAGTGAACTCAGCCGTCTTACCGGCGACGTCCTTGCCGTGGTAATCCTCGGGGAACGCCAGCGGGAATTTTTTCGATTCGCCTTGCTTCAGGCCCAGCGTGGCTTGCTCGAACTCAGGCAGCATGCGGCCTTCGCCCAGCACGAAGCTGAAACCTTCAGCCTTACCGCCGGCGAATTCCACGCCGTCGATCGTGCCGACGAAATCAACCGTCACGCGGTCGCCGTCTTGGGCCACTGCAGCACCGCCGTCACCGTGCTCGCCGGCTTCGCCGCGCGGGTGGTAATGCACGCGTTGCTTGCGCAGGATGTCGAGGGTCTTGTCGATTTCGGCATCGGTGATTTCGGTCTTGGTGCGGGTCAGTTCCGCACCGGCCAGATCGCCAAGCTTCACTTCCGGGTACACCTCGAAAGTGGCGTCGAACGCGACTTGGTCATCGGCCACGCCTTCGGTCTTCAGCTCGAAGCGCGGTTGGCCGGCGACCTTCACGCCCTGCTCGTTGGTGATGTCGAAGAACTGACGGGCCGCCTTGTCGTAGCGGACTTCGAATTCGACTTGTTGGCCGTATTGCTTCTCGACCATCTTCATCGGGACCTTGCCCGGGCGGAAGCCGGACATCTTGACGGTCTTGGACAGACGCGCCAGACGGCTTTGCTTCTCTTGCTCCACTTCGGCCTTCGGGACAGCCAGGGTCACTTTGCGATCAAGCTTGCCGAGGTTTTCGATAGTCGACATGGTCGTAATTCCAGATTCAGAAGATGGTTGCGTCGAACGGCGCAGCGCCAGCAGCAGCCGTGGTTCAAAGTTCTTGGTCTTGCCGGGCTTGCAGGAATGCGGCGCGAGGGCCGCTTCAATGCACAATGCACGGCACGTCGGGCGCGTTCAGGCTGGCAAACGCAAAACGCATATTATGGCATGGAACGTTCGGCGGCCCTGATTTTTTGGGTCGGAACGCTTGGAAAACCCTTCAATCGGCGCGTCAATCCAGCGGTTCCGCAGCCTTGCTTTCCGTGCGTGCGGCGCCCTGTCCTTGGAGGCCTCCGTGTTGCAACGCACGCAGGACAAAGCGGCCAGGGTCGAGCGCTGCCACCAGGTCGGATTCCAGGGGGAGCGGGCCACCGTCAATCTGTGCCGCCAGCAACTCCGCGCCCAGTACCGACCATGTGAGGCCGCGCGAACCATACGCAAGTGCGGCATACAGCCCGGCAAGGCGAGGCAATTGCGCATGCGGCCCGCGCAAGCGAAAACCGGGTACCGCAGCGGCGGCCTCATCCGCCAGCGGACCGATCAACGGCAACCGATTGGCCGAGACGCACCGCACCCCGACATAGCCTCGTAGCTGGGCAGGGTCGAGCTTTGCCAGCGCGCCGGCTTGGCCCGGTTGCAACGCGGTCAGCCGCCGGAGATTGGCGACGTGATCGGCGACGCGCTCCGTCAGATCGGATGCGCCCGGTTGGAATGAGGAACCTATGCGCACTGACTGTGCGCCCTGCTCGGCGGGCAAGAGGTACCCCTCGCCGCAAACAACGGCCTTTGGCCACGCGGCGCCCGCTTGCAATGCAGTGACGGGCACGTCGGTGAGTTGACCGCGCACTGGCTTGAGCGACGCGGATGTCAACGGCGCCAGACGTGCCGCACCGAGACTGTTGGCGAGAACGATGACCGGCGCCCTGGCAATCACATCTCCGTGCGCGTCCAGCGCCGCCCATTGATCGCCGTCTTGGCGCAGCGATTCGACACGCGTGTTCCAACGTGCATCGACAGCGGCCCCGGCAGCGGCGAGATTGGCACGGCAAATGTCCGGCGGTGCGACCCAGCCGGCTTGCGCAAACCACCACCCTCCCTGCGGAACGCTGGCTCCGATGCGTTCGGCGGCCTCCTCCACATTGAGCCAGTCGATGTAATCGGTTGGATAGCCGAGCGCTTGCACGATGCGTTGCTGCTCGATGGCGTCGCCGGCGTGTTCAGCGAGTTGCAGGACACCGGTGCGTTGGAAACCTGTGGCGAAGCCGGCGCGATCCAGCGCGTCCCAGTGGCGGCGCGCAAGGAGATTGCCTGCGCGCGATAGCCGCGACAGCACGCTGTCGTCGATGGACACATGGGGATGCATGGCCGCTGCACGATGCGCAGACGTGCCACGCGCGGGGCCCTCGTTTTCATCGATGAGCGTGATGTGCCAGCCGCGCGATGCGAGCCGTTCTGCAACGGCGCAGCCGGCAAGCCCGGCGCCGAGCACGATGGCGTGATGTTGGCTCCAGACCGGCGCTTCAGCCGGTCCGCGCCGCGTGCGCCAGTGGGTTGGAAATTGCGCGACGGTCATGTCGCGTTTGGAGCCGAAACCGGGCGCCTTGCGCACCTCGAAACCAGCTTCCTGCAAGCCGCGCCGCACAAATCCAGCGGCGGTGTACGTGGCCAATGTCGCGCCGGCGCGCGCTACCCGCGCAAGCTGCTTGAACACGCGCGGCTGCCACAAATCCGGGTTTTTTGCGGGAGAGAAGCCGTCGAGATAAAACGCGTCGGCAGCGCACGACAGTTGGGGCAGCGTCTCCATCGCGTCACCAAACAGCAGCGTCAGGGTGACGCGGCCGCCATCGAGGGCCAGGCGATGCACACCCGGCATGGGCACGGGCCACGATTGACGGAGCATCTCGGCGAGCGGCGCCAGCGGGCCGCCTTGTGGATGCACGATCGACAAGCCGGCGCGATCGAATGGGTGCTTCTCGATCGAAACGAAATCGAGTCGCGCGCAACGCCGCGGATCGTCGCGCCACGCGGCCCACGTGGCAAGGAAATTCAGACCTTGGCCGAAACCTGTTTCGACAATGGTGAAGCTTCGCTTGCCCTGCCACGCCGAGGGTAAGTCATTGCCGCCCAAGAAGACATGATGCGCCTGCGCCAGACCGCCTTGAGAGCTGTGATAGACGTCGTCGTATTGCGCGGAGAACGGCGTGCCGTCCGACGTGAGCTGAGGCGTGGCGAGAACGAGGCCGCGTGGCATGAAACACCCTGGGAGGAAGCGCAGAATTGTAACGCTGCCCCTCCCGCGTGCCTTGACCTGAAGCAGTCGGGCTGCCGAGGAAATTTGGAAAGGAGTGCCAGGAATCGGTGTGGCGCAGCAAGACGGCCTTAACCGACATCGCCTGGAGACCTGTGGCGCCACGCCATCAGAGCAACCGCGAGCGCGGCCACCGACAGGCCGATCGCCAGCCCGGTCCACCGCCCTGAGCGACGCGCTTCCTCGGCCTGCTCGCGCGCCTCGATCGCTTGGCGCACGGCCTCCCAGAAGGCCTCGCGGTGCTCGTTCTCGTCAAAGATCGACATGGCGCGCTTCCCCGTTATGCATGCCTTGCCCTGTCATCGTAGGGAACGTGCGGCGGGTATGCCACCGCGCGTTTCGCGTAGGAGGCGGTGTTCCATACGCCGAAGGAGGCCCACGCTGTCATTGCCACCTACGGGCGATGCGGTGCCCGTCACTAGCCGCTTCCTGGAGTACCTCAAAGCCGCGGAGCAGGACAAGGTCAAACCTTGGAGACTCAACTCACAACGTCTTGCTCAGGAAAACGCGGCTCGTGCCGGGCGGATCGCACGGGACCTCTCCAAACCGTACCCAGCCGTTTCGTTCGTAAAACTCCGGCGCCTGAAAGCTGATCGTATAGACCACCGCAGCGCGACATCCCCTGCGGCGCCCTTCTTCCTCAAACCTGCGCAACACCTCGGTTCCGATGCCCATGCCGCGCAATGCCTGGGGCAGATGGAACAGATCGAGGAACAGCAAGCCGAGCGACGTGCGACCACTCGCGCCGCCCACGACATCGCCGCTGTGGGGATCTCGGACGAGCACCGCAAGCGGTCGCCGGTCGCCATAGCCGACGTGCATATCGTTGAACTGGTTCAGGCCGTTCCCGATGATCTGAATCCATTCATCATCCGCGTCGTCGGTAACGATAATCTCTGGAGCGCGCATGCAGGTCCAATGCGTCTATTGCGTCCGGGCAGGCAGGACGGTAGGCGTCGTCTGCGCGGGCCGCATGTGCGGCATCATGTTTGTATTCAGGTGGTACATCACCCAAAGCGAACCACTGAGCGTGATGACAACCAACACCAACGTGAACATCAGCGACAGCATGTTCCAGCCGCCTTCGGATTTGGCGTTCATGTGCAGGAAAAAAATCATGTGCACCACGATCTGCACCGCACCGATGAGCAGGATTGTCACGGCGGTGGTTGACGATTTGTCGAAGACGTTCGCCATTACCAGCCAGAACGGAATCGCCGTCAGGAAGACAGACAGAACGAAGCCCGTCAGGTAACCGCCCAGTGTGGCGTGCGGCCCGATCTCTTCTTCGTGGTGATGGCCCTCGTGGCCATGACCGTGGCCGTTCATCGTTTGATCTTGCGCGCTCATGGCAGCGTTCCCATCAGGTAGACGAAGGTAAAGACGCCGATCCAGACAACGTCCAGAAAGTGCCAGAACATCGACAGGCACATCAGCCGACGCTTGTTGGCCGTGATCAGCCCGTGCTTGGACACTTGCACCATCAGCACGATGAGCCAGATCAAGCCAAACGTCACGTGCAGCCCGTGCGTGCCGACCAGCGAGAAGAACGAAGTCAGGAATGCACTGCGCGTCGGCCCCGCACCCTCGTGGATCAGGTGAGCGAATTCGTAAAGCTCGACCGCAAGGAACGCGGCACCGAAGACCCACGTGATGGCCAGCCAGATCTGCATGGCCGACACCTTGCGCTGCTGCATCTGCAGCATTGCAAAGCCGTATGTAATGGACGACAGGAGCAGGAAAGACGTGTTCAGCGCCACCAGCGGCAACTCGAAGAGCTCCGCCCCGGTAGGCCCGCCCGCGTATTCGCGGCCCAGTACGCCATAGGCGGCAAACAGGCAAGCAAATATCAGGCAGTCGCTCATCAGGTACAGCCAGAACCCGAGCAACGTGCCGTTTGGCACGTGCGGTTCTTCGGTGACGTGGAACTGGTAGCCTCCCGGCGGTATGTCATCCACCGTGGTGGTACCGCTGGGGGCGGTCACATGCAGGGATGCGGTCGTTTCAGCCATGGCCTGCCATCAGTTGGGTGCGCGATGCTTCGGTCCGGATCACCTCTTCCGCCGGAATGTAGTAGTCGCGCTTGTAATTGAAGGTGTGGATGATCGCCGAGATGATCGTGGCCGCGAACGACGCGATGGCCAGCCACCAGATATGCCAGATCAGCGCAAAACCGCACAACGTGGAGAGCCCCGCCAGCACGATGCCGGCGGCGGTGCCCTTTGGCATGTGGATCGGCTTGAAGCCCTCCTGCGGACGCCGGTAACCGTACTGCTTCATCTGCCACCAGGCGTCGGCGTCATGTACGAGCGGCGTCATTGCGAAGTTGTATTGCGGAGGCGGAGAGGAAGTCGACCACTCCAACGTCCGGCCATTCCATGGGTCGCCGGTCGTGTCGCGGAGTTCCTCTCGACGCAGGAAGCTGACCACCAGCTGGATCAGGAAGCAGGCAATGCCGACGGCGATCAGCAAGGCGCCCAATGCGGCAATCTGGAACCAGATCTGCAAGGACGGATCCTGGAAATGGTTCATCCGGCGGGTGACCCCAAGCATGCCCAGCCAGTACAACGGCATGAACGCGATGTAGAAACCGACAAACCAGAACCAGAACGAGGCCTTGCCCCACGACGACACCAGGCGGTATCCAAAGGCCTTGGGAAACCAGTACGTAATGCCGGCCATGAGACCGAACAGCACCCCGCCAATGATCACGTTGTGGAAGTGTGCAATCAGGAAGAGGCTGTTGTGCAACGAGAAATCGGCCGGCGGCACCGCCAGCAGCACACCGGTCATCCCGCCAATGACGAACGTCACCATGAACCCGACCGTCCACAACATCGGCGGCTCGAAACGGATCTTTCCGTGATACATCGTGAACAGCCAATTGAAGATCTTGGCGCCTGTCGGGATGGAGATAATCATCGTCGTGATCCCGAAGAACGAGTTGACGCTGGCGCCTGACCCCATGGTGAAGAAATGATGGAGCCAGACCAGGTAAGACAGCACGGTGATGACGACCGTGGCGTACACCATCGACGCGTAGCCGAACAGGCGCTTGCGGGAGAACGTGGCCACTACTTCGGAGAAGATGCCGAACGCGGGCAGCACCAGGATGTAGACCTCGGGGTGCCCCCAGATCCAGATCAGGTTCACATACATCATCGCGCTGCCGCCCTGCTCGACGGTAAAGAAATGGGTGCCCAGGTAGCGGTCCAGCGCAAGCAGCGTCACGGCGGCCGTCAGCACCGGAAACGCTGCAACGATCAGCGTGTTGGTGCACAGCGCCGTCCAGGTGAAGATCGGCATGCGCATCAACGTCATGCCGGGCGCGCGCATCTTGACGATGGTGACCAGCAGGTTGATGCCCGATAGCACGGTCCCGACGCCCGCTATCTGTAGCGCCCATATGTAGTAATCGACGCCCACATCGGGGCTGGCAACGATGCCCGACAGGGGTGGATAGGCCAGCCAGCCGGTGCGTGCGAATTCGCCCACGAACAGCGACATCATCACCAGGACGGCGCCGCCTGTGGTCATCCAGAAGCTGAAGTTGTTGAGGAAGGGGAACGCCACGTCGCGGGCACCGATCTGCAGCGGCATGACAAAGTTCATGAGCCCCGTCACCAGCGGCATGGCGACAAAGAAGATCATGATCACGCCGTGCGCGGTGAAGATCTGGTCGTAGTGGTGCGGCGGCAGGTAGCCCAGGTTGTCACCAAAGGCCACCGCTTGTTGTATTCGCATCATGACGGCATCCGCAAAGCCGCGCAGCAGCATCACGATGCCCAGCACGACATACATGATGCCGATCTTCTTGTGGTCGATGCTGGTGAACCATTCACGCCAGAGGTAACCCCAGACGCGGAAATACGTCAGCGCACCGACCAGCACGAGACCGCCCAGCGCGACGACCGCGAACGTGGCGAGCAGGATCGGCTCGTGATACGGAATGGCCTCCCACGTCAGGCGGCCAAAAATCATGTTGGCGAGTTCAGAACGCTCGGGCATGGATGTCACCTGTGCCTGTATTGACCAATTCTGGCCGATCAATGTTGGCGAAAAACATCAACGGGGCGAAAAGAGCGAAAAGCCGAGGGTAAGTCTCGGCCTACCGCAACAACCTTCGACCGTCGTTGATGGCCGCATCCGCCGCAAACATGGGCATGACATCGACCGTGTTGCTGGCGGTACAGATTTCCGCCGTCGGGTCGAAGCGCTTCACGTTGCGGTTGCTCGCCATGGTGTTGGCCAGGCATGCCTGGCCGTCCACACAGCGGTTCAGGATGCGGTCATAAAGGTCTGGCGCCACGCTGGCGTAGCGCTGCACGGGTTCGCTCTCGCTCGGCTTGGCGAGCTTCAGGTAGGTGTCTTTCGACAGCGACGTGCCAGAGGCCTTGACCTGCTGGACCCACCGGTCGAACTCGTCGTTCGGCAGCCCGTGGAATTTGAACCGCATGTGCGAGAAGCCTTCGCCGCTGTAGTTGGAAGAGAACCCGTCATAGACGCCGGGCCGGTTGATCACCGCATGAAGCGTGGTTTCCATGCCCGGCATCGCATAGACCATGCCCGCAAGAGAAGGCACGAAGAACGCGTTCATGACCGAGGTCGCCGTGATCTTGAACGCAATGGGCCGGTCGACCGGGGCGGCCAGTTCGTTGACGGTGGCGATGCCCTGCTCGGGATAGACAAACAGCCACTTCCAGTCCATTGCCACCACCTCCACGGTAAGCGGCTTGGTCTCGGCGGGTATCGGGCGATCCTGATCCAGCCGCGTCAGCGGCCGATATGGATCGAGTTGATGGGTGCTCACCCAGGTGATGGCGCCCAGCGTAATGATGATCAGGAGCGGCGCAGCCCAGATGGCCAGCTCCAGCACGGTGGAATGATCCCAATCGGGGTTGTAGTGCGCGTTTTCAGCGCTCTCCCGATACCGCCATGCAAACAACAGCGTGAGCACGATCACCGGGACGATGATCAGCAACATCAGACATGTCGCAATGATGATCAGATCCCGCTGTCGCACCGCCATGTCGCCAGCCGGCGACAACAGCACCGCGTGGCTACAACCTGTAAGGGTCACCAACAAGGCAATTGCTGCACCTCGCCAAAGCGACCTTCCCGTAATTCCAAGGGGTGTCACTACTGCATTGAAGCGTGGCATGGGTCTCGGAAGTGGCGTTTGATTAACGTCGCGCTGGGATGGCCCAACGATCTTTCGACTTGTCGTTGCAGTTTAGGCGCTATTCTGGTCTTGTGATGACGGACTTTTTGATCGCCGTACGACACCCCTCCCCCGAATCCCGATGGAGACTCAACGATGGCAAGTCTGACCCACCAGCATCGCGCGTCGCCCACTGCACCGCCCGCCCCAGGACACCATGAAGTTGCTCCGGCAGAGATTGCCATAGGCGTCGTGATCGGGCGCGCGTCGGAGTACTTCGACTTTTTCGTCTACGGCATCGCGTCGGTGCTGGTGTTCCCTTCGGTCTATTTTCCGTTTGCGAGTGAATTGGCCGGTCTGCTGTTCAGCTTCACGGTCTTCTCGTTCGCCTTTATCGGGCGCCCGTTCGGCACAGCCCTGTTCATGCGCATCCAGCGCCGATGGGGACGCAGTACCAAACTGACGGCGTCGCTCTTCCTGCTCGGCACGGCCACAGTGGGCATTGCGTTCTTGCCGTCGTACGCAACGATCGGCCATTCGGCCATCTATTTGCTGGCGCTCTTCCGCTTCATGCAGGGCATTGCGTTTGGCGGCTCGTGGGATGGCCTGCCCTCTTTGCTGGCGCTGAACTCCCCTGAAAACAAGCGCGGCTGGTATGCCATGGTCGGGCAGTTGGGCGCCCCGACCGGGTTCATCATCGCCGGGGCGCTGTTCCTGTTCCTCTACACCAGCCTGACGTTTCAGGAATTCATCGATTGGGGCTGGCGTTATCCGTTCTACGTCGCCTTCGCCATCAACGTGGTGGCGCTATTTGCACGTCTGCGGCTGGTGGTGACGCACGAATACACGCAACTGCTTGAGGAAGAACAGCTGGAACCCATCAGCACCCTGCAGATGGTGAACGCGCAAGGGTTCAACATCTTCCTGGGGGCCTTTGCCGCGCTGGCCAGCTATGCGCTGTTCCACCTGGTCACTGTCTTCCCACTGTCATGGGTATCGCTGCGCAAAACGCAAAGCGTGCCTGCCGTGCTGACCGTCCAGATCATCGGCGCTGCGATCGCCTTTGTGGGGACACTGGTTTCCGGCCTGATTGCAGACCGTTTCGGCAGACGCACCACGTTGGCGGCAATGGCCGTGCTGATCGGCCTGTTCAGCCTGGCCGCGCCGTGGCTGCTCGATGGCGGGGTTGCAGGGCAGGACACCTTCATTCTGGTCGGCTTCGGCCTGCTGGGGTTGTCCTACGGTCAGGCGGCCGGGGTGGTGACATCCAACTTCGAGAGCCGATTCCGCTATACGGGTGCGGCCCTGACGACCGATTTCGGCTGGTTGTTCGGTGCAGCATTTGCACCACTCGTGGCGCTAGGTTTGTCGTCCTTGTTCGGGCTTGGAGCGGTAAGCCTGTATCTGCTGTCCGGTGTGGTCGGGACGCTGGTGGCGCTGAGAATCAATCAAGCGCTCGGAACCCCCGACGCATAACGTGGATGCCGGGCACGTGAGCCCGGGCATACGTGTGCATACGGCCGGCGTTCGGTGCCGCACCGCAGTTGCCAGCACGCCGCAGCCACGCTCAGGCACGCCACCTGCTACACACTCGCAGTGCGCAAGAGCGCATTTTCAAAGGAGCAGACCATGAACAAGGATCAAGTGAAAGGTACTGTCGAGAAAGTGAAAGGCAAGGTCAACGAGGTAGTAGGCAAAGCAACGGACAACCCTGCCCGCGAGCTGAAGGGCGACCTGCAGCAGGCCGGCGGTCAAGCTCGCAAGAATGCGGGCGACGTCAAGGAAGCAGCGAAGGACATTGCAAAGAAGTCCCGCTGAATGGCGTCCACATGGGCGCGGCCCGCTAGCGCTCATGTGGACAGCCGACAAAAAAGGGGACCGGGTGGTCGCCTTTTTTGTTTGTTCATACGTCTGCAGAAGAGGGGCCGAGCGCGCATCGGCTTCGGACGACCGGAGGCCTTCAGCAAGGTGGCACCCGGATGACAGTGTGGACCGCCGGAGAACGGTCGACGTCTGCTAGGCCGCCGGCGCCCTCAAAGATCGAACGCGGTCAAACCGTGCGAAAAAGCCCAATGCAGCAAAACGGCTGAATTTTCAATGATTTGAAAATCCAAGTCGTGGATCTTCAAGGGAGTTTTGGTGCGAGGGAGGGGACTCGAACCCCTACACCATTGCTGGCGTCAGGACCTAAACCTGGTGCGTCTACCAATTTCGCCACCCTCGCCGGATGGATCGCGGCGCCCCTGAGCGGAGGCGCCGGAAAGGAAGCCCGCGATTATATCGCAGTCGTTGGGGGGTTTCCATCCCCTACCCGATTTGACTAGGTGTACGGGTTCGAGTCCCCTCCCTTGCACCCGCTGCCTGCGCGCAAACGTCAGACCGCCGGGGCGGCCGCTTGCGCATCGGGCCGCTTGACGCGGAACCACGCCGCATACAACGCCGGCAGGAACAGCAGCGTCAACACCGTGGCGATGATCAGGCCACCCATGATGGCGGCGGCCATCGGGCCCCAGAACACGCTGCGCGACAGCGGAATCATTGCCAGCACCGCCGCCGCCGCGGTCAGGATGATCGGCCGGAAACGACGCACGGCCGCTTCGACGATGGCATTCCACGTCGGCACGCCGGCCGCCACATCCTGCTCGATCTGGTCCACCAGAATGACCGAATTCCGGATGATCATCCCGATCAGCGCCGTAATACCGAGTTGCGCAACAAAGCCCATCGGCGCGCGCAGCAGCAGCAACGTGGCTGCCGCGCCAATCAGCCCCAGCGGGCCGGTCAGGAACACCATCACCGAGCGCGAGAAGCTGTGCAGCTGGAGCATCAGCAGCGTGAAGATGATGAAAATGCACAGCGGCATTTGTGCAGCGATGGACGCACCCGCGTTAGCACTTTCCTCTTCTGCGCCGGCAATCTTGATCTGATAGTCCGGCGGCAGGTCCGCGCGAATCTTATCAAGCAACGGATTGATCTGCGCCGTGACGGTCGGGCCCTGCACGCCGTCCACCACGTCGGATTGCACGGTGATGCCGTAGTCGCGGTTCTCGCGCCAGATCACGCCGGGTTCCCACGCAAAACCAACTCGCGCCACCTGCGTCAGCGGCACCGTGCGACCACTGCTGGTCGGGACTTGCACGCGCTGCAGTGCGTCGAGCGTGTTGCGCTCGTCCTCCTGCGGCCGCATCACGATGTCGAGCAGCTTGTCGCCGTCGCGGTATTGGGCGATGGGCGCGCCGGACATCACCGTCTGCGTGACCTGCGAGATGGAACCGGTCGACACACCCAGCGCACGCGCCTTGTCCTGGTCGATGTCCAGGCGCAGCACCTTGACGTTCTCGTTCCAGTTGTCGTTCACGCCCACGGTGTTCGGATTGGCGCTCATGATGGCCTTGACCTGATCGGCAATCTTGCGCACCCCGCCAATGTCCGGGCCCATCACGCGGAACTGCACCGGATACGGCACCGGCGGCCCGTTCGGCAGCAGTTTCACGCGGCCGCGCAGATGCGGGAATTGCGACTTCAGCAGCCCAATGACGTGTTGCCGCACACCCTCGCGCGCCTCCAGCGAAGTGGGCATCACGATGGCCTGCGCCACGTTTGTCTGCGGAAGAATCTGGTCCAGCGGCAGGTAGAAGCGTGGCGCACCCGAGCCGATGAACAGCGTCACGCTGTCAACGTTCTGCTCCTTGCGCATCAGGGCTTCAAAGCGTTTGGCTTCGGTTTCGGTCTGGTTGAAGCTGGAGCCTTCCGGCAACCACAGCTCGACCATCAGTTCCGGGCGGCTGGAGTCGGGGAAGAACTGCTTCTCGACATACTTGAAGCCGAACACGCCCAGCCCGAAGGCCACCAGCGTGATGACGATCACCGTCTTGCGGTACTCCACGCACCAGTTCACCCAGCCGCGAAAGCGGTTGTAGAACGGCGTGTCGAACAGCTCGTGGTGCCCGCCGCCCTCCACATGCGATTTCGTCCGCAGCAGCAGGAAACCGAGGTACGGCACAAACACCACCGCCGCAAACCACGAAAGCACCAGCGCCAGTGCCGTCACCGCAAAGATGCCGAACGTGTATTCACCCACCGTCGAACGCGCCAG
Source organism: Ralstonia pickettii (assembly GCF_030582395.1). Classification (NCBI taxonomy): domain Bacteria; kingdom Pseudomonadati; phylum Pseudomonadota; class Betaproteobacteria; order Burkholderiales; family Burkholderiaceae; genus Ralstonia; species Ralstonia pickettii. The sequence continues at coordinate 1,685,416 of NZ_CP104381.1, forward strand.
CCCCACCGGCAGGAAACCCGTGGCGGTGATGAGCGTGCCGGTCAGCATCGGCATGGCGGTCGACGTGTACGCGAAGGTGGCCGCCTCCATCTTGGAGAAGCCCTCTTCCAGCTTGCGCACCATCATTTCGACCGCGATGATCGCGTCGTCCACCAGCAGGCCCAGCGCAATGATCAGCGCACCAAGCGAAATCTTGTGCAGCCCGATGTCGAAGATGTTCATGAACAGGAACGTCACCGCCAGCACCAGCGGGATCGTCAGGCCCACCACCAAGCCCGGCCAAACGTCAATGCGCAGCTTCGGCTTGGTATGCAACCCGAGCGAGAGGAAACTCACGCCCAGCACGATCACCACCGCCTCGATCAGCACGTGCACGAACTCGCCCACCGAACTCTGCACCGATTTCGGCTGGTTCTGCACCTGCTGCATCTCGATGCCCATCGGCAGCTTTGCGCGGATCTTGTCGACCGTGGCGCGCAAGTCCTTGCCGAGCTGAATGATGTCACCGCCCTTGGTCATCGAGATACCCAGGCCGATCACCTCCTTGCCGTTGAAGCGCATCTTGGCGTGCGGCGGGTCTACGTAGCCGTGCTTGACGGTGGCGATGTCTCCGAGGCGGATATTCGTGGTGCCGCCGGGGCCGCGCAGCGTCAAGTTCTCCAGATCGCGGATGTCCGAAAACTGGCCCGACAGGCGAATCTGCACGTTGTCGGTCGGCGTGACCAGCACACCGCTGGGGCCGATGTTGTTCTGCTGGCTGATCTGCGTGGCGATGCTGTTGATGTCCAGACCCATCTGCGACAGCTTGGCCTGCTGGAACTCGATGTAGATCTTTTCGTCCTGATCGCCCAGCAGTTCGACCTTGGCGACGTTGGGCACGCGCAGCAGCTGCTGGCGGATCGCATCGGCGTAGTCGTTGAGCTGGCGATAAGTGAAGCCATCGGCGGACAGCGCATAGATCGAGCCATACACGTCGCCGAAATCATCATTGAAGTACGGCCCGCGCACGCCTTGCGGCAACGTAGGCGCGATATCGCCCACTTTCTTGCGCACGGTGTACCAAAGCTGCTGCGTTTCCTTGGCGGGCGACGTGTCGGCCAGTTGGAAGGTGACGAGCGTTTCGCCCGGCTTGGAGTAGCTGCGGATCTTCCAAGCGTATGGCACCTCCTGCAGCGCCTTCTCGATCTTGTCGGTTACCTGGCGCGACATCTGCTCGGCCGTGGCGCCGGGCCAGAAGGCCTGCACGACCATCGCGCGGAAGGTGAAGGGCGGATCTTCGTCCTGCCCCAGCTTGGAATACGCAAAGATGCCGCCGAGCAACAGCGCCACCAGCAAGAAGCGCGTGAGCGGCTGATGTTCAAGCGCCCAGCGTGACAGGTTGAAACGGGAATGTTCCATACGCGCGAAGGTTGGCGTGTTGGGGCGGGAGCCGGATGCGGCTTACCGGCGCGGCGTGATGGCGGACTGCGCCGACGGCTGATCGGCCGGCGCCATCGGCATCACCTTCTGGCCGGCCTTGAGCAGGTGCACGCCGGCGGTCACGATGGTCTGGCCGGGTTGCAGCCCGCTCGTCACCAGCAGCACGTTGTCGCGTGGCGCGCCCACCGTCACCGGCACGGGCTTCACCGTTTGCGATGCGGCGTCGTACAGCCAGACCACGTTTTTGCCTTGATCCTGGAGCAGCGCGCTCATCGGCACCCGCACGCCCATGCCGCCGCTATCGCCACCGCCGCCGGGCCGCACAAAGGTGGCCGCTGCGGTCATGCCAAGCTTGAGTTCCGGCGGTGGATTCGGTACCGAAATCTTGACGGTGTACGTGCGTGTGACCGGGTCGGCTGCCGGCGCAATCTCGCGCACCTTGGCCGGAATGCTGCGCGACTGATCGGCCCACAGCTTCACGCTCACCTCGGGTGATTTGCGCAGCGTGTCCACCTGATCCTCGGGAATGCCGACCACGACTTCCTTCTCGGCCGTCTGGGCCACACGCACGACCGGTTGACCCGCGGACACCACCTGCCCGACTTCGGCGTCGACCCCGGTCACTACGCCATCGGCGTCGGCTTCAAGCGTGGCATAACCGGCTTGATTCACCTGGTTGCGGTAGCCGGCGCCGGCTTGCTCGTAGCGGGCTTGCGCGGCGTCATAGTTGGCTTGATGGCGCTGCTGTTCCGCGGCGCTGATGAAGCCCTTGGCGAACAGTTCGGAGTAGCGCTTCAGATCAGCCGCGGCCAGATCGCGATCGGTCTTGGCCGCCGACAACTGCGCCTGGGCCGATTGCTGGGCAAGCGCCAGATCGGTCGGGTCCAGCCGTGCAAGCACCTGGCCTTTCTTGACGGTGGCGCCAACGTCCACGAGCCGGGCGACGATCTTGCCCGGTACGCGGAAGCCCAGGCGCGATTCGATGCGCGGGCGTACGTCGCCGGAGAATTCCGCGGTGCCGGCGCCCTGCTCGCTGGTCACCGTCATGGTCCGCACCGGGCGCACCTCGGGCGCCTTGGGTGGCTCCTTGCTGCAGCCGGCCAGTAGCGCCGCGCCGGTCAGCAAAGCCGCCGATGCCGCTGTCGGCAATGAACGCCTGCGCGGCCGAGACCGCGTGTCGGAGAAACCGGTGAAGTCGGAATGCGGGTACGGCAAACGCAACGCTGGCATGACACGCTCTCAGTAAATAACTGACCGGTCAGTAATATACCCACGGCAATGCGCAGGGTCAACGACACGGCCGCGTCTGATTGACTTTTCTCGGCAGGTGCCCAGGCAAGGCTTTACGGCATGCTGCACCGCAACGCGCTGTAGAATGGCCGCCCTGCTTCAAACCTCACCAGAACGGCCTTCCCGTGACCCCCGACGATTACTGCGCCGACAAAGCGGCACCGCCCGGCAGCGACGTGTACTACAGCGTATTGTTTCTGGCGCCCGAACGCCGCCGCGCGACCATCGCGCTGGAAGCCGTACGCCGCGAACTGGAAGACGCCGTACGCGACGCGAGCGATCCGGCGGTCGTTCAATCGAAGCTGCAGTGGTGGCGGCAGGAACTGGCGCGGCTGTTCGAGGGCCGCCCTGAGCACCCCGCGGCGAAGGCATTGCAGCCGCATCTGGCCCGCTACGATATCGGCGCCGTGCATCTGGGCGAATTATTGGCCGGCGTCGAGGCAGACGCCATGCAGAACCGCTACCTGGACTGGCCCAACCTGCGCCGTCACGGCGATCAGGTGGCGGGCGTGGCAGGCCGGCTGACGGCTCGCATCGCCGGACAGACGCATGCACGCACGCTGGAGTTCGCGCGGCTGATGGCGCTAACCGAACAGCTTGTCCATTTCATACGAAACCTGGGCGAAGACGTGCGCCATAACCGCGTCTACATCCCCGTCGACGAACTGCAGCGGTTCAACGTACCCGCCGCCGATCTGTTCAATCGCCGGTATGCAGAGGGCTTCAAGCCGTTGATGGCATTTCAGGCCGAGCGTGCCCGCGCGACCTACAAGGAAGCACTTGCCGCGCTGCCGGCAGAAGACCGCCGCGCGCAGCGTTCAGCGCTGATTCGCGGCGTGCTGGCCATGCGGCTGCTCGACGAGGTGGAAGCCGACGGCTTCCAGGTGCTCACGCAGCGTACGGACCTGACGCCGCTGCGCAAGCTCTGGCTGGCCTGGAAGACACAGATCCGCGCTTGATCAGGCCTTGATGAGGTCCAGTGGCGCAAACCGCCCAGCCAACACGGGCTGCGAATCCATCCCCCACCAGCGCTCCAGCACCGTGGCGTAAAGCGAGCGGAAATCGACCGACGGGTCGAGATTGCCGCCGCCGTCCAGCCGTTCCAGCACCGGGCCCTGCCCGGCCAGCCCACCCTTGACGCGGCCACCGGCCACGAAATGGGCGGCAGCCGTGCCATGATCCGTACCGTTGTTCAGGTTTTCGCGGGGGCGGCGGCCAAACTCCGAATACGTGACGATCAGCGTGTCGTTCCAGCGGCCCAACTCCGTCAACGCGCTCTTGAGTGAAGCGATGCCTTCGCCCAACTGCCGCAACAGGTTCGCCTGCGTGCCTTGCTGATTGGTATGGGTATCAAAGCTGCCGAGCGACAGGCACACCACGGCAACGTCCGCACCGCCACGGCCCGGTGCTGCCACCACCTGCATCGCCGCCTTGATCGAGTTACCGAACCCGCCGTCCGGAAAATGCGTCTGGAACGCGAACTTGCCGGACTTCGGACGCAGACCGTCGGCGGCTTTGACAATGTCCGACTCGACCTTCAGCACGTGCGCCAGCGTGGCGTTGCCCATGGCATGCGAAGGCATCGCCAGTTTGGCTTCGTTGAGAAACGCATCGGGATTGGCCAGCGCCACGGCACGTGCGCCGCCGTCGAGCGGGCCAAGATCAGCAGTGCCGATGATCACGCCATCGGCGCCGAACGATGGCGGCACGGGCCGCGCGGCAAACGCACGCGTCAACCAGCCCTCGCGCAGGTACTGGTCGGAGCGCGAGGCCGTGTCCCAGATCTCGATCGAGCGAAAGTGCGAGAGATTCGGCTGCGGATACGACAACCCCTGCACCACCGACAATTCCCCCGCCTGCCACAGCGGCATCATCGCCTGCAAAGACGGATGCAGCCCGTAGCGGTCATCCAGCTGCAGCACCTGCTCCCGCTTGATGGCGATGCGCGGGCGCAGCGCGTAATACTGCGCGCTTGTGTACGGCACCACGGTGTTCAGCCCGTCGTTGCCGCCCTTCAGTTCGATGAGGATGAGCAGATTGCCGTAGCCCTTGCGCTTGTCTTGCCCTTGCGCAAAGACAATCCCCGGGACCGCGGCACCCATGCCGAGCATGGCGCCTGCCTTCAGAAAATCGCGACGTTCCATGATGTGTGCTCCTGCAGCGATGGCGCTACTTCAATTGGTAAGCCGGGTCCATCATCAGCGTGCGCAGGTACGCCGTACCGGCCAGCTTGACGGGAATCGGCGCGGTCGGCTCGATGGGCAAGACGGCGCGCTGGATCGAAATGCGTGGGGCCAGTTGCGGCGGATCATCGCCATCCGCGCCAAACTGCGCCAGCCATTTGGCCGAGTTGAACGACACCATCGTCTGCGACTGCGCCAGCTTGAAGCGGCCCTCCTGGCCCATGCCCTTGAGCGCCTGCCCCAGACCCTGCACGGCGCCGCCCTGCTTCAGGTCTTCGCGCATGGCGGCCATCATCATGCCGGGCTTCTGTTGTTGGCTCTGTTGCTGGGCCTGCTGCTGGGCTGCCGGCGCCTTCATTTCCGTCGAGCGGAAGAGTTGGTCGAGGAACTGCTTGCGTCCCAGCAACGTCGTCGCGTTGATCCACGCATCGCCGCCCGGCCAGCCCTTCACATTGGGCGGGGCCAGCAGGTTCTGCCCAAGCTGCGCCGACTTGATGGCAAACGGCGTCGGGTCGGTGTACTGCACATTGAACTGCTTGAGCGTGCCGACGATCATTTCCACCGGGGACTTCACGAGCGTTGCGCGCGATTGCGGCGCCCAGAACGCCGGGGTGAGGAAGAGCTCGCGCAACGCCACCTTGATGTCGTAGCCGCTTGCCCGGAACGCATCGGCCACGCGCTGCGCCTGTGCCGCATCTACGTCAGGCGAAGTGAACTCGCGCCAAAGCTTGGTAACGATGAAGTTGGCCGTCTCGGGGCGAGACAGCAGGATGTCAAGCATCTGGTCGCCGTCGTAATCGCCGCTCTGGCCAAACACCGTCTTCACGCCCGTGTCGTGAATCTGCGGACGCCAGATGTAGGTGAAATCGTGTTCGCGGTCGATGCTCCAGCCTGTGTAGGTGCGCGCGGCTTCCTTGATGTCCTGTTCGGTGTAATGGCCTTCACCCAGCGTGAACAGCTCCATCACCTCGCGCGCGAAGTTCTCGTTCGGCTTGCCCTTGCGGCTCTCGGCGCCGTCCAGGTAAATCAGCATCGCCGGGTCCTTGCCGATCGCGTGCAGCATCGTGCCGAAGTTGCCCACCGCGTTCTGGCGCAGCAGCACGTTTTGCCGATACATCAATTGCGCGAACGGCACCTTCTGCGAACTGGAAACGAAATGGTTGTGCCAGAACAGCGTCATGCGCTCTGTCAGCGGCGACGGCGTCTTGATCATCTCGCCCATCCACCAGGCCCGCAATTCCAGCTCGTGCGCAGCATTTTTCTGGCGCGCCGCCTTGCGGGCATCCTCGTCGGGCAGCTTGTTGTAGGGGACGATCGGCTCGTTCACCCACGCCGGGGGCGGTTGCGTGGCAACGGTGCCCGTCTGGGCGAGCACCCGGTCGACGGCTTCGCGGTGCGTGAGTCCGGCGTAGGCGTCGAGTTCGCTTTCGGATGGAGCAAAGCCGACGCGGGTGAGGAAATAGCGCGCATCGTCGCGGTCGAGGCGTTGCTCGTCGGCGGCCGGCGCCTTGGCTTGCGCAGTGTGTCGATGCGGCTTGGTCTGCGTTGCCGCGTAGGCGGTCTGCAGTGAAAGCGCGCCGGCGGCGGCCAGCGCCAAGAAGATCGTGGTGCTATGGATTCGCATGTCGGTCCCCCGAAACGATCCTACTGCTTTACCGGGGCAGCGACTCGTGCGCCGTTCCTCGGCCCCTACCTAGCCGCCACGATGGTAGATATCCCGCGTGACGTCATAGATGTTCTGACGCAATTGCTTGCGTTCCTCGGGAGACAGCTTGCGTTGCGCAGACCCTCGATCGGCATTCTCTCCACGACGGTTTTCCATCGCGGCGGCACGGCGACTGTGTTCTTCGCCGCCATGGCCGCGCGCCGGACCCTGCCCGCCCCTTTTTTCCTGCGCTCCGGCCTGCATCGTATGACCGCCGCCGAAAAAACCGCCGAATCCGCCAAAGCCACCGCGTTCACTGCGCGCGTGCGCCTGCGAGCCGGCCGCACAGAGGGCAAGAACACAGGTCAACAGCGCCGCGCGCCGCCGAAACATCACCGAGCGATTCGAAAAAGGGAGTTGAGAAGCCACGTCTTTGTTGCTGGAAACCGATGCGCCATGCATCATTGCGCGACAATCGATAACAGGCAACCGCATTGCACGCCAGTCCCCTCCACGGGGGGCAACAGACCCCAAACCGTTGCGAGGAACTGCCAAGGCAGTGTAGCTGCGCGTCCTACAGACTGTTCGCGTGACTCGGTAAATAATGTAACCGTCTGTTTCAATTGGGCTATTACCGCCTCCTGTTGTCGATTGGGCCCATGTTTTTGTCGTTACCATTAGCGCCATGGAAAATTCCGGTCAAAAGATTCTCGTCGTCGACGACGACCCCCGCCTGCGCGACCTGCTGCGCCGTTACCTGGGGGAACAGGGCTTCACCGTGCTGGTGGCGGAAAACGCCACGGCCATGAACAAACTCTGGCTGCGCGAGCGCTTCGACCTGCTCGTGCTTGACCTGATGATGCCGGGTGAAGACGGCTTGTCGATCTGCCGTCGCCTGCGCGGCGCAAATGATCAAACGCCCATCATCATGCTTACCGCCAAGGGCGAAGACGTCGACCGCATTGTCGGCCTTGAAATGGGCGCGGACGATTACCTTCCCAAGCCTTTCAACCCCCGCGAACTGATCGCGCGCATCCACGCCGTGCTGCGCCGCCGCGGCCCCGCCGAAATCCCGGGTGCGCCGTCCGAGACGCCGGAAACGTTCGCCTTTGGCGATTTCGTCCTCAACCTGGCCACGCGCACGCTCAAGAAAAACGACGAAGAGATCACCCTCACGACGGGTGAATTCTCCGTGCTCAAGGTGTTTGCACGCCATCCGCGCCAACCCCTATCGCGCGAAAAGCTGATGGAAATGGCGCGCGGCCGCGAATACGAAGTGTTCGACCGCAGCCTTGATGTGCAGATTTCGCGCCTGCGCAAGCTGATCGAACCGGACGCCAGCAACCCGCGCTTCATCCAGACCGTGTGGGGCCTGGGCTACGTGTTCATTCCCGACGGCGCCAAGTAAGCGCCCGAGCAACCTTTCTCTTCCGCATCCGACTTGCGCATCCCGCGTCCGGCCGCGTTACGGCGTCTGCTGATCAGTGTGTTTGGCTCGCTGTTCTGGCGAACCTTCATGCTGATCGCATTGCTGATCGCGATCTCTCTGGGCGTATGGTTCCAGAGCTTCCGTATTTTCGAACGCGAGCCGCGCGCCCAGCAGATCGCCATGCAGGTCGTCAGCGTGGTCAAGCTCACGCGCGCGGCGCTGCTGTATTCCGATCCGTCACGACGCCGCTTCCTGCTGCTCGATCTCGTGCAGAACGAGGGCATCAAGGTCTACCCGCGCGAGAAGGAAGACGAATATCGCGAGCCGCACACCAACCCGTACCTGACGCAGCTTGTCCAAAAGGAAATCCGCAACCGGCTCGGTGCCGACGCGGTGATCGCCACGGCCGTCAACGACATCCCGGGCGTGTGGGTCAGCTTCCAGATCGAGGGCGACGACTACTGGGTCGCCATCAGTCCGGACCGTTTCGAACACGTGCCTGGTTTGCAATGGCTGTGGTGGTCGATGGCGGCGCTGGTGTTGTCGGTGCTGGGCGCGGCGTTCATTACGTCACGCGTGAACCAGCCGCTCAAGCGCTTGGCCGACACGGCGCGCGCCATCAGCGCCGGAGAGGACCCGAAGGCATTGCCCGAAGGCGGCGGCACCGAAGTGGCGCAGGCAAATCACAGCTTCAACCAGATGGTGCGCGACCTCAAGCAGCTTGAGGCCGACCGCGCCGTCATGCTGGCCGGCATCTCGCATGACCTGCGCACGCCGCTCACACGTCTGCGCCTGGAAACCGAGATGAGCCCCGTCGACGAACAGACGCGCGAACTGATGGTGGCCGACATCGAGCAGATGGACGCGATCATCGGCCAGTTCCTCGACTACGCGCGCCCCAGCGGCGAGATGCTCGAAGACGTCGACCTGACCGAACTCGTGCGCGACACGGCGCCCGTCTACTCCGCACACGACGACATCGACCTCACGCTCAAACTCGCGCCCGAGGCCATCGCCCGCTGCAACCGCATGGAAACGCAGCGCATTCTCGACAACCTGATCGAAAACGCACGGCGCTACGGCAAGACGCCGGGCACGAACCGCGCCGAGATTACCGTCAGCACATTCCTGCAAGGCAACGAGGTTGTGTTGTGCGTGGCAGATCGGGGCGCGGGTGTGCCGACGGATCAGCTTGCCTTACTCACCCGGCCGTTCTACCGCCTTGAATCGGCACGCAGCGAAGCCAAGGGCGCCGGGCTGGGCATGTCGATCGTCAATCGCATCCTGCAGCGCAGCGGCGGCCGCCTCGTGCTTGAGAACCGCACACCGCCCGAAACGGGGCTGCTCGTCAGCGCCTGTTACGCGCGTGCCTGATTCGGCACACCGCGCGGCACCTACTTCCGGGCACACCCCCTGCTTCCCAACACTGTCATGCGCCGCCGATAACGTGTGGCGGCAGGCAGCGCTATGGCTCGCGTTGAGAATTTCAATTGGCCGGTTTTGAAATCATCGCCAATACTCCAGCCGCCAGGCTGTGCGCCTGCGCGTTCTTCGTCTCCGTCCGTTTACCGCGTCGAACCCGGACGGCCGGTGAGCGTGTGTCTGCAAGTCCCCGTCTGGGTTCCGTACCCGTTGCCACACAACTCCAGGAGAAGCTCATGAAGACCATTGGTGACAAGCTCGAACCGTTCAAGGTCGTCGGCGTCAAGCCCGGGTTCAACAATCACGAAGAGAACGGCGAGTCGGCGTTCGAAGACATCACCGAAACCTCGTTCCCGGGCAAATGGAAAGTCATCTTCTTCTATCCGAAGGACTTCACCTTTGTCTGCCCGACCGAAATCGTCGCCTTCGCCAAACTGAACGACGACTTTGCCGACCGCGACACGATCGTGCTTGGTGGCTCGACCGACAATGAATTTGTCAAGCTCGCATGGCGCCGCGAGCACAAAGACCTGAACAAGCTCAACCAGTGGTCGTTTGCAGACTCGACGGGTGCCTTGGTCGACCAGCTTGGCGTACGCGAGCATGAGGCTGGCGTTGCGTTGCGCGCCACCTTCATCGTCGACCCGGACAATGTCATCCAGCACGTGTCGGTCAACAACCTGAACGTGGGCCGTAATCCGGACGAAGTGCTGCGCATTCTCGACGGCCTGCAGACGGACGAACTGTGCCCTTGCAACCGCGCAGTCGGCGGCTCGACGCTCTAACGGCCACGCAGCACACTCCAAAGCTGAAGCCCGCCCCTGCGCGGGCTTTCTTTTCAGTGCGCGCTGATGGGAGACAACAATGGAATTTTTGCAGACGCTCAAAGGCCGGATTCCCGACTACGCCAAAGACATCCGCCTGAACCTGGACGGCACGATCGCGCGGTCGTCGCTGGAGGGCAATGACGCCGTGGGCGTCGCGTTGGCGGCCGCCTTTGCCACGAAGTGCAAAGTGCTGACCGATGCCATCCGCAATGCCGGGGTCCTATCGCCCGAGGAGGTGAACGGCGCGCTGACCGCCGCCGCCCTCATGGGCATGAATAACGTCTGGTATCCGTACGTCGAGATGGCCGACGATTCCGACCTCGCGCAGCAGAAAGCGGAGTTGCGCATGAACGCCTACGCCAACAATGGCGGCGTCGACAAGCGCCGGTTCGAGATGTACGCCCTCGCCGCGTCCATCATCGGCAAATGCCATTTCTGCATCAAATCGCACTACGACTTGCTGAAGAATCATCAGGGCATGAGCGCGCAGCAATTGCGCGATGTGGGTCGTATCGCGGCTGTGATCAACGCGGTGGCGCAGGTCATCGCGGCCGAATAGTCGCGTCGATGGCACAAACAAAAAACGGCAGCCCGGACTGCTCCGTCGCTGCCGTTTGCCTTGCCGTGATGGCGACGCGAACTCAGTCCTGCTCGGCGGCTTCTGCGCGATAGATCAACACCACCGCCTGCGCAACGATGCCTTCCTCCTTGCCTTCGAAGCCGAGCTTCTCATTCGTCTTGGCCTTGACGTTGCAACGCTCGGGCGCAATGCCCAAGTCTTCGGCAAGGTTCGCCACCATGCCCGGCACGTGCGGCGCGAGCTTCGGCTTCTGCGCGATGACGGTCGCGTCGACATTACCGACCGCGTAGCCGGCCTTGTGCACGCGGCGCACGGCTTCGCGCAGCAGCATGCGGCTGTCGGCGCCGGCAAACGCCGGATCTGTGTCGGGAAAATGCCGGCCGATGTCGCCCAGCCCGGCGGCGCCGAACAGCGCGTCGGTAATCGCGTGCAGCAGCGCGTCTGCATCGGAGTGACCGAGCAGGCCACGGGTGTGCGGAATCTCCACGCCGCCGAGAATCAGCTTGCGGCCCTCCACCAGCGCGTGCACGTCGTAACCTTGGCCAATGCGGATGTCCATCCAGTTCATGCTTGCGATGCCTCGTCGGGTGGTGCGCTCTGCGCGAGGATGGCCTCGGCGAGCGCGAAATCATCGGGATACGTCACTTTGAAGTTGCGCAATGCCCCCGGCACAAGCAGCGGCGGGTGACCGGCAGCTTCAATCGCGCTGGCTTCATCGGTGACGATGCGATGTTGCAGCAGCGCTTCCCGCAAGGCGCGCTCCAGCAGCCCGAGTGGAAACATCTGCGGCGTCTGCGCTTGCCACAGGCCGTCGCGCGGCACGGTCGCGTCGATGTGCTGGGCTGCATCGGCGCGTTTGAGCGTGTCGGCCACGGGCAGCGCAAGGATGCCCCCCGCAGCTTGCGTGCCTTCGGCCTCCACCGCCGCGACCAAACGCGCGATCAGTCCCGGCGTCAGGCCCGGGCGCGCCGCGTCATGCACGAGCACCCAGTCGTCATCGTGTGCGCCGAGGCCGCGCAATGCCGCCAACCCGTGCGTAACGGATGCATGGCGCGAATCGCCACCGCAATCGACCTCCACCAGCCTCGCTGCGTTAAAACCCGCGTCGGGAAAGCGTTGCACGAGCGGCTGTGCGCCGGGTGTCGTCACCACCAGCACAGAGTCGATTTCGGGGCTGGCCAGGAATGCCTGTGCCGTGTGCCACAGCATCGGCCACCCGGCAATTACCTGGTATTGCTTGGGCAGATCGCCGCCGGCGCGCGAGCCGGTGCCGGCCGAGGGAATCAGCGCAAAACGGCGTCGGCCAGGGTGGGAAATCGACATGACAGGCGGGAAAGTGAACGTGGGCGCAGCGTTTGCGTGGGTTTTGCCTCGCCCAAGCGCGCGGCTGGCGCGGATTTTATAATAGCGGTCTGCGTCACGACACCCCGCCTGCACATGCCGGCGGGGTGTCGTGCTTTGTCTTGCAGTCGTGCCCTACACAACCTCACGCCTCATGTCCGATTTTTCGCTCTCCGCCCTGCCCGCCGTCAAACCGGGCTCGCGCTTCGTCTTCAGTGGCCTGCAGGGTGCGGCAGATGCCCTGCTGCTGGCGCGTTACCTCGAGCAGCATCGCGCCACCGTGCCGATGCTGGCGGTGGTCTGCGCCAATGCCGTCGATGCCCAGCGCCTGGCGGAGGAGCTACGCTGGTTTGCCCCGCAGGCACGCGTGAAGCTGCTGCCGGACTGGGAAACGCTGCCGTACGACAATTTCTCGCCGCACCAGGATCTGATCTCCGAACGGCTGGCGACGCTGCATGACCTGCAGAACGGTGCGTGCGACATCCTGCTCGTACCGGCTTCCACGGCGCTGCAACGCGTGGCGCCGCCATCGTTCCTGGCTGCCTACACGTTCTTCTTCAAGAAGGGCGAAAAGCTGGACGAGGCTGCGCTGAAAGCGCAATTTACCCTGGCCGGCTACGAGCACGTCAGCGCCGTGATGCGCCCGGGCGAATATTCCGTGCGCGGCGGCCTGATCGACTTGTTCCCGATGGGCTCGCCGCTGCCATACCGGCTTGACCTGTTTGGCGACGAAATTGAGACCATCCGTTCGTTCGACCCGGACACGCAGCGCAGCCTCTACCCGGTGAACGAAGTCCGCCTGCTGCCGGGCCGCGAGTTTCCGATGGACGAGGCGTCGCGCACCGCCTTCCGCGGTCGCTGGCGCGAGGTGTTCGAAGGTGACCCGACGCGCTCGCCAATCTACAAGGACATCGGCAACGGCGTGCCGAGCGCCGGCATCGAGTATTACCTGCCGCTGTTCTTTGAAGAGACCGCGACGCTGTTCGACTACCTGCCGGGCGCCACACACCTTGCCTTCGTCGGCGACATCGAAGGCGCGGTGCGACGCTTCTGGGCCGACACCACGCAGCGCTACAACTTCATGCGACACGACCGCGAGCGGCCGCTGCTGCAGCCGTCGGCGCTGTATCTGGACGAAGAGGCGTTCTTCGTCGCTGCCAAGCCGCACGCGCGTCTGGTGTTGCGCGCAGAGCCCGGCGATGCACCGCTTTCGCTGCCGTTGCCGAACGTTGCCGTCAACCGCCGCGCAGAAGACCCGCTGGTCAATCTCGAGTCTTTCCTGATGCGCAGCAATTGCCGCGTGATGATCTGCGCCGAATCCGCAGGCCGTCGCGAAACGCTTGCGCAAATGCTGGCCGCCAGCGGCCTGCACCCCGAAGGCGTCGCGGACTTCGCCGACCTGATGAGCGGCGATGCCAAGTTCGTGCTCGGCGTGGCTCCGCTTTACCAGGGTTTCATCCTCGGCGACGAACGCGTCGCGCTCATCACCGAGACTGAGCTGTACGCGCAAACCGTGCGTCGCGCAGGTCGCCGCAAGCAGGAACAGGCCACCGCCGTCGATTCGATGGTGCGCGATCTGGCCGAGTTGAAGATCGGCGACCCGGTGGTGCACAGCGAACACGGCATCGGCCGCTACCAGGGCCTCGTGTCGATCGACATGGGCAATGGCGAGGAAGAGTTCCTGCACCTCGACTACGACAAGGGCAGCAAGCTCTACGTGCCGGTGCATCAGTTGCACGTGATCTCGCGCTACTCCGGCGCCGACCCGGAAACCGCACCGCTGCATTCGCTCGGCTCCGGCCAATGGGAAAAGGCCAAGCGCAAGGCGGCGCAGCAGATTCGCGATACGGCCGCCGAGCTTCTGAACCTGTACGCGCGGCGCGCATTGCGCCAGGGGTTCGCGTTCCCGCTCACGCCCGAGGACTACGCCACGTTTGCCGAGAGCTTCGGCTTTGACGAAACGCCAGACCAAGCCGCCGCCATTGCGGCAGTAATCGCCGACATGACGTCGGGCAAGCCGATGGATCGCCTCGTCTGCGGCGACGTCGGTTTCGGCAAGACGGAAGTCGCGCTGCGTGCCGCATTTGTTGCGGTGATGGGCGGCAAACAGGTGGCCATCCTGGCCCCGACCACGCTGCTGGCCGAACAGCATTACCAGACGCTGGTCGACCGCTTTGCAGATTGGCCGGTGCGCATTGCCGAGATTTCGCGTTTCAAGAACAAGAAGGAAATCGACACCGCGATCGAGGCCATCAACGCCGGCACCATCGACATCGTGATCGGCACGCACAAGCTGCTCTCGCCGGACGTGAAGTTCGACCGCCTGGGGCTCGTCATCATCGACGAGGAACACCGCTTTGGAGTGCGCCAGAAAGAAGCGCTCAAGACGCTGCGCGCCGAGGTGGACGTTCTTACGCTCACCGCCACGCCGATCCCACGCACGCTGGGCATGGCGCTGGAAGGCCTGCGCGATTTCTCGGTGATCGCCACCGCGCCGCAAAAGCGGCTGGCCATCAAGACGTTCCTGCGCCGCGAGGAAGACGGCGTGCTGCGCGAGGCCATCCTGCGCGAGTTGAAACGCGGCGGGCAGGTCTACTTCCTGCATAACGAGGTCGAGACCATCGAGAACAAGCGCGCCAAGCTCGAGGAGCTGATCCCGGAAGCGCGCGTGGTGGTCGCCCACGGCCAGATGCACGAGCGCGAGCTGGAGCGCGTGATGCGCGATTTCGTGGCGCAGCGCGCCAATATCCTGCTGTGCACGACGATCATCGAGACCGGTATCGACGTGCCGACCGCCAACACGATCCTGATCCACCGCGCCGACAAATTCGGCCTGGCGCAGTTGCACCAGTTGCGCGGTCGCGTCGGGCGCTCGCACCACCAGGCGTATGCGTACCTGCTCGTGCACGACGTCGACGGCCTCACCAAGCAGGCACAGCGCCGCCTTGAAGCCATTCAGCAGATGGAAGAACTCGGTGCGGGCTTCTACCTGGCGATGCACGATCTGGAAATACGCGGCGCCGGCGAGGTGCTGGGCGACAAGCAATCGGGCGAGATTTCGGAGATCGGCTTCCAGCTCTACACCGACATGCTCAACCAGGCGGTGAAGTCGCTCAAGGCCGGCAAGGAACCCGACCTGATGGCGCCGCTCGCGGCCACGACCGAGATCAACCTTGGCACGCCGGCCCTGCTGCCGCAAGACTATTGCGGCGACGTGCAGGAACGCCTGTCGCTGTACAAGCGTCTGGCCAACTGCGAAAGCAGCGAGACGATCGACAATATCCAGGAGGAGCTGATCGACCGTTTCGGCAAGCTGCCGCCGCAGGCGCAATCGCTCATCGAAACGCACCGGCTACGCATTGCCGCCGCGCCGCTGGGCATCCGCAAGATCGACACCGGCGCGAACGCCGTCACGCTGCAGTTCATCCCGAACCCGCCTGTCGACGCCATCAAGATCATCGATCTCGTGCAGAAGAACCGGCAGATCAAGCTGGCGGGGCAGGATCGCCTGCGCATCGAAAACATTCCGGCCGAATTCGCCGCGCTGACGCAGACCATCCGTCATGCCATGCGGCAATTGGCGTGATCCGGTAGCATCCGCCGATCAGAACAAGGACACCATCATGAGCACCGCCGTCACCCCGTTCTCCACCCTCGACTGGACAACCAAGCTCGTCAGTTTCGACACCACCAGCCGCGGCTCCAACCTGGCGCTGATCGAAACCGTGCGCGACTACCTGCGCGGCGTCGGTCTCGAATCGCATCTGTCGCATAACGACGATGCCAACAAGGCCAACCTGTTCGCCACGATTCCGGCAGCGGACGGCAGCGTGCACGGCGGCATCGTGCTGTCGGGCCATACCGATGTGGTGCCGGTGGATGGCCAGAAATGGGACAGCAACCCGTTTGCGCCGGAAGTGCGCGACGGCAAGCTATACGGGCGCGGCACGTGCGATATGAAAGGGTTCATTGCCGCGTCGCTGGCGCTGGTGCCGTCCCTGCTGCAGGCCAGGCTGCGCGAGCCTGTGCACCTTGCGCTGTCATACGACGAGGAAGTCGGCTGCGTAGGCGCGCCGCGCATGATCGAAGATCTGATCGCCCGCGGCATCAAGCCCGCCGGGTGCATTGTGGGCGAGCCCACCTCCATGCGCCCGATCGTCGCGCACAAGGGCATCAACGCCTACCGCTGCCGGGTGCATGGCCGCGCCGCGCATTCGTCGCTCACGCCGCAGGGCGTCAATGCCATCGAATACGCCGCGCGCATCATCTGTTTCGTGCGTGACTTGGCCGATGAATTCCGCGCCAAGGGCCCGTTCGATGAGGCGTTTGACGTGCCGTTCACCACGGCATCGACGGGCCTCATCCACGGCGGCATTGCGCTGAATACGATCCCCGCGCTGTGCGAGCTGGTGTTTGAATTCCGCAACCTGCCAGGCGTGGATGCGCCGGCCATCCGCGCGCGCGTCGAGCGCTATGCGCGCGAAACCATCGAGCCCGCCATGCAGCGGGAGCATCCTGACGCCCACATCGAACTCGACGAGATTGCCGCTGCGCCTTCGCTGGACGCATCGGAGCAAGCCGCCATCACACAGCTGGTGCGTGTGCTGACCGAAGATAACGACAAGCGCAAGGTCGCCTACGGCACGGAAGCCGGCCTGTTCCAGCGCGCCGGCATTCCGGCCGTACTGTGCGGCCCGGGCAACATCGAACAGGCGCACAAGGCCAACGAATACGTCGAGCTCGCCCAGCTCGACGCCTGCGACCGCTTTCTCGCCAAGGTGGCGCGCAGCCTGATGGTCGAAACCGCGTCCGCCTAACGCCTACACAGCAACGCCTCACCTTTTGGTGGGGCGCATTCTCTCCGGGGCGTTCGCTACAATGTTGCGCTTCCCCGGCGCCGAACTGCTCGCTCCCCCGCTCCCATCACTCCATGCCCGTCATTCTGCAAAGCCCGTCGCCGCTGTCCACCGGCGACATTGAATCCGTCCGCAGCCTGTTCGGCAGCGCCACCTACGAGATGCGTGCCCCCAACGTCGCGGCCATCGAATGGGTGCACGAACTGCCCAGCGAATTACGCGTCCAGCTTGATGCCATCTGCGCCCACCTGAAGATGGACTACGCATGGATTCCCGACGAATGGACGTTTGGTGATTTCCGCGTGCTGGCGATGGACATGGATTCCACGCTGATCACGATCGAGTGCATCGACGAAATCGCAGATTTCTGCGGGCTGAAGCCGCAAGTGGCGGCCATCACCGAAGCGTCGATGCGGGGCGAGATCAAGGATTTCAACGAGAGCCTGACCCGTCGCGTCGAACTGCTCAAGGGCCTGGATGCAAGCGTGCTGGAGCGGGTCTACGCGGAGCGCCTGCAGCTCTCCCTTGGCGCGGAAAAGATGCTCAAGGCCGTGCAGGCACTGGGCATTCGCACGCTGCTGGTGTCGGGCGGCTTCGAATTCTTCACCTCGCGCCTGCAGGAGCGTTTGGGCCTGGACCGCACGCGCGCCAATACACTGGAGATTGTCGACGGCAAGCTGACCGGCCGCGTGCTCGGCGAGATCGTCAACGCGGATGTGAAGGCGCAGACGCTCAAGGCCTTCTGCCAGGAACTGGGCGTGTCGCCGCACAACGCGATTGCCATGGGCGACGGCTCGAACGATCTGAAGATGATGGGCGTGGCGGGCCTGTCGGTCGCGTTCCGCGCCAAGCCCATCGTGCAGGCACAGGCCGACGTGGCGTTCAACGTTGTCGGCCTGGATGGGTTGTTGAATCTGTTTCCGCAGCAATAAGCCGCGATGGCGACACGCCCGCCTGCCCACAGAAAACTCGCACCGGTGGTGCGAGAAACGGTAGATGCGCAGGATTACGCAGCCCTGCTCACCGAGATCAGGGCGCGCATCCAGGCTGCGCAATATGCTGCCCTACGGGCGGTCAACAAAGAACTGGTGGGCCTGTATTGGGACATCGGCCAACTGATCGTGGCGCGGCAGCAAACCGAGGGTTGGGGTAAAGCGGTCGTGCAGCAGCTCGCCACAGACCTGCAGGCGAGCTTCCCCGGCACGGGCGGCTTTTCCGCATCGAACCTGTGGCGGATGAAGGGCTTCTTCGAGACCTACTGCAACGCCGCAAAACTCGCACCGCTGGTGCGAGACATTGGCTGGAGTCATAACCTGCTCATTCTTGAGCGCTGCAAAGACGCTCAAGAACGCGAGTTCTACTTGCGCATGACCCGCAAATTCGGCTGGTCGAAGAACGTTCTGGCACATCAAATCGATAACCAGAGCTACGAAAAGTCGCTCCTCGGCCAGACCAATTTCGACCAAGCACTGACGCCGGCCCTCCGCGCGCAAGCCAAGTTGGCGGTCAGAGATGAATACGCCTTCGATTTTCTCGAACTCGGCGCCCAGCACAGCGAACGGGAGCTGGAGCGCTCACTCATCACCCGCATCGAAGATTTCCTGCGCGCTATGGGCGGCATGTTCGCCTTCCTGGGCAGCCAATACCGGCTTGAAGTCGAGGGCGACGAGTATTTCATCGATCTGCTTCTATTCCACCGCCGTTTGCGTTCGCTAGTCGCCATCGAACTGAAAATCGGCAAATTCGAGCCCGAGTTCGTCGGCAAGATGCAGTTCTACCTGGCCGCGCTCGACGAACAGGTCCGACAGGACGACGAAAATCCATCCATCGGCATCATTCTGTGCAAGGAAAAGAAGCGCACCATCGTCGAATACGCACTGCGCGACGCAAGGAAACCGATTGGTGTGGCGACCTACGCCATCACCAAGAGCTTGCCGAAGGAGCTGCAAGGTCAATTGCCATCGCCTGAAGCCATTGCGCGCCTGCTTGAAACGCTGTAGCCACGACCATTGAAAACGGGGCGCTTCGATCAGCTCGCACGCCCCGTCACACCGCCTTCTGAAGCCTGAACGGTCAAGCCGCCAGGTGCGTTTCCATCGCCTGCTTCAAATCCGCAATCAAATCACGCGGATCTTCCAGCCCGATATACAGCCGCACGAAACCGCCCGCGTTCTCCCAATCAGCCGGCGGCCAGGCGGTCGCTGTGCGCATCGACGGGATGTTGTACGGCAGCGCCAGGCTGTGCGCCCCGCCCCAGGAAAAACCGATCGCAAAGTAACGCAGGCCTTCGATAAAGGCATCGATCTGCGCCAGCGAATACCGCTCGTGCAGCACGATCGAGAACAACCCGCTCGCGCCGGTAAAGTCGCGTTTCCAGTTTTCATGGCCCGGACAATCCGGCAGCGCCGGGTGCAGAACGCGCACGACTTCCGGCCGATCCGCCAGCCATTCGGCCACTTCGCGGGCGTGCGCGTCGTGGGCAGCCAGACGCGTCGGAAGGCTCGGCAGGCCACGTAGCACGAAATAGCAATCGTCCGCCGAAACGCCCCAGCCCATGCGCATCCGCGTGGCCAGCAGCTTGTGGTGCAGCGCTTCGTCATTCGTGATGGCGGCACCCATGAGCACGTCGCTGCCGCCCGATTGGTACTTGGTCAGCGCTTGCACGGAGATGTCGATACCGTGCTCGAAAGGCTGGTAATACACGCCTCCACTCCACGTGTTGTCGATTGCCGTAATGGCGCCGGCCTTGCGCGCCACCTCGGCGATGGCCGTGCAATCGGGCACCTCCATCGTCACCGAACCCGGCGCTTCGAGCCACACGAGTTTGGTGTTGTGACGGATCAGGTCGGCAATGCCGGCGCCGATCATCGGATCGTAATAGCGCACGGTAATGCCGAACTGGCGCGCCATCCATTCGCCGTGGTCACGGTTCGGGCCATAGGCGTTGTCTGGAATCAGCACGTCGTCGCCGGATTTGATAAGCGTGAAGTACACCAGCGAAATCGCCGCCAGCCCGGAAGGCAGCAGCAGCGTGTGCGAACCGCCCTCGATCTGCGCAAGGGCCTGGCACAGCGTGTCGGAAGTTGGCGTGGCATGCAGGCCATAGCGCCAGTGCACCACGCTGCCGCTGCCGAAGGCGCGCATATCGGCAAGATTCTTGAACACCACGGTCGACGCACGATGCGTGGCATGCGAGAACGCTGCAAAGCCCGGCGGGATCTGCAATTCCGGGTGTACCGCCTGGGTCGCGGGAAACATCGGCGGGAGCTTGGTGTCGTCGTTCACGTGGTTTCCTGTTTGATGGCGTATGAGCGATTTCGGGTGGCTTACCAGTGCGCGCTGGATCGTGTTGGATTGCCGGCCGGCGGTGCGATCTGACCCGGCCCGGCAGGAACCAGCGGCGTCATCGGTGTGGCCGGCGTGGCCGCATTGCTGTTGGCAGCCGCATCGTACGGCGGAATCACGACCACGGCGACGGGCCGCAACACGAACGGCAGCGTATGACCATCGTGGGAGACGTCCGTCCAGGTGCCGCGCACAATGCCGTGGCCGTCGATGGCGCCCTCCCACGTGCCGGTGACGTGCGTGCCGTCATCGGACTCCTCCATGAGAAAGCCGCCGTTTTCATATTCACCGGTCACCAGGCGCACGCCCGCCGCGTTGCCCACAACGTATTCGCCGTGGACGCTGTCGATCTCACCGGCCTTGCGGCCAAGACGCATGCGGATCGGCATGTCGCCGATCACGCCGGTATAGACGGGATATTTCGCGTAGTCGGGCTGCGGTTGCAGCACATGGAGCGGCGTGGTCTGGGCAGAGAATCCGTTGTCGCCCTTCATCGCCTGGGCGCGGCGCTTGTCGCCATCGGCAATGGCGCGGTTCAGGCCCAAGTCGCCGGGCTGCACGTTCGTGCTGCCGGTCGACACGTCGTAGCCATTGTTGGCAGCCGGTGTCTGCGCAGACACCGGCGCCACGCCTGCGGCCAGTACCAGCGCAAACAGCGCGCCGGTTGGCCAACTCAGACGCTCGATCGAGAAAATGCGTTCAGATGCGTTCGAACACCGCCGCAATGCCCTGTCCTCCACCAATACACATGGTCACCAGCGCGTAGCGACCACCGATGCGCTGCAGTTCGTGCAGCGCCTTGACCGTGATCAGGGCACCCGTTGCGCCGATCGGGTGGCCGAGCGAGATGCCGGAACCGTTCGGATTGACCTTGGCCGGATCCAGGCCGAGTTCCTTCGTCACCGCGCAAGCCTGGGCAGCAAATGCCTCGTTGGCTTCGATCACATCCAGATCCTTGACCGACAGGCCCGCGCGCTCCAGCGCCTTGCGCGTGGCCGGCACCGGGCCGATGCCCATGATCTTCGGGTCCACGCCAGCATGGCCATACGAGACCAGCCGGGCCAGAGGCTTGAGCCCGCGCTTCTCGGCCACCGAGCGCTCCATCAACACCAGCGCCGCGCCTGCATCGTTGAGACCTGAAGCGTTGCCCGCTGTAACCGTACCGTTTTCTTTCGCGAAGACCGGCTTGAGCTTGGTCATGTCCTCGATGGTCGCGTCGTGACGGACGTGCTCATCGGTATCGAACTGGATATCGCCCTTGCGCGACTTGATGGTCACAGGAACGATCTGGTCCTTGAAGTAGCCGGCCTGGATGGCGCGCGATGCGCGCTGATGCGATTCCAGCGCGGTCTGGTCTTGCTGCTCGCGGCTAATGCCGAATTCACGGGCGACGTTTTCCGCGGTCACGCCCATGTGGATCGTGTGGAACGGGTCGTGCAGCGCGCCGAGCATCATGTCGACCATCTTGGCGTCGCCCATGCGCGAACCCCAACGGGCGGCAGGCGCGAGGTACGGCGCGCGGCTCATGCTTTCTGCACCGCCAGCGATGGCGACATCGGCGTCGCCCAACAGCACGGTTTGCGCGGCGCTCACCACGGCCTGCAGGCCCGAGCCGCATAGCCGGTTGACGTTGAATGCAGGCGTTTCAGCCGACACCCCGCCGTTGACGGCGGCCACGCGCGAGAGATACATGTCGCGCGGCTCGGTGTTGATCACGTGGCCAAACACCACGTGGCCGACTTCCTCGCCCTTCACACCGGCGCGGGCCAGCGCCTCGCGCACAACGAGCGCGCCCAGTTCGCACGGCGCCACATCCTTCAGGCTGCCGCCAAACGTCCCGATTGCGGTACGAACGCCGCTGACCACCACCACTTCACGTGCCATTGCTGTCTCCTGAGCCATCGAAATTGGATGGCGGCCAGTATAAACGCACGACCGTTCGCAAAATTTAGGTACGACTACCTAAGTGGGTCAGACCTCGCCCCACAGGTCGTGGCCGTCCGCGCCGGTAATCTTGACCGACACGAAATCGCCCGCCTTATAGCGCTTGTAAGGCTTCGACGGCGGCGCGATATAGACGAGGCCGTCAATCTCCGGGGCATCCGCCGACGAACGGCCGATGCCACCGTCCTGATTGACCTCATCCACCAGCACGCGCAGCGACTTGCCGACCTTGCGCTGCAAGCGGCGGGCGGACACGCGCTCGGCGACTTCCATGAAGCGCGCGCGGCGCTCCTCCCGCACCTCGTCGGGCAATGCGCCCGGCAGGTCGTTGGCGGTGGCGCCCTCCACCGGGGAATAGGCGAAGCAGCCCACGCGGTCCAGCTCGGCCTCGGCAATGAAGTCGAGCAGCGTTTGGAACTCCTCTTCCGTCTCGCCCGGGAATCCGGCAATGAACGTGCTGCGGATGGTCAGCTCCGGGCACACCTCGCGCCAGGCGCGGATGCGGTCCAACGTTTTTTCGGCGTTGGCCGGCCGCTTCATGCGCTTGAGCACGTCGGGGTGGGCGTGTTGCAGCGGCACGTCCAGATACGGAAGGACCTTGCCCTCGGCCATCAGCGGCATCACCTCATCCACGCTCGGATACGGGTAGACATAGTGCAGGCGTACCCAGGCGCCGTACTGCGCCGCCAGTTCACCCAGCGCACCCACCAGCTCGGTCATGCGCGTCTTCAGCGGGCGACCGTTCCAGAAGCCCATGCGGAATTTGACGTCTACCCCATAAGCGCTGGTGTCCTGCGAGATGACAAGCAGCTCCTTCACGCCGGCCTTCAGCAGGTTTTCGGCCTCCAGCATCACTTCTGCCACCGGGCGCGAGACAAGATCGCCGCGCATCGACGGGATGATGCAGAAGCTGCAACGGTGGTTGCAGCCCTCGGAAATCTTCAGATACGCGTAGTGCTTGGGCGTCAGCTTGATGCCCTGTGGCGGCACAAGGTCAATGAACGGGTCGTGCGGCTTGGGTAGGTGCGTGTGCACTGCCTCCATCACCTCGCCCAGCGCATGCGGCCCGGTCACAGCCAGCACCTTCGGGTGCACGCTGGTGATGATGTCCTGGCCGGCAGCGTCCTTTTTGGCACCCAGGCAGCCGGTCACGATCACCTTGCCGTTCTCGGCCAGCGCCTCGCCAATCGCATCCAGGCTTTCCTGCACGGCCTCGTCGATGAAACCGCAGGTGTTCACGACCACCAGGTCCGCCCCGCCGTACGTGCCGGAAATCTCATACCCCTCCGCACGCAGTTGGGTGATGATCTGCTCGGAATCGACCAAGGCCTTGGGACAACCGAGACTGACGAACCCCACCTTGGGGCTCTGGGTACTGACGTCGGACATGGGAACAACCTGATGTGGGAGAGGATTTGCGCTGCGCACGTGGGGTGTGCTGCGCGGTTGCGTATTTTAACCGTTCGCCGCGCCTGGGCGGCCAAGCCGAAGCTGCATCTGTTCAATCACGCGCTCGATTTCCAGCGCGTCCTGCAGCCTGCGAATGGCATCGTGCAGCTCTGCGGCCTGCGGCCACGTCCGCTTCAGATAGCTCAGCCACAGTTTGACGCGGCCATGTTCGTGCTTGGGTGAGATGCGCGCATGCAGCTTCTTCAGGTAATCGGCGAGATAGCCGAGCACGATCGGCCACTCCGCCGCGGACGGCGCCTCGTCCATCTGGCCGCGGATGCGCTGGGCCAGGAACGGGTCGGACACGGCGCCACGGCCGATCATCACGTCACTACAGCCGCTGACGGCGCGGCAGCGCTCCCAGTCGGCCACGGTCCAGACTTCGCCGTTGGCGGTGACGGGAATGCTCACAGCGTCGGCGATGCGTGCGATCCAGTCCCAGTGGGCCGGCGGACGGTAGCCGTGATCGCGCGTGCGGGCATGCACGACGAGCGATTCGGCGCCGCCTTCCGCCAGCGCCGTCGCACAGTCAATCGCGCGGGACGTATCGGAAACACCGAGCCGCATCTTGGCCGTCACCGAAATATTGGCCGGCACTGCGGCCCGCACGGCATGCACGATGTCGTACAGCACTTCGGGCGTGGCGAGCAGCATGGCACCGCCGCCGTGGCGGTTCACGACCTTGGCGGGGCAGCCGAAGTTGAGGTCGATGCCATGCGGCGTGAGGGTTGCCGCGTATGCCGCATTGCGGGCCAGCCATTCCGGATCGCTGCCGAGGAGCTGGATGGTCATCGGCGTGCCGCTGGCGGTATAGCCACCGTTGCGAATCTCGGGCGTCTCACGTTCGTACGTTCGCGCGGGAAGCAACGAGCCCGTCACGCGGACGAACTCCGAGACGCATCCGTCGTAGCCGCCCGCTTGGGTCAGCACGTCACGCATGACGTAATCGGCAACGCCCTCCATCGGGGCAAGAAAAAGCCGACTCATGGCAAAACGGAAGACAGCCGGCACGCTGGCCAGGGACGGACATCAAACATGGGGAAACCGGGGAGGGATCGTGATCGTCGGAGAGGCGTACACCTCACCTGAAGGACCCACATTTTACCTTGCCGCCCTCTCCGGCGTGCGCCCAACAAAAAAGGCGAACCGCCCCGCGATTCGCCTTTTTTTGCCAGCCCGCCGAACTTACTTCTTCTCGGGCGGCTGGTTGAACGGGAACGTCCCGAACATGTTCTTGGCCTGGCTCTGCATCTGCTCCTGCATCTGCACGAACAGGTTTTTGCTCTGCTCGATGTAGTTGCTCATCATGCCTTGCATCATCGGCCCCTGCATGTTCATGAACTGCGACCACATGTCGGGGTTGAACGTGTTGCCGCTGTACAGGTCCTTCGAGTTCTCGGCCAGCTTGCTCTGGATGTCGACAAACGCCTGGATGTTCTTTTCCAGGTACGTGCCCATCATGCCCTGCATGGCGTTTCCATAGAAACGGATGATCTGCGCGAGCATCGCGCCGGAGAACATCGGCACACCGCCTGTTTCCTCTTCCAGAATGATCTGCAGCAGGATACTGCGAGTCAGGTCCTCACCGGATTTCGCATCGACGACGCGAAACTCTTCGGTCTCCATGACGAGCTGCTTGACGTCTGCCAGTGTGATGTACGTGCTGGTCTGGGTATCGTAGAGTCGGCGGTTGGGATATTTCTTGATCAGCCGTTCGGTGCCCTTCTTGCTGGTGGCCATCGTGCCTTTCCGTGTTGGCGATGCTGCTGCGGTGCAGCCGATGCAGTGCGAAATGACCGCACCAAGCGATGCAGCAAAATACGCGGTTGCCCGGCTGTTCCGATCTGCGCGTGAATGCTGCATTCAACAGCAGCGCAGATGCATCCGGTTATGATCGGACGCCCCGTGTCTCCCTGCGGAGCGCCTCCGTGGTTGGATTCTATGCGGATCGCCCTGCAAAGAAAAGGCGACCTTCCCCGGTAAAAACCCGCAGCATTTTGATGCGGCTCACGCACTCGAACCGCCGTCCGCGGCAAATGCAAGGTGCCTGCTGCAATGCAATCGAGCATCGCAGCATGCACGCCATTCAGGGGAAAAAATGCTGCGCCCATGCTGCAGCATCGCCGCAGCATGGACGTGGGGCGTCAGCCCATGTGCAGGCCGCCGTTGAGAGAGAAGTCCGCCCCGGTGGAGAAGCCGGATTCTTCAGATGCCAGCCATGCGCAGATCGAGGCAATCTCGGTCGGTTCGCCCAAGCGCTTGACGGGAATCGTGCTGACGATCTTGTCGAGCACATCCTGACGAATGGCCTTCACCATGTCGGTCGCGATATAGCCCGGCGACACCGTGTTGACCGTCACGCCCTTGGTCGCGACTTCCTGCGCCAGCGCCATCGTGAAGCCGTGCAGGCCGGCCTTGGCGGTGGAGTAGTTGGTCTGGCCAAACTGGCCCTTCTGGCCATTCACCGACGAGATGTTGATGATTCGGCCCCAGCCGCGATCCGCCATGCCGTCGATGACCTGCTTCGTCACGTTGAACAGCGACGTCAGGTTGGTGTCGATCACCGCATCCCAGTCGGCGCGGGTCATCTTGCGGAAGACCACGTCGCGCGTGATGCCGGCGTTGTTGATCAGGACGTCCACCTCGCCGACTTCGGCCTTCACCTTGTCGAACGCAGCCTTGGTCGACTCCCAGTCACCGACGTTGCCTTCGGACGGCACGAAATCGAAACCAAGCGCCTTCTGTTGTTCCAGCCATTTCGCCTTGCGCGGCGAGTTCGGGCCGCAGCCTGCGACAACGGTGAAGCCGTCGCGCGCCAAGCGCTGGCAAATCGCCGTTCCGATACCGCCCATGCCACCGGTGACGTATGCGATGCGTTTGGTCATGTCCACTCCTAGTCCTTGTTGTTAGAACCGCCCTGCGTCTTGCCGGGCGGCAGATGCTCAGGTGTCTCCGATTGGCGTGTGCGGCATTCGTTCCGCGTCACGCCAACCTCACTGCAAAAATTACGGACGCTCAACTGCCAGCGCCACGCCCATGCCGCCGCCGATACACAGCGAGGCCAGGCCCTTCTTCGCATCGCGCTTCTGCATTTCGTGCAGCAGCGTGACCAGGATGCGGCAGCCCGACGCGCCGATCGGGTGACCGATCGCAATCGCACCACCATTGACGTTGATCTTGGACGTATCCCAGCCCATCTGTTGATGCACTGCCAGTGCCTGGGCCGCAAACGCCTCGTTGATCTCCATCAGGTCAAGGTCGCCCACCGACCAGCCGGCGCGCGACAGGCAGCGTTTGGAGGCCGGCACCGGCCCCATGCCCATGACCTTCGGGTCCAGGCCTGCGCTGGCGTATGCACGGATCGTTGCCAGCGGTGCCAAGCCCAGCTCCTTGGCCTTGGCGGCCGACATCACCACGACAGCGGCGGCGCCATCGTTCAGGCCAGAGGCGTTGGCCGCCGTCACTGTGCCGGCCTTGTCAAAGGCGGGTTTCAGGCCAGCCATCGACTCGAGCGTGGCGCCATGGCGAACGAACTCATCCTGCGCAAAGGCAATCGGATCGCCCTTGCGCTGCGGGATCAGAATCGGAACGATCTCGTCATTGAACCGGCCCGACTTCTGCGCGGCTTCCGCCTTGTTCTGCGACGCCACGGCAAACTCGTCCTGCGCTTCACGCGTGATGCCGTATTCCTTGGCAACGTTCTCGGCCGTGATGCCCATGTGGTACTGGTTGTAGACGTCCCACAGCCCATCCACAATCATCGAGTCGATGAGCTTGGCATCGCCCATGCGAAAACCGTCGCGCGAGCCCGGCAGGACGTGCGGCGCGGCGGACATGTTTTCCTGGCCGCCAGCCACGACGATCTCGGCATCGCCCGCGATGATGGCGTTGGCGGCCAGCATCACGGCCTTCAGGCCGGAGCCGCACACCTTGTTGATAGTCAGGCCCGGCACCATGTTCGGCAGCCCAGCCTTGATGACGGCCTGGCGCGCCGGGTTCTGCCCCGAACCTGCCGTCAGCACCTGGCCCATGATGACTTCGCTCACCTGGTCCGGCGCCACCTTGGCACGCGCCAGCGCTTCGCGGATGACAGCCGCGCCCAGCTCAGGCGCAGCAATCTTCGCCAGCGAGCCACCAAACTTGCCCACGGCGGTGCGTACCGCCGATACGATCACAACATCGGTCATTTGCTTACCTTCCACTGTCGAAAGAGGGGTCGTTGGACACCGTCAGCGGCCGAAGCCGCGACGGCAACGGGGGTTCATGCGCGCGATCTTACGCTTTCTGTTTGACGTAGCGGCCAGGTGCCGGCTCGATGGCCGGGTAGTTCGCATTGCCATAACCCTTGGGTGCAGCTTTCTGCGCACCGGCATGTGACGCGAGCCAAGTTGACCAATCCGGCCACCAGCTGCCCGGATGCTCCTTCGCACCCTCGAACCACGCATCGGCGGACTCAGGCAGCTTGGCATTGATCCAGTGCGAACGCTTGTTGGCCGCAGGCGGGTTGATCACGCCTGCGATATGGCCGGAGGCACCCAACACGAAGCGCCGCTTGCCCTTGAGCAGCGGCACCGAGCCATAGGCCGACTTCCAAGGGACGATGTGGTCTTCACGCGAACCGTAGATGTAGACCGGCGCATCAATCTTGCCGAGATCCACCGGCGTGCCGTTCACCTTCAGCTTGCCCGGCGTCTTGAGGTCATTCTGCAGATACGTATGGCGCAGGTACCAGCAGTACCATGGACCCGGCAAATTGGTCGAATCGCCATTCCAATACAGCAGGTCGAACGGCGCGGGCGTCTTGCCTTTCAGATAGTTTTCGACAACGTAGTTCCAGACGAGATCGTTCGGGCGCAGGAACGAGAACGTGTTTGCCAGTTCCACGCCACGCAGCAGGCCCGGGCCGGTCGGCGCATTGGGGCCAATCGTCTTCTCCCGCATTTCCACCTGGGCTTGATCGACGAAGACGTCGAGAATGCCGGTGTCCGTAAAGTCCAGCAGCGTCGTCAGCAGGGTCAGGCTTGCCGCAGGGTGCTCGCCGCGTTCAGCAAGCACCGCCAGCGCAGTCGACAGGATCGTTCCGCCCACGCAAAAGCCCAGCACATTGATCTGGTCCTGCGCTGAGATCTCGCGCGCGACACGAATGGCCTCGATCGCGCCGCCTTCGATGTAGTCGTCCCACGTGCGGGACGCCATGCTCGCGTCTGGATTGCGCCACGACACCAGGAACACCGTATTGCCCTGCTCTACCGCGTAGCGCACGAGCGAATTGGCCGGCTGCAGATCGAGGATGTAGTACTTGTTGATGCAAGGCGGCACCAGCAGCAGCGGGCGCGCATGCACCTTGGTCGTCAGCGGCTTGTACTGGATGAGCTGAAAGTAGTCGTTTTCGAAGACGACGGCGCCTTCGCTGTTGGCGACGTTGCGGCCGATCTCGAACGCGGTCTCGTCGGTCTGCGAGATCTTTCCGCGCTCCATGTCCTGCAGCATGTTCAGGATGCCGGTGCGCAGCGATTCACCACGCGACTCAATCAACTGCTTCTGTGCTTCAGGGTTGGTTGCCAGGAAGTTGGACGGCGACATGGCGGCCGTCCATTGCGACACGGCAAAACGCACGCGCTCGCGGGTCTTGGCGTCAGCCTGCACGGCGTCAGCCATTTCCATCAACGTGCGGGCGTTGAGCACGTAGAACGCAGCCGCGTAGCCGTAGAGCGGGCTCTTGCGCCACGCATCGTTCGAGAAACGGCGATCCGACGGCGCCACGGCCTCGGCGCTTTCGCCGGTGCTCATGTGACGCCAGATCTGGAGCCACTCTTCGAGATATTTCTGCTGGATTTCCGCCAGCCGCTCGTGCGGGATCAGCGCGAAAGGAGCCGCGCCTTCGCCCGTCGCTGCACCGTTGAATTGGCCAAGGCCGGGCGCCGCAGTACCGGGTTGCGCGAGGCCACCCGCGAAGGCTTGCCATTGCTTGAATTGCTCAGCCCACTGCGTAGGGTCCGACAAGCCCTGCCAGGGAGCTTGGGTGTGGGCGCTAGATGCTTTGGATGATGTCGATTGACGCGATGCCATAGTGCCCTCGATCCGACGATGTGCGTCGCTCCGGTTGGAACGGCGGCGCAACTCGTAGTATTGCGGGGCATTGTTGCCTTGCCGTTTCAAGGCTGTCAATCGGAGTTACCTGACGATCGCCTGGAAACGCCCGCCCAGCGCGGTTTATGACGCGCTGAACAAAAGCGGCACCGACCAAATGGCTAAGTGCGGCGCCGGGGCTCTGGTCCAATTTGCGCAATTTCATGCGAGACTGCCACATTGCGCAAACGCCGGGCACCGCTTTCTCCCATGTATATCGTCGCCATCGCCTGGCTCTACGTCGTGTTGATGATGTCCTTGACTGAGCAATCTTGGATTGCCGGCATCGGCACCTTCGTCTTCTACGGCGTGGCGCCGCTATGGCTGTTTTTGTGGATTGTCGGCACACCGGCACGCCGACGGCGACGGAAAGCCCAGGAAGCCGCTCAAGGCAAGACAGACACCAGTCCCACACTGAGCAACGACACCGGCGACGGCGCCGCCTGAACGCTCACTCTGCGCGCCAGATCAGCGTAGCCATGCGGCCCGTGGTGCGCTCCCGGCGGTACGAATAGAAGCGCTCGGCGTCAGTCATCGTGCACAGGCCGCCGCCGTACACGTCGGTACAGCCGGCGCGTGCCAGCCGCAGTCGGGCCAACGCATACAGATCGGCGAAGAACTTGCCGGCAGATGCGCCCCTCACAAATGCCGCTTCGGTGGCCGGCAATTCACCGGGCTCCGCGGCGTCAATAAAGGCTTGGCGAACTTCTGCACCGACTTCAAAGCACGATGGCCCGATGGCCGGGCCCAGCCATGCCAGCCACGTCGGATCGGCTTCCTGGCCGCTGGCACGCAAGCGCTGCATCATGGCGTCGAGCGTGCGTTCGATCACGCCTCCGCACAGACCCCGCCAGCCCGCGTGCGCTGCACCCACGGTTACGCCGCGAGCATCGCTCAGCAAGACAGGTAGGCAATCGGCCGTCATGACCACGCAGACGCGATCCCGCCAAGACGCCACCGCCGCATCGGCAACCACAGGCGCAGACGTGCCGACAAGTTGATCCAGATCCGCCACGCCGGTGCCGTGCACCTGATCCATCCACGTCGGCTCGGCAGGTAGTGCTGCACGCAGGATGCGGCGGTTTTGTTCGACCGCCTCTGGGGCATCACCGACATGCTGGCCAAGGTTCAGACCGCCGGGCAAGCCGCCAGCCAATCCGTAGGGCCCGGTGCTGATGCCACCGAAGCGGGTCGTGGCCAGCGCTTTCACATGCGGATGCGCTGGCCAGTCCGGGACGATCCAGTCAGTTGATGTCGGCATCGGGATCCAGGTCGAGGGCTTCCAGCAGATCGGCAAAGTCATCAGGCACGCTGGCTTCCCAATGCACCGCTTTGCCCGAGGCGGGATGCACGAGCCCCAGGCGAACCGCGTGCAACGCCTGCCGCGCAAAAGGCACAGGCAGCGGCGCCTTGATCGTCTGCGGCTGACCACGTCGGAAGTTACGCGTGTAGACCGGATCACCAAGCAACGGATGCCCCTCCGATTCAAAGTGCACCCGGATCTGGTGGGTGCGGCCGGTCTCAAGCTGGCAGCGCACCAGCGACACCTGTGCGCGCCCGAGGTCCACCACGTCAAGCGTCTTGAAATGCGTGCGCGCCGGCTTGCCGCTCGCCGTCTCAATGATGGCCATGCGCGTGCGGTCGCGCGGGTCGCGGCCGATCGGCGCGTCGATCGTGGCCTCTTCCGGTGTCTCGCCCCACACCAGCGCGAGATAAGTCCGCTTGACGGTACGTGCCTGCAATTGCCGCACGAGATCGGTTTGCGCTGGCAACGTACGAGCGACCACCATCAGGCCGGAAGTGTCCTTGTCGAGGCGGTGGACGATGCCGGCGCGCGGCAGCTCCACGGCGTCCGGATAGCGGTGCAGCAAGCCATTGAGCACCGTGCCGCTCCAGTTGCCCGCAGCCGGATGCACCACCAGCCCGGCTGGCTTGTTGATGACGAGCAGCGTGTCGTCTTCGTACACCACATCAAGATCGATGGGCTCGGCAACGAAAGCGTTTTCGTCCGCCGCGCGTTGCGGCACGACTTCGATGCGGTCGCCGCCGGAGATGGCCGCACGCGGGCGCACCACCTCTCCATGCAGGCGAACCGCGCCGGCATCAATCCATTGTTGAAGGCGACTACGCGAATAGTCGGGCAGCAGCTTGGCAAGCGCCTTGTCCAGGCGCTCGCCGTGCATGGCTTCAGGAATCTCTACGATGATCGGCTCGGCTGCCTGGGCCGCACCGGCGGCAGGCAAATCGAGCGCCTCATCATCGAGGGCGTCTTCCGTCTCCGCCGCAGTGAGGGAAACGTCAGCCAGTGCGTCGTCTGACACAGGGCTTGGGCTATAATGCTTGATGCGATTTTTCATTCAGAAAAGGTGCCCATGTCGGTCACGAGCGTAAAGCAGGCGCGTATTGTTAGTCGAGTCGGCAATCGAATCCGCGCGCAAATCGGAGCAGTGTTGGTGGCAGGCGTTGCATGCCTGGCTATCTCGGCCTGCGGCATCCTGCCGGAACAGCAAGACGAAACGGCTGGCTGGTCAGCCAACAAATTATATTCGGAAGCGAAGGACTCGCTCGACGGCGGCGACTACGCCAAGGCGGTCAAGTACTACGAAAAGCTCGAAAGCCGCTATCCGTTCGGCCCGTACGCCCAGCAAGCCCAGATCGAAACCGCCTACGCCAACTATAAGGATGGCGAGACGGCTGCCGCGCTGGCCGCGGTGGATCGCTTCATCCAGCTGCACCCGAATCACCCCAGCGTCGATTACGCCTATTACCTCAAGGGCCTGATCAACTTCAACGACAACCTGGGCTGGCTCGGCCGCTTCTCGAACCAGGACTTGAGCGAGCGCGACCCGAAGGCCGCACGTGCCGCCTACGACGCCTTCAAGACGCTGATCACGCGTTTCCCGAACAGCAAGTACACGCCGGACGCCACCCAGCGCATGCAATACATCGTCAACGCGATGGCCGAGCATGAAGTGGGCGCCGCACGCTACTACTATCGCCGCGGCGCCTACCTGGCTGCCGTCAACCGCGCGCAGGACGCCATCAAGGATTACGACCGCGCCCCGGCAGTGGAAGAAGCGCTGTACATCATGATGAAGTCGTACGAAGCGCTGGGCATGAAAGACATGCGGGACGACACCGAACGCATCATCAAGCAGAATTACCCGAAGAGCGATTTCCTCGCCTACGGTCAGCGCAAGAAAGACAAGCCCTGGTACCAATGGTGGTAAGCAGCGCTTGAGCAGCACAGAAAAAAGCCCGGTCGATTGGCCGGGCTTTTTGTTTGTTCGTGCGGATATTAGTCATCCGCTTCGGTCGGCTGCGGAACGTCGGGATCCGGCCGCAGGGACCGCAGGAATTCGGCCGCTGTCTCGGCTTCGCGCGTACGCTTGAACGGCGGCAGGCTCTGCCAGATCTGGCGACCGTAGTTTTTCTCGACCAGCCGCGGGTCGCAGATCATCAGCACACCCCGATCAGTCTCGGACCGAATCAACCGCCCTGCGCCCTGCTTGAGGGTAATGACCGCATGCGGCAACTGGTGGACGGCAAACGGGCTCAGCCCCTTTTTCTCCAACGCCTCCATGCGGGCACTGAGCACTGGGTCATCGGGTGGGGCAAACGGCAACTTGTCGATGACGACCAGCGAGAGCGCCTCGCCGCGTACGTCCACCCCTTCCCAGAAACTCTGGCTTCCGATCAGCACGGCATTGCCGAGCGCGCGGAAACGGTCTAGCAGTTCCGTCCGGCTGGCCTGTCCTTGCACGAGCAGCGGGAAATCCCAGCCGCGTTGCGCGAATTCGTCCGTCAGTCGTTCGGCGGCGCGATTCACGGCACGCAGCGTCGTGCATAGCAGGAAGGTCTTGCCGCCCGCCGCTTCGATCAGCGGCAAGGTTGCGTCGAGTACCGCATCGGTAAAGCGCGGGTCGCTCGGCTGCGGCAAGTCGCGCGGCACATAGAGCAAGCCTTGCGATGCATAGTCGAACGGGCTGTCGAGCGTCATCGATCGATCACGATCCAGGCCCAACTGCGCGGCATAGTGCGTGAAGTTCCCGCGCACCGACAGCGTAGCCGAGGTGAAAACCCACGCGCGCGGCTGGCCGGCACGCTGGCGCGAAAAAATCGGCGCGATCGACAATGGCGTCAGATGCAATTGCACGGAGTTGGCGAATACCTCGACCCAGCGCACGCGTTCGTCGACAGGCGCCGCGCTTTCGCCCTCCTTGCCCTCGTCGTCACCTTCCTTCTTTGGCGCCTTTGGCGGCTTGGGATCGACCCACGCCTCAAGCTTCTCGCACAGCGCCACGGCCCGGCGATGGCATTGCTCGATGGTCTCCGCGCGTTCCGCCTGGGCCTCCAGCGCGCCGGTAAAGTCGGAGAGCGCCTGCTCGAGCTTCGGCAGTACCTCGTAGAACGGCTTGGCGAGCGCCGCGTCGTTGTCGATCTGCTTGATCGACAGGCGTGAGCCGTCTTGCCGGAAGACGAGGCGCAAATCACGTGCGGCACGCTCAAGCGGTGCGGCAATCGCGACCCAATCCACCGCGTCGCGGGCGTGCGAAAGGCCTTCGGCCACGCTGTCGCGCGCGAGTTCGAGAATCTGGTTCGTCGAGATGGTCTCGCCAAAGAACAACGTGGCCGTTTCTGGCAGCTGGTGCGCTTCGTCGAAGATGATCGTGTTGGCAGCAGGCAGCAGCTCCGCCATGCCGGTGTCCTTCAACATCACGTCCGCGAAGAACAGGTGATGGTTCACCACGACCACGTCGGCCTGCTGCGCCTCCTTGCGGGCGCGCATGACAAAGCAGTCTTTGTAGTAGGCGCAGTCCGAACCGAGGCAGTTGTCGCGCGTGGAAGTCACCAAGTTCCACACCGGCGCGTTCTCGGGGACGCTGGCAAGTTCGGCCTTGTCTCCCGTTTTCGTCGTCTTCAGAAACAGGTTGATCTGGCGCAGCCATGCGGCGTCCTGGCGCGAAGAAAGACGCCCGTTCTGTGACGTGCGCTCGACGTGGTAATGGCAGACGTAGTTGGCGCGCCCCTTGAGCAGCGCCACCGACACCGGTGCATTCAGCGCCTTGCGCACCGTCGGGATGTCACGCAGGAAAAGCTGATCCTGCAGGTTCTTCGTCCCAGTGGAGACGATCACCTTGCCGCCCCACAGCATCGCGGGAACAAGGTAAGCGTAGGTTTTGCCCGTGCCCGTGCCGGCCTCGACGATGATCGAATCGGCGGCTTCGATGGCGTTCGCAACGGCCTGCGCCATCGTCAGCTGCGCGCTGCGGGGCCGGTACCCCTCGATACCTTTGGCCAGCGTGCCGTCGTCGGCGAACAGCGTCGCCAGCTCGGCATGATGCGCATCGGCAGGTAGAGAAGCGGCGGGAGCCGAAACGTCGCCGGCAGCGGTGTCGGAGTCAGCCGACGGCTCGGCCAGCGGGGAAAGCGAAGTCAACGCGGAATCCGTGGGATCAAATGACGGAGGCCGCACGTGATTGCGGCCTCTCAGGATGAAATCGAACCAACTGTGGGTAGGCGCTAAGCCGGCACGTCCGGCTCAAGCTGCAACTGTAGCAGGGTGATGGTGTCCTTGAGTTTCAGGCGGCGTTTCTTGAGGCGGCGCAACTGCAACTCGTCGTGATTGGCGGTCGTCGCCAGCCGGTCGATCAGGAAATCCAGATCGCGGTGCTCGATCTGCAATTCAATGATGCGACGCGAGATCGTATTCAGATCGCTGTCCATCGCTTTCCTCCCGGAAACCCGGCCTTGGCTGAAGTTTAGAACCCCAGCGGACTGGTGTTGTTCTGGTTTTGCTGGTTGCGGCGCTTGGTTTGTTCGCGGCGCTCGTCCAATTCCTTCTGGCGCTTGGCCGCGTCTTGCTGCTTTTCCTGGAATTGCTTGGCGCTTTCCGCACGCTTGGCGGCATTGGCTGCGCCCTGCTCCTGCGCGGCTTTCAGCCTGGCGTCGTAATCTGCCTGCTTCTTGGTTGCGGCCTGCGCGTTGGCCGCACGCTGCGGCGCTTCGGCCTGGCGCTGCGCCTCATTCAGGCGCTGCTGCTCCTGCTTATTCTCAAACTCAGAGCGATTCTTCTGCTCGGCGGCTTCGCGCTGCGGGCGTTCGGCGTTGTACTGCGCATCACGGATGGCGCGCTCCTGGTCGCGTCGGGCAGCGCGGTCGGCACGTTCGGCCTCGTCCAGCGCAAGCTCGCGCTCGCGGATGGTGTGGAGTTCTGTGCGGCGCACATCCTTGGCCTTGTCGATGCAGCGCGTAACGAGGAACTTGTCGTAGCAAGCGCGCTCCGCCTCGGCGTACCGATATTCGGCCCAGGATTTCGCGCTGTTGATGCGATCGTGCTCAGCGCCGAAATCGGGGGAAGTGGCGGGCGCTGCAGCGGCTGGCACAGAGGCCGGCTGCGACTGACTCCATGCGGGCGCGGCAAGCAGCGCGACGCTGAGCACGGACACCGGCAGAACCAGGCGGGTAGCGATGCGCGCGGCGGCGCGGCGACGGGCAGAAGACGGGAGCGTAGGCATAGCGCGCATTTTATCACCGCGCCTGTGCGGCAAACGCCGCGCGGCCACGGATTTCCGCTCAGGAACAGGGTTGGCGTTGTGGCAAAATGCGCGGCTTTCCATCGCACTCTCTGGAAGCAATGACTGATTCCGTGTTGCAGAAGATCGTCTCCCGCATCGCCATTGAATTGGCGGTCCGGCCGCAGCAGGTTGCCGCCGCCGTCCAACTCCTGGACGAAGGTGCCACCGTGCCGTTCATCGCGCGGTACCGCAAGGAAGTGACTGACAACCTGGACGACACGCAACTGCGCAACCTGGAAGAGCGCCTGCTGTACCTGCGCGAACTGGAAGACCGCCGCGCGGCCATCCTCGCCTCCATTGAAGAGCAAGGCAAGCTGACGGACGCCCTGCGCACCGCCATCGAGGCGGCCGAGACCAAGCAGGTGCTGGAAGACCTCTACCTGCCCTACAAGCCCAAGCGCCGCACGCGCGCCCAGATTGCCCGCGAATGCGGCCTGGAGCCGCTCGCCCAGGCGCTGCTGGCCGACCCCACGCTTGATCCGCAAACCGAAGCCGCCAAGTTCGTCAACGGCAACCCGACCGCCGATGGCGGTGTGCCGGACGTGAAGGCAGCGCTGGACGGCGCGCGCGACATCCTCTCCGAGCAGTTTGGCGAGACGGCGGAGCTGCTTGGCAAGGTGCGCGACCACCTCTGGAACCAAGGCCAGGTGTCGTCGACCGTGGTGGAAGGCAAGGAAACTGCCGAAGAAGAAAAATTCCGCGATTACTACGCGTACAGCGAGCCGATCCGCAACGTGCCCTCGCACCGCGCGCTGGCCCTGTTCCGGGGCCGCAACGCCGGCGTGCTGTTTGTCAAACTCGGATTGGGCGAAGAACAGGATGCCCTGAGCCCGCACCCGTGCGAGATCATGATCGCGCGCCATGTCGGCATCGAAAACAAGGGCCGCGCGGCTGACAAGTGGCTGTCGGACGTGTGCCGCTGGTGCTGGCGCGTCAAGGTGCAACCGCATATCGAAACCGAACTGCTCACGCAACTGCGTGAGTCTGCCGAGGCCGAAGCCATCAAAATCTTTGGCCGCAATCTGCACGATCTGCTGCTGGCGGCACCGGCTGGGCCGAAGGCCGTAATGGGCATCGACCCCGGCATCCGCACCGGTTGCAAGGTGGCCGTGGTCGACCACACCGGCAAGCTGCTGGAGACGGCCACCATTTATCCGCATGAGCCGCGCCGCGACTGGAACGGCTCGCTGGCCACGCTCGCGCGGCTGGCGAAACAGCATGGGGTGGCATTGGTCTCCATCGGCAACGGCACGGCAAGCCGTGAGACCGACAAATTAGTGCAAGACCTGATGCGCAACGCGCCGGAGCTGAAGCTGACCAAGATCGTGGTGAGCGAAGCTGGCGCGTCGGTGTATTCGGCATCGGAATTGGCCGCCAAGGAATTCCCGGAACTGGACGTGTCGCTGCGAGGGGCGGTGTCGATCGCACGACGCCTGCAGGACCCGCTGGCGGAACTCGTGAAGATCGACCCGAAGTCGATCGGCGTCGGCCAGTATCAGCATGACGTGAACCAGCGCGAGCTGGCCCGCGCGCTGGACGCCATCGTCGAGGATTGCGTGAACGCGGTCGGCGTGGATGTGAACACGGCCTCTGCCCCTCTGCTGGCGCGTGTATCCGGCCTGAATTCGATCCTCGCCAAAAACATCGTCGAGTACCGCGATGCCAACGGCGCGTTCCCCAACCGCGATGCGCTCAAGAAAGTGCCGCGCCTGGGCGACAAGACCTTCGAGCAGGCCGCCGGCTTCCTGCGCATCAATGACGGCGACAATCCGCTCGACCGCTCCTCGGTGCACCCGGAAGCGTATCCGGTCGTCAAGCGCATTCTGGACAGCATCAAGAAGGGCATCGGCGACGTACTCGGCAACCGCGAGGCACTGCGTGGCCTGGCCGCCCGTGACTTCACCGACGAGAAGTTCGGCCTGCCCACCGTGGTCGACATCCTGTCTGAACTGGAGAAGCCCGGCCGCGACCCGCGCCCCGAGTTCAAGACGGCGACGTTCCAGGACGGCGTGGAAGACATCAAGGACCTGCAGCCCGGCATGGTGCTCGAAGGCGTGGTGACGAACGTGGCGGCGTTTGGCGCCTTCATCGACATCGGCGTGCATCAGGACGGCCTGGTACACGTGTCGGCGCTGTCGACCAAGTTCGTGCGCGACCCGCATGAGGTGGTCAAGCCCGGCCAGATCGTCAAGGTCAAGGTGATGGAGGTTGACGTGAAGCGCAACCGCATCGGCTTGACGATGCGCCTATCGGATGAGCCCGGTCAGACGGCCGCACGCACCGGCGGCGGTGATCGCCCGAGCACCGGCGGCGGTCGCCACGGCGGTCAGCAACGTCGTGCGCCGGAACCGTCCGGCGCCATGGCAGAAGCGTTCGCCAAGCTCAAGCGCTAGTGCGCATTCTGTTGAGCGGAACCCGCCCAGTTTTCCGACCCGGCGGGTTTTTTCATGGCCGTGCGCGGCCGTTACAAGTCCTTACGCGCATGGATGTTTGCTAACACTCGTGCGTCGTCGACCCGTCTTTTCGGCCCGTTAAGGAGACACAGGCACACCGCCTGGGACCCACGAGGAGAAACGCCATGAAGACGAGCCACACCCTGATTGCCGCCCTGCTTGCTATTGCCGGTACCGCCGCTTTCGCGCAGACGACGCCAG
This sequence comes from Ralstonia pickettii, assembly GCF_030582395.1. Lineage (NCBI taxonomy): Bacteria > Pseudomonadati > Pseudomonadota > Betaproteobacteria > Burkholderiales > Burkholderiaceae > Ralstonia > Ralstonia pickettii. The sequence goes on from NZ_CP104381.1 coordinate 1,724,507, forward strand.
TCCAGCAAGTTCAGCAAGACAATCAGCAGATCCGCCAGGACAACCGTGACATCCGTCACGACAACCGCGATATCCGCCGTGATCGCGCGGACATCGGCGCCGACAAGGCCGCACTGAACGCCGACCGCGCCGCACGCAACGCCGATCAACGTCGCGAAGACCGTGACCTGGCCAATGGCAACGTCAAGGGCGCCGAATACTGGAACAAGAAGCGCGCCGAAGAGCAGCACGAAGTCAACGCCGAGCGCCGCGACCTTCACCACGACCGCAAAGACCTGCGACACGACGTCAAGGACCGCAACCACGACGTGCACGCCCGCAACGACGAAGTCCGCGAACGCAATCACGCTGCTGCGAAGATGTAATTGGGGCCCTGCCCCGGCAAACAAAACGGCCCGTGCGTCTCTCTCGCACGGGCCGTTTTGTCATGCAGCAGTCAGGTCGATCAGATCTCGACCTTGGTGCCCAGTTCCACCACGCGGTTCGCGGGGATGTGGAAGAAGTCCGATGGCTTGGCGCCGTTCTGATGCATCCAAGCAAACAGCCGCTCGCGCCACATAGACATGCCCGGCAGCTTGGAGGGAACCACCGACTCGCGCGCAATGAAGAACGACGTATCCATCAGCTCACAGCGCGAGCCGATCTGCGGCTGACCGAGTTCGAGCACACGGTACACGTCCGGCGTTTCCTTGAAGCCGTATTCCGCCTTGACGATGTAGATGCCACTGCCCAGATCCCGCACAGACACGCGGTGCTTATCGTCCACGTACGGGATATCCCGCGTGACGAAGCTGATGAAGATCACGCGCTCGTGCAGTACGCGATTGTGTTTCAGGTTATGCAGGAGGGACACCGGAACGAATTCGGTATTGCCGGTCAGGAACACGGCAGTACCTTCCACGCGATGCGGCGGATGCGCCAGCAGACCTGCCAGGAATGGCTCAAGCGGGATGCCATCCTCCAGGCTGCGCGCGCGGACCAGCTTTTTGCCCTTGTACCAGGTCATCAGCAGGAAGAACACGGCGCCACCCAGCGTCAACGGGAACCAGCCGCCATCGCGGATCTTCAAGAGGTTGGCCGCGAAGAACGCCATGTCGACCACCAGAAAGCACGCGCTCACGAGCGTGACCAGCGCCGGGTGCCAACGCCAGACCGAGCGCATCACCACCGCCGCGAGCACCGTGGTAATGACCATCGTGGTCGTCACGGCAATGCCGTAAGCAGCGGCCAGGTTGTCCGACTTCTTGAACGCCAGCACCACGCTCACCACCAGGATCAGGAGCATCCAGTTGACCATCGGCACGTAGATCTGGCCAATTTCTGCTTCCGACGTGTAGCGAATGCGCATGCGGGGCACAAAGCCCAGTTGAATCGCCTGACTCGTCAGCGAAAAAGCGCCCGAAATCACCGCCTGCGAGGCGATGACGGTAGCCGCCGCAGCCAGCACCACCATGGGCAGTTGCAGCGCTTCCGGCATCGAACGGTAGAACGGATTTTCGATGGTGCTCGGGTCGGTCAGCAGCATCGCGCCCTGGCCGAAATAGTTGAGCAGCAGGCTCGGCGCCACGATAAAAAACCACGCCCAGCGGATGGGACGCGCGCCAAAATGGCCCATGTCGGCGTACAGCGCTTCGGCGCCGGTCAACACGAGGAACACCGAACCCAGCACGATGAACGCTTGCAGCGCGTGGTCGTGCAGGAACGAGATCGCATACATCGGGTTGACGGCCACCATAATTTGCGGTGCCTTCACCAGATTCATCATGCCCAGCGCTGCCAGCGCGGCAAACCACAGCAGCATCACGGGGCCAAACAACTTGCCGACCACCGACGTGCCGCTGCGCTGGATCAGGAACAGCGCGACCAGGATCACGATCGTGATCGGGAGCACAAACGGCGACAGCGCTGGCGCGGCGATCTCGAGGCCCTCCATGGCAGAGAGCACAGAGATGGCCGGCGTGATGACCGCGTCGCCGTAAAACATGCACGCGCCGAAGACGCCGAGCATCATCAGCAGCGACATGCGCTTCGAATCGGTATTGGCCGTACGCAGCGACAGTGCCATGAGCGCGAGGATGCCGCCCTCGCCGTTGTTGTCTGCGCGCATGACGAACAGCACGTACTTGAGCGACACCACAATCACCATCGCCCAGAACAGCATGGAAATGATGCCGAGCACCGCGGCACTGGAGAACGGAATGCCGTGATCGGGGCTGAAGCATTCCTTGAGCGAATACAGCGGGCTGGTGCCGATGTCTCCGAACACTACACCGACGGCGCCGATCACCATGGCGCGCAGGTTCACGTTGGTCTGGGGCGACCCGGTTGCTGTTAGAGCTTGACTCATGAACTTGGAAATCGGCCAGAGGGGTGGCCGCTCAAAAAATCGTGCATTGCACAATGAGGGCGGATTGTACTCCCCGGCTTCGTCACGCCAACCCCTCAAACGGCCATTCGTTGCCGCAGTGCATCACGGTGCACTGCCACTGCGCCAAAGCGTTTTGCAGGGCCGAAAGAAGCTTGCCAAGGCATAAAAAATGGCGCAGAAGCCATATTTTCGGCTCCCGATCGCCTCAGTCGGCGCACATGCCACAGGCAATGCATGCTCTGCTGCACATAGCCGAAAGTAGGACAGCGGCCGACAGAACTTTGTAGGAAAATGCCGGGCAAACCTTGATTGCAAACTTTGTTGAGCGACTCGTACCCAGCTGCTCGACGCTTCCAACCGGGGACAGCTTTGCCCCATTCATCCCTCCGCATCTTGGGCCGCTCCAAGCCCTCGCTGACCGCACTGATCGTGTTGCTGGTCGTGGCCGCCCTGTTGTTTGCGATCCCGCGCATGATCCTGCCGTGGGCGCAATCGGCCTTCCTGCAAAACCTCGACCCGGCGGTTTGGGCCGATTACGCGGGCCCATATGACCTGGCAGCCGCAGTGGTGGCCGCCAGCGCGTTCGTCATCTTCCTGCTCCGCCGCTAGGCGCGGCGCACCTGCCGCACTTGTTCTAACGCGCCAACGCGCGCGCGCATTCGGCAATCAGGGCCGGGCCGCGATAGATCAATCCCGTATAAAGCTGTACCAGTTGCGCGCCCGCGTCGATCTTCTCGCGCGCGTGCCCGCCGGCCAGGATGCCGCCCACGCCAATGATGGGCACCGCATCGCCCAGCAAACCATGCAAGGCGCGAATCACCCGCGTCGAGCCCTCCCGCACCGGCTGGCCCGACAAGCCACCCGCCTCTTCCGCATGCGCCAGACCGACGACCGCCTCACGGCTGATCGTCGTGTTGGTCGCAATCACGCCGTCCATCTTATGGCGCAGGAGCGCGTCGGCAACGTTGGCAATCTGGTCATCGTCCAGGTCTGGCGCGATCTTGAGTGCCACCGGCACGTAGCGCTTGTGTTGATCTGCCAGGCGCTGCTGTGCCCCGCGTAGCGTCCCAAGCAGACTGTCCAGTTCGCTCGCGCCTTGCAGTTGACGCAGGTTCTTCGTGTTCGGCGACGAAATGTTGACCGTCACATAGCTTGCATGCGGATACACGCGCTCCAGGCAATGCAGGTAATCGTCGACAGCACGCTCGATGGGCGTGTCGGCGTTCTTGCCGATGTTAAGTCCCAGCACGCCGCCCCCCTCCCTCCACTTCGATGCCTTCACATTGTTGATGAACGCATCGACACCGCCGTTGTTGAAACCCATGCGGTTGATCAGCGCATTGGCCGCCGGCAAGCGGAACATGCGCGGGCGCGGATTGCCCGGCTGCGCACGCGGTGTGACCGTGCCGACCTCAATGAAGCCGAAGCCGAGGGCGCCGAGGGCATCGATATACGCACCGTCCTTGTCCAAGCCGGCAGCCAGCCCAACCGGATTGGGAAACTTCACGCCCATCACCGTGCGCGGTTGCGCTGCTACCCGCCCACCGATACAGCCCGAAAGCCCCATCGCGTGGGCTCGCTTGAGCTGATTCAGCGTGAAGTGATGTGCGTCTTCTGGGTCCATCGAAAACAGCAGCGGGCGGGCAAGCGGGTACAGGGCGTTGAGCACGATCGGAATCAAGAGTAGAACGCGAAAGGCGGCATTGTAAACGGCACGCAGCGATGCATCGTGTGAGCCGCTTTCGAACGTAGCGGCGCACGACGTGTCCAATCATGAGTCTGCGCGGGGATTCGCGAGCTCGCTAGAGGGACAGCACGCACCGTCAACATGCATGCCACTCGAGAAAGGTGTTGCGTCGCCGCACAAGTCTCGCTATACTCTTTTATTCGACGGACGCGGGGTGGAGCAGTCTGGCAGCTCGTCGGGCTCATAACCCGAAGGTCGCAGGTTCAAATCCTGCCCCCGCAACCAGCCAGAAAGTCGAATGCGTTTCTACGGACGCGGGGTGGAGCAGTCTGGCAGCTCGTCGGGCTCATAACCCGAAGGTCGCAGGTTCAAATCCTGCCCCCGCAACCAGCCAAAGTAGAACGGCTCGCTCCAAGACCTGAGCCGAATCATGAAGCCCGCACACAGCGGGCTTTTTGCTTTTCTACGTTTCCACCCGTCGCTTTGCGTGCAACTCAGTCGATACGTGTGCCCCGCCGGAGCCACGCGGGACCGTATCGCCGCGGTGATACACTGAGGCATTCCACCCGCGACGATTCCCCATGAAATTCTGTTCCAACTGCGGCCAGTCAGTCGTCTCGCGCATTCCTGCCGGCGACAACCGACTGCGCGACGTTTGCGACCACTGCAATACGATTCACTATGTGAATCCGCGCAACGTGGTCGGCACCGTGCCCGTTTGGAACGACCAGGTCCTCCTCTGCAAGCGCGCGATTGAGCCGCGCTACGGCTTCTGGACCCTGCCCGCCGGCTTCATGGAAATCGGGGAGACGACCGCCCAGGCCGCCAACCGGGAAACCGTGGAAGAAGCCGGCGCCAATGTTGAAATCGGCGAACTGTATTCGGTGCTCAACGTGCCGCACGTGCATCAGGTGCATCTGTTCTATCTGGCCAAGTTGAACGATCTGGATTTCGCGCCGGGCGAAGAAAGCCTGGAAGTCGCACTCTTCAATGAGGCCGACATACCTTGGGATGATCTCGCCTTCCCGACTGTGATCCACACGCTGCGCTGTTTCTTCGCAGACCGCGCGGCTGGCAAGCTTGCCGACGGCAGCTTTCGCCTCCATACGCTCGACATCTACAAGCCGATGCGCTCCGCCGCGATAGACACGCCGGCCACGACGCCGTAACGCCCACCCCACGTTGTCTGCATCATGATCGCCTGGCTGGATCCGCATGATCCCTTCCCGCCGGTCGATCGTGCGCTGGGGCCGGAGTCTGAAGCGCCTGGGCTGCTGGCCGCAAGCGCCGAGCTATCGCCGCAACGGCTGCTGATTGCGTATCGGCAAGGTATTTTCCCGTGGTACGCCCAGGGCCAGCCGGTGCTGTGGTGGAGCACCGACCCGCGCATGGTGCTTCGCCCCGAAGACTTTCGCGTATCGACGACATTTCGCAAAACGCTGCGCCGCGTGCTTGACGACCCCGCCTGGGAAATCCGCATCGACCACGGATTCCGAGAAACGATGGTGGCGTGTGCCACCACAGCCCGCCCCGGCCAGCACGGCACGTGGATCACCGAAGACGTTATTCAGGCGTACACATCCCTGCACCGCCGCGGCTATGCACACAGCGTTGAGACCTGGTACGCGGGGCAACGCGTGGGCGGCTTGTACGGCGTGGCGCTCGGCCGCATGTTCTATGGCGAGTCGATGTTTGCGCATCGCACCGACGCTTCCAAAATCGCGCTGGCGGCGCTCTGCGCCTTCCTCGGCGGTCAGGGCGTCGCGATGATAGACTGCCAGCAGGAGACCGAGCATCTTGCGTCGCTGGGCGGCGCCCCAGTGCCGCGCGCGGCGTTTCTTGCACATGTGCGGGAAGCGGCCAACGCGCCGGCCATCGTGCCTTGGCACTTCGACAAATCGGTGCTCCGCCGGTGGACCGTGCGCAATGAGCAAGCTTAAGGAACTTCCCCTCTCAGCATTGCAGTTCTATGCAACCGCGCCCTACGCGTGCAGCTATCTGGATGGCCGCTTGGCGCGCTCGCAGGTCGCTACGCCGGCGCATCTGATCAATGCCGATGTCTATTCGAAGCTTGTGCGCGCCGGCTTCCGGCGCAGCGGCATCTTCACCTACCGCCCTCATTGCGACGACTGCCATGCATGCACGCCATGCCGCGTCGTCGTCGATCAATACGCGCCGTCGCGGGCACAGCGCCGCGCCGCCGAGCGGCATCAAGCCCTTGAGGCTCTGGTTGCACCGCTTACCTATGTCGAAGAGCACTATCAGCTCTACCTGCTGTATCAGTCGGTCCGCCATGCGGGCGGCGGCATGGATCACGACAGCCGCGATCAATACGAGCAGTTCCTGCTGCAGAGCCGCGTAAATTCGCGTTTGGTGGAGTTTCGCGAGCCGCCCGAATCGCCATCGGCGGGCAAGCTGCGCATGGTCAGCATGATCGACGTGCTCGAAGACGGGCTGTCGTCCGTCTACACGTTCTACGATCCGATCGAGCAAAAGGCGAGTTACGGGACGTACAACGTTCTTTGGCAGATCGCCCAGGCGCAGGCGCTGGATCTTCCCTACGTCTATCTCGGCTACTGGATCGAACAGAGCCGAAAGATGGCCTATAAGGCGCACTTCCAGCCGCTGGAACTGCTCGTCAACGGCGAGTGGCGGCGATTTGAAGACGTGGTGCCGCTGTCCACGGAATGATCAGCGCGACGTGCGCTCGACCCCGACATCGACGACGCCGTAAGCACTGATGTTGGAACTCTCGCGGTATTGATCGCGCGAAGTCGTGCAGCCTGCCAACGCGCCGGCGGCGCAAACCAAACCAGCCGTCCAGAGTGCGGCGCGCTTCCACCAAGTGGTTTTGTTCATGAGGTCGATTCCTTTCAGGGCGTGGTCGAAAGCTGCTCGGCTAGCGCCGTGTTATTGGCCCGGACCATTCCGGGAATCAGGAACACGTCCACCAGCACCCACAGTCCGCCGATAACCGCTAGCACCCAACCTGCAGTGTTGCCCATGTCACGAAATGCGAGCCATGTGCCGCCAATGTTGGCGATGGCCTGCGCGATGCCGCTGCCTGGCCGCTTCAGGTAGAAGCGATGCGCCCCAAGGAAGCCCAGCAAAAACCACCACAGATAAGCCACGCCAGAACTCTTCTTCTGGGCGTCGTACAGCATGATTTCGCGGGCGGTCTGGTTCATGGCATTGGATGACTCGGGAATAGGCTCTCAGACACTAGCACGCATCCCGCGTTCCATGCCGCCTCCCAATTACATGCGGGCGAACTTGGCCTCGGCCTTGTCCGTCCACAACCGCATTTCGGCCAGCAACGACGACGGCGAGAAAGAGCAGCTTTCCTCGCCAAACGACACCGCCATATCCAGCCGCTGCAGCAAAGAACGCCGCACCTGATCGTACGCCGGAGGCAAGACCGCCAACGGCGCGAGAACGGCATCGTCGCGCCACTGCTTGAGCAGGTGCGGCAAATCGGCCGACTTTGCGTGTCGATCGAGCGCGTCGCGCAGCGTTTGGAGAGAATCAGCGGAGGTCATGCTCGGGCCTTCTTTTCACGGTACAGCTCACGGAATGTTTTGCCTGCGGGGGCCGGCATGTCGCGTGTGTCGGTCCACCCCTTGCCGACCGGCAGCGAGTGGATCAGCTTCTTGTCACCGCCCATCCAGCGCAGCATGCGCGCTGCCATCCAGGTGCTGGCGGAGTACAACGCCGGTCGCTTTGCCATGAAGCCCCACACGCGCAAGCCAAAGCGTTCCGCCTGCGGGCGAAGTTCGCGCTCCATCTGTTTTTCGCGCAGCGTACGCAGCAGGTCCGACAACGGGATCGACGCAGGACACACGCGATTGCATTCACCGCACAGCGTCGCCGCTTGCGGCAGGTCCAGCGCGTTCGACAGCCCAACGTAGCTCGGCGTCAGCACGCTGCCCATCGGGCCCGGATACACCCAGCCGTACGCGTGGCCGCCGATCTTCTGATAGACCGGGCAATGGTTCATGCAGGCGCCGCATCGAATGCAGCGAAGCATCTCCTGGAATTCGCCGCCGATCAGGCCGCTGCGGCCGCCGTCGACGATGACGAAGTACATATGCTCCGGGCCGTCCTTCTCGCCGGGCGCGCGCGGGCCTGTGAGGAGCGAGAAATAATTCGAGATCGCCTGCCCCGTGGCGGAGCGCGGCAGCAAGCGCATGACGGTCGCCAGATCCTCCAGCGTCGGCAGCACCTTCTCGATGCCCGTCACGGCAACGTGCACGCGCGGCATGATCGTGCACATGCCCTCGTTGCCCTCATTGGTGACGATCGCCACGGAGCCCGTCTCGGCAATGATGAAGTTGCCGCCCGTGACCCCCATGTCGGCGGACAGGAACTCCGGCCGCAGCACTTCCCGCGCCTCGCGCGTCATCTCCGGAATATCGGACAGCCGCGGCTTGTTGTGCGTCTTTGCGAAGAGATCGGCGATCTCCTCCTTATCCTTGTGCACCACCGGCGCAATGATGTGCGACGGCGGCTCGCTGTCGTTGATCTGCAGGATGTACTCGCCCAGATCGGTCTCGATGCTCTGCACCCCCATCTCGCCGAGCACCTGATTGAGGCGCATTTCTTCGGTCACCATCGACTTGCTCTTGATGACCTTCTTGACGTCGTGCTTGCGGGCGATCTCGGCGACCAGGCGCGCGGCATCGGCCGTGGTTTCGGCAAACAGCACCTTGGCACCACGGCGCGTCGCTTCCGCCTCGAACGTGGCAAGCCACATGTCGAGGTTTTCCAGCGCGCGGTTGCGGCGCTCCTTCAGCGCTTCACGCGTGGCCGGAAAATCGATGTCCTGGATGGCCGCCGCGCGTGCGGTGACAAACTTTGTCGAAAGCTTCGTGAGGTTCTGCTGCAGGCGCTTGTCGGCGAGCTTCTGCCCCGCGCGCGCCTTGAATTCCATGCTGCGGACTTGCATGCGATTGCGTCTCCGTCGTGTTCGTGGCGTTGCGATTTACGCGTCGCCGGCGAGGACTTGCGCGATGTGCAGCACGCGCGTGTGCGTGTCACCCGTACGGCGCAGCCGGCCTTCGATGTTGAGCATGCAGCCCACGTCGCCGAGCACCACCGCATCGGCGCCGCTGGCCTTGATGTTGGCGCATTTCTCATCCGCAATCGCGGTGGAGATATCGCCGTACTTGATCGAGAACGTGCCGCCGAAACCGCAGCAAGCCTCGCATGCAGGCATCTCGGTCAGTTGCACGCCCGGAAGTTTGCGGAGCAACTCGCGCGGCTGCGCTTTCACGCCAAGCTCGCGCAGACCAGAGCACGAATCGTGGTACGTCACGTGGCCGTGAAACTCCGAGTCGAGCGCTTCGATGCGTGCCACGTTGACGAGAAAATCGGTCAGTTCGTACACACGCGGCGCAAGGCGCTCATATCGACCCGCCAGCTCCGGATCATCGCGAAACAAATCGGCGTAGCCCTTGCGGATCATGCCGCCGCACGACCCGGACGGAATGACAACGTAGTCGAACTGCTCGAATTCCTTGAGCGTTTTCTCGGCCAAGTCACGGGCCAGGGGGCGATCCCCAGAGTTGTAGGCGGGCTGCCCGCAGCAGGTCTGCGCGGGGGGCACCACGACGTCGTAACCGGCCTTTTCCAGCAGCTTGAGCACCGAAAACCCGATCTCGGGCCGCATCAGATCAATGAGGCAAGTGACGAACAAACCTACGCGCATGGGAGTCTCGTGTGTTCTGCGGGAGCCGCCATTATGCGCCTGACACCGCGCGTGGCACGGGTCTACGGGCACAGAACTTCTTCATGCCGGTGGTGAGTGCGCTTCACGAGGTGGCGCCAAGCACAGTCGCTGGCCGACCGAGAAAGCCCTCGAAAATACCCGGAATCATGCTTCGGGAGGGTGCGCATTTTCACATCGTGGGATAGAATTTTGCATCGCATCCGCAACCCACTGCACCCATGGCAGAAGCAGACAAGGACCCCGGCAAGACGTCTATCCAGGTCATCGAACGCATGATGATGCTGCTAGACGCGCTTGCCGATCACGCCGATCCGGTCAGCCTGAAGGCGCTGTCGGCCAGCACCGGCCTGCACCCGTCCACCGCGCATCGCATCCTGAACGACATGGTGGCTTGCCGCTTCGTCGATCGCTCCGACCCGGGCAGCTACCGTCTCGGCATGCGTTTGCTGGAACTGGGCAACCTCGTCAAGGCGCGCCTGTCGGTACGAGAAGCGGCGCTGGCGCCGATGCGCGCCCTGCACCGCCTGACGGGCCAGACCGTCAACCTCTCGGTGCGTCAGGGCGACGAGATCGTCTACATCGAGCGCGCCTATTCCGAGCGCTCCGGTATGCAAGTCGTGCGCGCCATTGGTGGCCGCGCGCCGCTGCATCTGACTTCGGTTGGCAAGCTGTTCCTGGCTGCTGACGAACTGGGCCGTGTGCGCGCCTATGCGACTCGCACGGGCTTGTCTGGCCACACCCGCACCTCCATCACGGATTTGCCCAAGCTTGAACGCGAACTCAACTGGGTGCGCACCAACGGCTACGCGCGTGACAACGAAGAACTGGAACTCGGCGTGCGCTGTATCGCTGCCGGCATCTATGATGATTCGCGGCGTCTGGTCGCGGGCTTGTCGCTATCGGCACCGGCAGACCGGTTGCAGGACAGCTGGCTCGACAACCTCAAAGACACTGCGCTGCAAATCTCCAAAGGGATGGGCTACACGCACGACGACGATACGGTGCGCGCAGAGTAAGCCGCTGGCGTTGACCAACAAAAAAGCGCGTTCGATGACGCGCTTTTTTGTTGGGCGATGCCCCGGCTCAAGCGCCGTGCTGGTCCGACGCCAGCACGGTTGCCGGCTGCGTGGACACCGGCACATTCCGCAACGGCGCTGCCGCCTGCGTGGCCGGCTCGATGTGCGGATTGCGCTCCAGCCAATTGCGTACGCGCGTGGCGTCTGCAAAACGCGTGAGGTTGCCGGCCGAATCCAGGAACACCATCACGACGTTGCGGCCATGCACGTTGGCCTGCATCACCAGGCAGCGGCCTGCCTCGTTGATGAAGCCGGTCTTTTGAAGGCCGATATCCCACTCTCCGCCGCGCACCAGACGGTTGGTGTTGACGTAGTGGAGCGTGCGCCCGTTGGCGCTGACCGTATGTTCAGGAGTGGTCGTGAATTGCCGAATGAGCGGTACCTTGTAGGCCGCCATCACGATCTTGGCAAGATCCTGCGCGCTCGACACATTGCTGCTCGACAGGCCGTTCGAATCGACATAGTGCGTATCGTTCATGCCCAGCTCGCGTGCCTTGCGGTTCATGGCGGCAACGAATGCCGGACGACCGCCCGGATAGTTGCGGCCGAGTGCAGAAGCCGCACGGTTTTCCGACGACATCAGCGCCAGCAGCAGCAGGTCTTCGCGGGTAAGCATCGTGCCGAAACGCAGGCGCGAGCCCGTGTTGCGCTCGTAGTCGCGATCTTCATCGGTAATTTCAAGCAGCTCGTCCATCGGCTGATGGGCATCGGTCACGACCAGTGCAGTCATCAGCTTGGTGATCGAGGCGATCGGCAGCACGGCCGACGAATTCTTCTGGAACAGCACTTCGCCGTTGTTCTGGTCCATTACCAGGGCGACGGAGGAACGCAGCGCCAACGCATCGGGCGTCGCACGCAGGCCCATCGCTTCACCCAGCGTCGGCGATGCCGGCACAAACGCGGCGCGCACCGGACGAGCACCGCGCTCAACCATGATCACGCGGCGCTTGCCCTTCACTGTGACGACCTTGCGGACTTTGCTGGAGACGACTTCATCACCATTCGCAGCCGCGACATTGGCGCTGGCCTTGCGATTAGCAACGGTCTTGCCTTTGGATTTGGCTTTCTTGCTGGCGGCGGGTTTTTTATCGGCCGTGGCAGCGTTGGCCACTGTAGCGACTGAGGCAGCAGCGAGCGCGACCGTCATCAGCGAAACAAAGCCGAGACGTCGAAAAAATGAGGAAACAGACCGTGACATGGTTCGATCACCCGCGCGTGAGATGGCGCAAGTGTAGGCAAAAACAAAATTCTTAGCAAGATGAAGGACTTAGCTCACGGCCTTAAAGTTTGACCTGTGGAGCCTTATCATTCGGTCATCAATTCGACGCAATTGTCTGCTCACGCAGAACTGCAATGGCGAAGAAAGTTGCGCAAAGCGCACATAACGCTCAGGGAGGAATCATCAACGGATTCCGGAAGTTCCCGTGAGTTCCGTGGCGCTTGCCGACAATCACGGTTTACAACCGAAGCCAACAGTTCCTAACAACACGTGCGCGTCATACGCCGAGTCACAGATGGAAGTCTAACGACGGATGCGCAGTATCTGTTGACATAATTCGATGACTTTTCGCCGCCATTTCTCGCTTTGCACGAATATGTGCGCCGTAGCGCGCGGGCTCCGGCACGATGACGACATCAATCCAGGAAGCGAGTGAACTCGGAGACAGGTGCGCGCTCGGTGACGAGCGTATTTTCGATGGCAGCACGATTCGCATAACCCATCGACATGCCGCAGACGAGCATTTCGTCATCGGTCAGCCGCAGATGCTCGGCGATGATCCGATGGAACTGCGTGAAAGCGGCCTGTGGACACGTATCGATGCCGCGAGCACGCGCTGCCACCATCACCGCTTCCAAAAACATGCCGTAATCAAGCCAGCTGCCCTGCTCCATCACGCGGTCGATTGTGAAGATGATGCCGACCGGCGCATCGAAGAATCGGAAGTTGCGCGCATGCTGTGCGTGCATGCGCTCCTTGTCGGTGCGGCCGATGCCCAGCAGGCCGTAAAGATCCCAGCCGACCTTGCGGCGGCGGCTCTGGTACGGATCGATCCATGTGCGGGGGTAGTACGGATACTCCTCGCGATGCACCGTGTCCGCCTCCGGGTGGTCGTACGCCGCCAACACCGATTCGGACAAGCGTGCTTTCGATTCACCCGTCAGCACATAGACTTTCCACGGCTGCGTGTTGCTGCCTGACGGCGCACGGCGTGCGACATCCAGAATCGCTTCGATGTCTTCACGAGCGACCGGCGTCGGCAGGAACGCGCGTACGGAACGGCGCGAAGTGATTGCCTGATCGACGAGCTCGACTTCTGCGGAGGTGGGGCGTCGGTCGGTCATGGCAATGCGTACAAATTCAAACGGTGATATTGGACGCCAGCGGCTCCAGCACGGCGCGCAACGCATCGGGCAGCGGCACCGGCCGGCGCGTTTCGCGGTCGACGTAGACGTGCACGAAATGGCCCTGCGCGGCCGCTTCTTCCGTGTCGCCGCGGAACAGACCCACCTCATAACGCACGCTTGTGTTGCCCAGGCGCGCAACACGCAGTCCTGCCACCACGGGGTCCGGAAACGACAATGGCGCGAAATAGTTGCATTGCGTCTCGATGACGAGGCCGATGGTGTCGCTGTGCTCGGGGTTCAGCACGCCCTGCTCGATCAAATAGGCGTTCACCACGGTGTCGAAGTAGCTGTAATAGACGACGTTGTTGACGTGGCCGTAGACGTCGTTGTCCATCCAGCGCGTGGTGATGGTGTGGAAGTGGCGGTAGTCGTCGCGCGTCTGACGGGGCGTGCTCATAGGCGGCAAGCGGGTCGCAGTGGAAAGTGATCAGGATACGCCAGCCGCTCCAACCCGGTCACTTGCGGATGACGAGCGCCACACCGCACGCGGCGATGACCATGCCGAGCGCTGCCAGCGGTGGAAAGCGTTCACCGAACAGCGCCCAGGCCATCACGGCGGTCGTGGGCGGCGTGAGATACAGAAGCGACGTCACCTTGGTGGCCGCGCCCTTGCGGATCAGCACAAACAGCAGCGAGATCGCGCCGATCGACAGTGCCAGCACCGACCACACCAGCGAGCCGATCATCGGCAGCGTCCAATGCACCTCGCGCGTTTCAAACAGGAACATGAACGGGAGACACAGTAGCGCCGACGCCCCGAACTGGATACACGCACCCATCCGCAGGTCGAACACCGGGCAATGGCGTTTTTGATATAGCGTGCCGACGGTGATCGACAGCAACGCACCCACGCACAGCGCAAGCGTCGTCACGCCGACGCCTGCCAGGTGCAGCTTGTTCGCCACCACCAGCCCCACGCCGGCGATGCCGCAAAGCAACCCCAACCATTGGCGATTCGACACACGCTCGCCGCGCATTGATACATACAGCGCAGTCAGAATCGGCTGCATGCCGACGATCAGCGCGGTCATCCCAGCCGGCATGCCGAGCTTGACCGCTGCCCAGACGCCCGCCAGATAGCCCCATTGCATCAACAAACCGGCCACCGCGATGTGGCCGACGGCCGCCCAGTCGGTGTCGCCCGTGCCGGCGCGGCGCGGCAACGGTACGCGCGCAACCCAGACCAGGGGCAGCAGGCACACCAGCACGCCCACGAACCGCAAGAACAGGAACGTGATCGGCTCCGCGTACGGCATTCCGTACTTGGCCACGATAAAGCCCGTGCTCCAGATCAGCACGAACAGCCACGGCATGGCAACGACAAACAGGGAGTCGCGCGCGGAGCCGGGCGCGACGGAAGACACTTGGGTCATGCGGAAAGCGGAAGAGAGGTCGATGCGCCAGCGCCCTCGTCGCGTGCCGCCCAGCGCTGTGCGTGGCGGGCAGCCAGGGCGATGGTCTGCGCGTGGACGGCCACGGTATCGTCGATATTGTTGCCGTAGCCGCCCGCCATGGTAACGGCAACCGGTATGCGCCGTTGATACGCGAAATCGAAGACTTCCTGATCGCGCCGGGCCAAGCCCTGCAGCGTCAGTTTGAGCCGGCCGAGCCGATCGCCCTCGTGCGGATCCGCACCTGCCAGATAGATGATCAACTGCGGCTTGAAGCGCCCGGCCAGGATGTCGAGTGCGCCGGTCAGCGCTTGCAAATAGTCTTCGTCGCCGCAGCCATCATGCAGACCGACATCCAGGTCTGACGCCTCCTTGCGGAACGGATAGTTTTTTTCGCCGTGCAGCGACAAGGTGAAAACCGTGGCGTCATCGCGCAGGATGGACGCCGTGCCATTGCCCTGATGTACGTCTAGATCGACGATTGCGACCGGAAAATCCCCCGGCGTCCTGCCGGCTTGCCGCTGGATCCAGCGGGAAGCGATGGCTGCGTCGTTGAATACACAAAAACCGCCGCCCTTATCTGCATAGGCATGGTGCGTGCCGCCCGCAAGATTGACGGCAATGCCATCGGCCAGCGCTGCATCACATGCGGCCATCGTGGCGCCGGCCGAACGACGGCTGCGCTCCACCATTTCCGGTGACCAAGGAAAGCCGATTTCGCGCTGGCGCGCCGGATCAAGCCGACCGGCGGTGACCGCATCAACATATTCAGTCGTGTGCGCCAGCAGCAACGCGTCATCATCTGCCCGCGGCGCCTCGTGCATTGACAGCCCCGGGACGTCTGCCAGGACCCGCGCCCGCAGGTCGCTGTACTTGCGCATTGGGAAACGATGCCCCGGCGGCAATGGCAAGACAAAATGGTCGGTGTAAAACGCCCGCATGTGAATAACAAATCGCAACGCAACGAAAATGGCACCCGGGCGCATCCTAACCTAGGCTGCACTCGTGTGTTTTTTTGAGACGGAATTACGGCCGAAAGTGGTCGACGGCACCCCTCGCGCACCAAGAGCGCGCATTTTTCTGCCACAAAAAATTACGCCAAACGGTTGATCACGCAATTCCTGTGCACGAAAAATCAGGGAATTCTGATTTTTGTGCGATGCACAAAGAACGCTTGACACTGATTTGCCATTCAACAACAATGAAATTGTTGCGATGCACCATCCCGAATTCATCGCGATGTCGCCTGGAAGGCCCGACGCTGACCGTCATGCTTTGTACATCTGGGCGATCTAAATTTTCATTTTGATTCCCCGACCCACCTTTGTATTTGGAGAGACAACATGCTGACTCAGGAACAGATCGCTGCGGCGCACAAGGCCAACCTGGAAACGTTCTTCGGTCTGACCAACAAGGCTTTTGAAGGCGTCGAAAAGCTGGTCGAACTGAACCTGCAAGTCGTCAAGGCGACCCTGGCCGAGAACGTCGAACACGCCAAGAAAGCGCTGACCGCCAAGGACGCACAAGAGCTGCTGTCGGTGCAAACCGCCGCTGTGCAGCCGCTGGCTGAAAAGGTTCTCGCTTACAGCCGCCACCTGTACGAAATCGCTTCGGACACGCAAACCGAATTCAGCAAGGCTGCTGAAGTGCAAATCGCTGAAAACAGCCGCAAGCTGCAAGCGCTGGTCGACAACGTGTCGAAGAACGCTCCGGCTGGTTCGGAATCGGCAGTTGCCCTGGTGAAATCGGCTCTGTCGGCCGCCAACAACGCCTACGATTCGGTGCAGAAGGCCACCAAGCAAGCTGTGGAACTGGCTGAAAGCAACTTCCACGCTGCTGCCAATGCCGCCAGCAAGGCAACCGCTCAGGCTTCGGCTCAAGCGCGCGCTGCCACCGGCAAGAAGTCGACGACGACCGCTGCCTAAGCGCTAAGCTGCTTCAGTTTTCTGGTTGTTGAAGCGGGCCTCTTTCGGGAGGCCCGTTTTGTTTTGGCCGTCGAGCCACTCCTCCAAACAGGTCGTTTGCGCGCATTTGCGCGGAACCGAAACGCACGCCCCGCGGTCCATTCCACCGTGTCCGTCAGATTGTCTCCTCGGTCCCGCTACCGAAACCTGTCCTCAGTGGTGATCAGTGGGTACCTTTAGCCCGGCTTCGGCCGGGTTTTTTTGTGTGCGCCCGAAACGTGCCGCGCCTTCAAATTGCGAACTTTGCAAGCGGGCGGCGCTCCATTCTGTATTGCGGCCCACCGTTTCTTTTTTCCATCCCAATGTCTCGCGAATCTCTGGCCAAGCGCAGTCTGATCGTCGGGGCGGCGCTTATCCTGCTGTTAGAAGAGTGGATCTGGAAGGCCATGCAGCGGGCAACCGCCCGTTTGGCAGCGCACCCGTGGGTCGGCGCAGCGGAGCGGAAGTTGGCCCAGTTGGAACCCATCGAGGCGCTCTGCGCTTTCGCCCTGCCGATGTTGGCCTTGCTGCCCTTCAAGCTCGCCGCCGTCTACGTGCTGGCGCGAGGCCATGTCATCGCAGGGACGTTCGTTCTCGTTGCAGCGAAAATTGTCAGTACCGGCCTCGGCGTGCGCATTTATTCCGCTGTGCGCCCTCAGCTGCACACAATCGCCTGGTACGCCCGCTTGGAGTTGGCCTTCCTGGCATGGAAGCAGCGCATGATTGCCGCCCTGCAAGCAACGCCGACCTGGCAAGCCGTTCGGGTTCGAATCGCCATCTGGCGCATGCGGAGACACGGACTGATACAACAGATGTGGCGCCGGCTGACCGCGGCGGTGCGCCTGCTTCGCCGGTATCGGCGCCGAGCCCAGCCTCGGCACTGACTCCCCGCGCGCCACTCCAAAGAAAAGGGCCGCTCAACCGTGCGGCCCTTTTTTTGCCAGCCAAATTTTGAAGTGCCCCCCGCAATCTGGCAGTTAATTGCAGTTCAACGCTTGCGAGCGGGCGGCACGTCCGTGCAAACGCCTTCGTAGATTTCAGCAGCCATGCCCACCGACTCACCCAGCGTCGGGTGCGGGTGGATGGTCTTGCCGATATCCACGGCGTCCGCGCCCATCTCGATGGCCAGGCAAACCTCGCCGATGAGGTCACCCGCGTGCGTGCCAACAATGCCGCCCCCGATGATGCGGTGGGTTTCCTCGTCGAAGATCAGCTTGGTGAAACCCTCATCCCGGCCGTTGGCAATGGCCCGGCCCGAAGCCGCCCAAGGGAACACGCCCTTGCCGTACTTGATGCCCTGCGCCTTGCATTGCTCTTCGGTCAGCCCTGCCCAAGCCACTTCTGGATCGGTATAGGCGACCGACGGAATCTGCTTGGCGTCGAAGTATGCCTTCTCGCCGTGCGCGGCTTCCGCCGCCACATGGCCTTCGTGCACGGCCTTGTGTGCCAGCATCGGCTGCCCGACGATGTCGCCGATCGCGAAAATGTGCGGCACATTCGTGCGCTGCTGCTTGTCCACGTCGATGAAGCCACGGTCCGTCACGGCCACGCCGGCCTTTTCTGCGCCGATGCGCTTGCCATTCGGCGCGCGGCCCACTGCCACCAGCACCATGTCATAGCGTTGCGGCTCCGCTGGTGCGGCTTCGCCCTCGAACTTGACGTAGATACCGTCCGGCTTGGCTTCCACCCCGACCGTCTTGGTCTTGAGCATGACCTTGTCGAAGCGGCCCTTGTTCATCTTGTCCCACACCTTGACGAGGTCGCGGTCAGCGCCCTGCATCAGGCCGTCGAGCATTTCCACCACGTCGATCCGGGCGCCGAGCGTGCTATACACCGTGGCCATTTCCAGCCCGATGATGCCGCCGCCGATGACCAGCATCTTGGCCGGCACTTCGCGCAGTTCCAGCGCGCCGGTCGAATCGACGATGCGCGGATCTTCCGGAATGAACGGCAGCTTCACGGCTTCGCTGCCTGCAGCGATGATCGCCTTGGCAAAACGGATGACTTTCTTCTCGCCCGTCGTTGCCTTGCCGTCGCCGTCCGTCAGCTGCACTTCGAGGTGGTTCGGGTCCAGGAACGCACCGACGCCACGCACGACCTGCACCTTGCGTGCCTTGGCCATGCCGGCCAGCCCGCCGGTCAGCTTGCCGATCACGGACTCCTTGTGCTTGCGCAGCTGGTTGATATCAACCGTGGGTTCGCTGTAGACAATGCCGTGTGCGGCCATGGCCTTGACTTCCTCCATGACAGCCGCGGTGTGCAGCAGCGCCTTTGACGGGATACAGCCCACGTTCAGGCAAACGCCGCCCAGCGTGGAGAAGCGCTCCACCAGCACAGTGCTCATGCCGAGATCCGCGCTGCGGAAGGCGGCCGAATAACCGCCGGGGCCCGAGCCAAGGACGAGCATCTCGCATTCGATATCAGCGCCGCCGGCATGCTTGCTCGCTTGCGGTGCGGGGGCCGATGCGGCCGGCGCAGCAGCGGGCGTTGCGGCCGGAGCCGGTGCTTGCGCAGGCGCCGGAGCCGCCGCCGCGCCCGCTTCCGCCGTGGCAATCACCGTGCCTTGGCTGACCTTATCACCCACCTTGATCTTGACTTCGACGATCTTGCCAGCCACATCCGACGGCACGTCCATGGTGGCCTTGTCGGTTTCCAGCGTGATCAGCGCCTGATCGACGGTGACGGCATCGCCCGCCTTCACCATCACTTCAATGACGTCCACGTCCTTGTAGTCGCCGATGTCCGGCACCTTGATTTCCACCACGCTCATTCCTGACTCCTTGTTCTTGTCGTCGGCACCCGGCATCGCCCGGGCCCGCTGACGCTTTTCAATCCTGCAGACGGACTGTGTGCACTTCGATCGGGCCGCCCGAACTCTTGTCGAACTCCACGCCTGCGGATACGCCCACCTGGGCAACGTCCGCCGCCGACTTGCCCGGCATGTCGTACACCGCCGACATGGCCCCCAGCGCAAAATTGCGCCCGGAGCCGATGCCCCAGAAGCGATCGAACGAAAACACCTCGCGATACGAATAGACGCCGTAGATGCCGGTGGCGTTGGCGATCAGGCAGGTGATCTGCGACGACTCGTAAGGGTCATCGTCGTCTTCCTT
The DNA here is from genome assembly GCF_030582395.1 of Ralstonia pickettii. Taxonomy (NCBI): domain Bacteria; kingdom Pseudomonadati; phylum Pseudomonadota; class Betaproteobacteria; order Burkholderiales; family Burkholderiaceae; genus Ralstonia; species Ralstonia pickettii. The sequence continues at coordinate 1,744,219 of NZ_CP104381.1, forward strand.
GGTGTTGACGAAATACTCGTCTTTGAGCTTTTCGTGCACCTTCAGAAAGGTCCGGAAGACGTCATCGCGCGTGCCGAGGCGGCATTCATCGGCCAGCCCCGCCAGCAGGCTCCGCATGACCGGAAAGTGGGCCGTCGTGCCCGCCAGCGCGATCAGCGAATCGCCCACCTGGAAGATCTTCTGGTTCTGCTCGTAACCGCGCGCCAGGCGCGTATCGCCGAACGTCACCAGCGAATCGGCCGCAATCGCCACTTCGCCGTCTTTCTTGACCACCACGCACGTCGTCATGTCGTCCTCGCCATCAGTCCACTGACCAGTCCGCCGACCGCTGCAAACCCAACCGGGCCGGCACGCACAGGCCCGAAGCCAAATGCGTGCCGCGCCCGCGTGGGCTTACAGGCTGACGCGGCGGAAGTCCGCCAGCACGCTGGCCAGATACGCGTTGAAGCGCGCAGCCTCGGCGCCGTCGATCACGCGGTGATCGTACGACAGCGACAGCGGCAGCGTCAGGCGCGGCACGAACTGCTTGCCATCCCACACCGGCTTCTGATAACCGCGCGACAGGCCGAGGATGGCCACTTCCGGTGCGTTGATGATCGGCGTGAAATGCGTGCCGCCAATACCGCCCAGCGACGAGATCGAGAAGCAGCCGCCCTGCATCTGGTCCGGCTTGAGTTTCCCTTCGCGCGCAGCCTTCGAGAGGTCCGCCATTTCCTTGGCGATGTCGATCAGCCCCTTCTTGTCCGCATCGCGGATCACCGGCACCACCAGCCCGTTGGGCGTATCAGCCGCAAAGCCGATGTGGAAATACTGCTTGAAGACCAGGTTGTCGCCGTCCAGGCTCGCGTTGAAGGTCGGGAACTTCTTCAGCGCACCCACGACTGCCTTGATCACGAACGCCAGCATCGTGAATTTCACGCCGGCCTTTTCGTGGTCCTTGTTCATCTGCACGCGGAAGGCTTCCAGCTCGGTGATGTCCGCTTCGTCATTGTTCGTGACGTGCGGGATCATGACCCAATTGCGGTGCAGGTTCGCACCCGAAATCTTCTTGATGCGCGACAGCGGCTTCGGATCGACCGGGCCGAACTTGGTGAAGTCCACCTTCGGCCACGGCAGCAGGTTCAGCTCGCCGCCGCCAGCCGGTGCACCGGCGGCAGCCTTGCCCGGCGCCGCGGCTTGGCCGCTCATCACGCCCTTGACGTAGCGCTGCACGTCTTCCTGCGTGATGCGGTTCTTCGGGCCCGTGCCGCCCACGAGATTCACATTGACGCCCAGCTCACGCGCGTACTTGCGCACCGAGGGGCTGGCGTGGGCCGCCTTGCCGACCGTACCGACGGTGTCGGCGGTGTACGTAGCAGGCGCTGCGGCCGGAGCAGCCGCGGGGGCGGCCGCAGGGGCCGGGCTCGGTGCAGCGGCAGCCGGTGCGGCTGTGGGTGCCGGTACCGGGGCTTGCGCAGGTGCCGGCGCAGCGGCAGCACCGCCAGCACCCTCCAGCACGACGATCAGCGTGCCTTCCGACACGGCATCGCCCACCTTCACGCGGATGTCCTTGACCGTGCCGGCAGCCGGCGACGGCACATCCATCGTCGCCTTGTCGGACTCGAGCGTGATCAGCGACTGCTCGGCTTCCACCTTGTCGCCCACCTTCACGCTGATCTCGATCACAGGCACGTCGGTGTAGTCGCCAATATCCGGCACTTTCACTTCGATCGTGCCGCCACCAGCAGCAGCCGGCGCAGGGGCCGGCGATTGCGCGGCCGGTGCGGGTGCCGGTGCAGCAGCGGCCGGAGCCGGTGCGGGCGCAGCTTGAGGTGCGGGGGCCGGGGCGGCAGCAGCGCCCTGCTCTTCGAGCAGCAGCACCAGCGAGCCTTCCGACACGGTGTCACCCACTTTGATCTTCACTTCCTTGACGACGCCGCTCTTGGGCGAGGGCACGTCCATGGTCGCCTTGTCCGATTCCAGCGTAACCAGCGAATCCTCGGCGTTGACGGTATCGCCCGCCTTGACCAGCACTTCGATCACCGGGACGTCTTTGTAGTCGCCGATGTCCGGCACCTTGATTTCTACGACTTGACTCATTCTTCTGTCTCCAGAGGTCTGGCGGCGAGAGCATCCGGCGGCGGACACGCGTTGCCCCGCAGGCTACCGCATCGTGCTGGCAATTGCACGTTGCGGGAAGTCTGTCGGGGCGGTGCCCGGCCGGGACGCAACCCGCGCGCCCGGCGGCTCCGTTATACGGTCATCGGGTTGGGCTTGTTCGGATCGAGGTTGTACTTCTTCAGTGCCTCGGCCACCTTTTCGCGCGGCAGCACGCCTTCGTCGGCGAGCGCCTTGAGCGACGCGACCGTCACCCAGTAGCGATCCACCTCGAAGAAGTGGCGCAGCTTCTCGCGGGTATCCGAACGGCCGAAGCCGTCGGTGCCCAGCACCACGTAGCGACGCGGCACGAAGGCGCGGATCTGCTCGGCGAAGGTGCGGACGTAGTCGGTCGATGCGATAACCGGGCCGCGTGCGTTCTTGAGCAGCTTCTCGACGTGCGACTCGCGTTGCGGCTCGGTCGGGTTGAGCAGGTTCCAGCGTGCGATGGCGTTGCCTTCGCGGGCCAGCTCGGTAAAGCTCGGGCAGCCCCACAGGTCGGACTCAACGCCCCAGTCTTTCTTCAGCAGATCGGCAGCGGCAATCACTTCACGGAAGATCGTGCCCGAACCCAGCAGTTGCACGCGCGGTGCATTGCTGTTTTCGACGCCCTTCTTGAACTGGTACATCCCCTTGATGATGTCGGCCTCGACACCCGCCGGCATTTCGGGGTGCTCGTAGTTCTCGTTCATCACCGTCAGGTAGTAATAAACGTCTTCCTGCTCGACATACATGCGGCGCAGGCCGTCTTGCACCACCACCGCCAGTTCGTACTGGAAGGTCGGGTCATACGAGATGCAGTTCGGGATGGCAGCGTGGTACACGTGCGAGTGGCCGTCTTCGTGCTGCAGGCCTTCGCCGTTCAGCGTGGTGCGGCCAGCGGTGCCGCCCAGCAGGAAGCCGCGCGAGCGCATGTCGCCCGCGGCCCAGCACAGATCGCCGATACGCTGGATGCCGAACATCGAGTAGTAGATGTAGAACGGGATCATCGCCACGCCATGCGTGGAATACGACGTTGCGGCCGCGATCCAGTCGCACATGGCGCCAGCTTCGTTGATGCCTTCCTGCAGCACCTGACCCGTCTGCGATTCCTTGTAGAACATCAGCTGGTCGTGATCCTGCGGCACGTACTTCTGGCCTTCCTGGTTCCAGATACCAACCTGGCGGAACAGGCCTTCCATGCCGAACGTGCGCGACTCATCCGGCACGATGGGCACGACGTGCTTACCGATGTTCTTGTCCTTGAGGAGGATGTTCAGAATGCGCACGAAGGCCATCGTCGTGGACACTTCGCGGCCTTCACCGGTGGCCTTGAGCAACGCGTCAAACGCAGACAGCGCCGGAATTTGCAGCGCGTCGGCCTTCTGGCGACGGGCCGGCAGGTAGCCGCCGAGGTCCATGCGCGCCTTGCGCATGTATTCCAGTTCCTTCGAGCCTTCTTCGAACTTGACGTACGGAACGTGCTCGAGTTGGTCGTCGGCAACCGGAATGTTGAAGCGATCACGCAGCTTGCGGATGGCATCCACCGGCATCTTCTTCTGCTGGTGGGCGATGTTCATCGCTTCGCCGGCTTCGCCCATGCCATAGCCCTTGATGGTCTTGGCGAGAATGACGGTCGGCTGGCCCTTGTGGTTGGTCGCCGACTGGAACGCCGCGTAGATCTTGTGCGGATCATGGCCGCCGCGGTTCAGTGCCCAAATGTCGTCGTCGGACCAATCGGCCACCATAGCCTTGAGTTCCGGGGTGTTGAAGAAGTGCTCGCGCACATAGGCGCCGCTCTTCGACTTGAAGGTCTGGTACTCGCCGTCGACGCATTCCATCATGCGGCTCATCAGCAGCCCCTTGGTATCGCGGGCGAGCAGCTGATCCCAACGGCTGCCCCAGATGACCTTGATGACGTTCCAGCCGGCGCCGCGGAATTCCGATTCCAGCTCCTGGATGATCTTGCCGTTGCCGCGCACCGGACCGTCCAGGCGCTGCAGGTTGCAGTTGATCACGAAGACAAGGTTGTCCAGCTTTTCACGGCCGGCCATGCCGATCGCGCCCAGCGATTCCGGCTCGTCGGTTTCGCCGTCGCCCAGGAACGCCCAGACCTTGCGGTTTTCCCAGTTCTGGATCAGGCCGCGGCTGGCCAGATACTTGGTGAAGCGCGCCTGGTAGATCGCCATGATCGGGCCCAGGCCCATCGACACGGTCGGGAACTGCCAGAAATCCGGCATCAGCCACGGGTGCGGGTACGACGAGATGCCCTTGCCGTCCACTTCCTGGCGGAAGTTGTCGAGTTGCTCCTCGGTCAGGCGGCCCAGCAGGAATGCGCGCGAATACACGCCCGGCGCCGAGTGGCCCTGCACGAAAACCATGTCGCCGCCGTGCTTGTCCGACGGGGCGTGCCAGAAGTGGTTGTAGCCGACGTCATACAGCGTGGCCGCCGAGGCGAACGACGAGATATGGCCGCCTACGTTGGTGTCCTTGTTCGCGCGCAGCACCATCGCCATCGCGTTCCAGCGCGTGTACGAGCGGATGCGGTGCTCGATTTCCTGGTTGCCAGGAATGCGGTCCTGGTTCTCGACCGGGATCGTATTGATGTAGGGGGTTTCTGCGTGCAGCGGAGACGTCACGCCGTTGATGCGTGCGTACTCGATCTGCTTATCAAGAAGGAATGCCGCACGCTGCGGGCCCTCCGCGCCGATGACGCCTTGCAGCGCCTCCAGCCATTCCTTGGTTTCCTGGGGATCAGCGTCGCTGGCGCTCGTGGCACCCAGGACTTGTTCTGGTACGGCCGACATGGCGGTCTCCTTGGTAGCAGTAACGGTAGTTGCGTCTCTTGTGAGGCGCCCTCGGCTCGCACGTTTGCACGCGCGCAAGGACCACCCCGACTTTTGCGCTGATTCTATGGGCACCCGCAAATGCAGCACAAGCGGAATTTTCAAATTGCGATATGGTTTTTTATAATGTGGAATATTGCGGCGACGCAAAACAAATCACTTTTGACATTGCACTGCAGCATTAATTGAGCGCCCAGAACACCTCACCAAGCGGTTTCCCCAAGCGACCCGCAAGTTGATTGCCGTTACACTTAGTTTTGCGCAGTTGCACAGATGTCCACTCCCTTACCTCTGCAGAATTCCGGCGTTCGTCCGCCCATCATGCTTGCCCCCTCCCACGCTTCGCAGGAACCGGCCGCCAAATCCGAGCCGTCAACGCCTGCCGCGCCTGCGCCCATTTCCGTGAATACGCCGGAGCTCCCTTCCGACGAAGCCGTGCGTCCGAACGTCCCGCGCCGCCTGTGGCTGACGCGCCTGGGCCGCCTGTGGACGACCAACTGGTTCATGTTCATTCCGCTGGTGGCGATCGTCCTGTTTGCCGGCGCGATGATTTTCATCCTGTATCAGTTGCACGCCACGGAGGTGCAGCAGCAGCGCGACGCCCTCTACCGCGATGCCGCCTGGGCCGAGCAGAAGGTTCGCCTGTCCCTGCAGAGCAACCAGGATCAGGTGGCCGCCCTGGCGCGCGATATCGGTGCTGCGCAACTCGACCCGAGCGCCTATCGGGATGCCGCACGCCAGCTTCTGCGTGAGAACCCTGAACTGGTCTTCATCAATTGGCTGGATGCCACACGCCGCCCGCGCTGGGCGTTCCCGTCGACTTCCGAATTCACCGCGCGCGTGCGCGAAACGCGCGACCATCCGCTCGAACCTGAAATCCAGTCCGCCTACGATGCCGCGCGTGAAACCCAGCGCGCCGTCTACTCCCGCCCCATTCAGAACGAGCGCGGCGAGAGCTTCATGCTCATGGAAGTTCCGATCGTGCGCGACAACGAATTCCTCGGCACGGTCGGCGCCATGTATTCGGTCACGGGCATCCTCACGCAGCTGCTGCCCGGCGAGCTGACCGACCGCTACCGCTTCTCGCTGGTCGACAAGAACAACGTGGTCCGGGCCAGCACGTCGTTGCGGCCAGTGCCCAAGGCCGCCGCGTCTTACGAAGTGCTGCTGGATCCCCCGGGGCATTCGCTGTCGTTGCGGGCGGAGGCGTATCCGGCGCCGTCCAACCTGCCCAACAACATGCTGATGTGGCTGGTGGCCGGCCTCTCTTGCTTCGTGATCTGGAGCCTTTGGAGCGTGTGGCGCCACACCAGCCGCCGCTCCGAAGCGCAGCGCGCACTCCTGGCGGAAACGTCATTCCGCCGTGCCATGGAAAACTCCATGGTGATCGGCATGCGCTCGCTCGACCTCAACGGCCGCATCACCTACGTGAACCCCGCGTTCTGCCGCATGATCGGCTGGACCGAAGCCGAGCTGGTGGGGCGCATGCCGCCGTTCCCCTATTGGCCGCCAAACGAGATCGGCGAGATGCAGAAGCACATCGAGCTGACTCTGCGCGGCAAGGCGCCCGCCAACGGTATGGAATTGCGCATGATGCGCCGCGACGGCACGAGCTTCTATGCGCGGATGTACGTTTCTCCGCTGATCGACGCGCGCGGCCGGCACACCGGCTGGATGAGTTCCATCACGGACATCACCGAACCGAAGCGCGCCCGCGAAGACCTCGCCGCTGCGCACGACCGCTTCACCACGGTGCTGGAAAGCCTGGACGCGGCCGTGTCGGTACTCTCGACCGACAAGGCCGAACTGCTGTTCGCCAACCGCTACTACCGCCAGCTCTTCGGCTGGGAAGCGTTCGGCCATCTGCAGCTCTCCGGCAACGACGTCAACACCGAAGACGTTTCCAGCGATGCGCTCGACCTGGTGGACGCCTACGCCGGCCTGCCGGCCTCCGAATTGACGCCGCACGCCGCAGATGCACGTGAAATCTACGTGCCATCGATGCAGAAATGGTTCGAGGTGCGCCGCCGCTACATCCAGTGGGTCGACGGCCACCTCGCGCAGATGCAGATCGCCACCGACATCACCGTGCGCAAGGCCGCTGAAGAAATGACGCGCCAGCACGAAGAACGCCTGCAGTTCACCAGCCGTCTGACGACGATGGGCGAGATGGCCTCGTCGCTGGCCCACGAGCTGAACCAACCGCTGGCGGCCATCAACAACTACTGCATGGGTGCGGTTGGCCGCCTGAAGTCCGGGCGCAGCACGCCGGAAGAGCTGATCCCGGTGCTGGAAAAGACCTCCGCCCAGGCCGTGCGTGCCGGCACCATCATCCAGCGCATCCGCGGTTTCGTGAAGCGCAGCCAGCCGCAGCGGCGGGAGTCAGACCTGCGCGATATCGTGGCCGACGCGGTGGGCCTGGCCGAACTCGAAGCCACCCGGCGCGGCATCACCATCCTCACGCGCTTGCCGGGCGATCTTCCGCCCTTGTATGTCGATCCGGTGCTGATCGAGCAGGTGCTCGTCAACTTGCTCAAGAATGCCGCCGAAGCCATGGCCGCCCACCCGCGCCTGCGCGCTGCCAGCGTCCTGCGCCTGCACGCCAACCTGATCAACGATCCGGAAAATTCCGTGCTGATCGAGGTGATCGACCAGGGCCCCGGGGTGGACGACAGCACCAAGGAGCGGCTATTCGAGCCGTTCTTCAGTACCAAATCCGACGGCATGGGCATGGGGCTGAACATCTGCCGCTCCATCATAGAATCCCACCTCGGCAGGCTCTGGGTAGAAAACAACGCCGATGGCATCGGCTGTACGTTTAAAATCATCCTGCCGTTGAATCCGCTGTAGACCGTTTTTAAAACATAGAACGTAGACCGAGGACTCCTCCATGAGCACAACGCCCGCCGCAGTTGCGCCGCGCAACGAAACCGTGTTCGTCGTCGACGACGATGAAGCCATGCGTGACTCGTTGACCTGGCTGCTCGAAGGCAACGGCTACACCGTCCGCACCTACCGCAGCGCCGAAGAATTCCTGGTCGACGACAAGCGTGGCGAAGGCGTCGGCTGTCTGATCCTCGACGTGCGCATGCAAGGCATGAGCGGCCCCGAGCTGCAGGATCGCCTGGTGGCCGAAAACAGCCGCATGCCGATCGTTTTCGTCACGGGCCACGGCGACGTGCCGTTGGCCGTGTCGACCATGAAAAAAGGCGCGGTCGATTTCATCGAAAAGCCGTTCGACGAATCCGAACTGCGCGAGCTTGTTGAGCGCATGCTGAGCAAGGCCCGCAGTGAAGACTCGGTCGCCCGCGAGCAAAAGGCTGCCAAGGACCTGCTGGGCCGCCTGACCACACGCGAGCAGCAAGTGCTGGAGCGCATCGTCGCCGGGCGTCTGAACAAGCAGATTGCCGACGATCTGGGCATTTCCATCAAGACGGTGGAAGCCCACCGCGCCAACATCATGGAAAAGCTCAACGTAAATACGGTGGCAGACTTGCTGCGCCTCGCCCTGTCGCGCAACGCCTGATTCGGCCGCAGGAACGGTCCAGCGCTCAGCGGTGCGGCTGGAAGGGAGGCGGCGATTTATAATCGCGGTTTGCCCTCTCCCTCCTCCGCCCAGCCATGACCGCCCAACTCATTGACGGCAACGCGCTTGCCAAACAACTCCGCGCCGAGGCCGCACAACGCGCAGCGGCCCTGACCGCGCGCGGGCACCAGCCCGGCCTCGCCGTCATCCTCGTCGGTGACGATCCGGCCAGCCAGGTGTATGTGCGCAACAAGATCAAGGCGTGCGAAGACAACGGCTTTCTGTCCAGCTTCGACCGCTACCCGGCTGACTTGTCCGAAGCCGACCTGCTCGGCCGCATCGACGCGCTGAACCGCGACCCACGCATCCACGGCATCCTCGTCCAACTGCCGCTGCCCAGGCACATCGACAGCCACAAGGTGCTCGAGGCCATCGCGCCCGAGAAAGACGTGGACGGTTTCCACGTGGCCAATGCCGGCGCACTGATGACGGGCGCCCCACTGTTTCGCCCGTGCACGCCTTACGGCTGCATGAAGATGCTGGAATCGATCAACTACCCGGTGCGCGGCGCCAATGCTGTGGTGGTCGGCGCGTCGAACATCGTGGGCAAGCCGATGGCGATGCTGCTGCTGCAAGCCGGCGCCACCATCACGATCTGCAACAGCAAGACGCGTGACTTGGCCGCCCACACGCGTGAGGCCGACATCATCGTGGCCGCCGTCGGGCGCCGCAACATCATCACCGCCGACATGGTCAAGCCAGGCGCGGTCGTCATCGACGTGGGCATGAACCGCGACGACGCCGGCAAGCTGTGCGGCGACGTCGACTTTGCCGGCGTCAAGGAAGTCGCCGGCTACATCACGCCTGTTCCGGGCGGTGTCGGCCCGATGACGATCACCATGCTGCTGATCAACACCCTGGAAGCCGCCGAGCGCGCTGCTGAAGGAGCCGCGCTGGCGGCGTAAGCTTCACCCTGATCCAGTTGGAAACGGAAAAAGCGTCCCCACCTCTTGGATCGGACGCTTTTTTTGTCCCCGAAATTCTCTACCGAGCCCGCCATGACCGACATTTCGCCTAAGGTTGCCACTCCGGCCAACAATCCGCTGCTCGATTTTTCTGGTCTGCCGCGCTTCGCGGACATCCGCCCGGAACACATCACTCCGGCCGTCGACGTGCTGCTCGAGCGTGCCGCATCGGCGGTGGCGCAGGTCAAGGACCCGGCCACGCCCGTCAGCTGGAACACCGTCGTCACCGCACTCGAAGACGCGACCGAACCGCTGGGCCGCGCCTGGGGCATCGTCAGCCACCTGAGCGCCGTCGCCGACACGCCCGAGCTGCGTGAAGCGCATGCCGCCAATCTGCCGCGCGTGACCGAATTCTGGTCGGGCCTCGGCCAGGATCTGGAACTATTCGAGAAGTACAAGGCGATTGCCGATAGCGCGGAATACGCCACGCTGTCGCCCGCGCGCAAGAAGCTGCTTGAGAACGAACTGCGCGGTTTCCGCTTGGGCGGCGCGGAGCTGCCCGAAGACCAGAAGCCGCGCTTTGCGGCCATCCAGGAGCAGCAGGCGCAACTGACCAAGGCCTTCAGCGACCACGTCCTGGATGCGACCAACGCCTACGCACTCGTCATCGACGACGAAGCGCGCCTCGCCGGCCTGCCCGACGACGCCAAGCAGGCTGCACAGGAAGCGGCACGCCGCGACAATCCTGATGCGACCGGCTGGAAGTTCTCGTTGCACTTCCCGTCGTATTTCCCGGTGCTGCAATACGCGGACGACCGCGCATTGCGCCGCACGCTGTACGAAGCCAACGTCACGCGTGCGTCCGAATTGGGCGCGCAGTACGGCGGCGGCAAGGCCGAGTGGGACAACACCGCCAACATGGCCGAACAACTCACGCTACGCGCCGAAGAAGCGCACATGCTGGGCTATCGCAATTTCGGCGAAGTGTCGCTGGTGCCGAAGATGGCCGACTCGCCCGAAGAGGTGCTGCGGTTCCTGGGGGAACTGGCTGACCGCGCCCGTCCGTTTGCCGAGAAGGATTGGGAAGAGTTGCAGGCGTTCGCCAAGACCACGCTCGGCATCGACAAGCTCGAACCGTGGGACATGGCCTACGCGTCGGAAAAGCTGCGCGAAGCGCGCTACGCGTTTTCCGAGCAGGAGGTGAAGCAGTACTTCCCGGAACCTGCCGTGCTGGATGGCTTGTTCAACGTCGTGCAGACGCTGTTCTCGGTGAAGATCCTGCCGGAGGCGGCCGAGGTATGGCACCCGGACGTCCGCTTCTTCCGCGTCGAATCTGCCCAGGGTGAATTGCTCGCACAGTTCTACATCGACCTGTATGCGCGCGAAGGCAAGCGTGGCGGTGCATGGATGGACGACGCGCGCGGCCGCAAGCTGCTGGGCGATGCGGGTGTGCAAACCCCCGTGGCTTACCTCACCTGCAACTTCTCCGGCCCGGTCGGCAACAAGCCCGCGCTGTTCACCCACGACGAGGTCATCACGCTCTTCCACGAGTTCGGCCACGGCCTGCACCACATGCTCACGCAGGTGGATGAGCTGGGCGTATCGGGCATCAACGGCGTTGAATGGGATGCGGTGGAGCTGCCGTCGCAGTTCATGGAGAACTTCTGCTGGGAATGGGAAGTGCTCTCGCGCATGACCCGCCACGTGAATTCCGGCGAACCGCTGCCTCGCAAGCTGTACGACAGCATGCTGGCCGCGAAGAACTTCCAGAACGGCATGGCGACGCTGCGCCAGATCGTGTTCTCGACGTTCGACATGCACCTGCACACGGACTTCGACCCGAAGGGCGCGACGTCGGTACTGGAGCTGTCGCGCCAGATCAACAATCGCTTCCACGTGGTGCCCCAGGCCGAGTTGTCGCGCTGGCCGAACACGTTCAGCCACATCTTTGCGGGCGGCTATGCGGCGGGCTACTACAGCTACAAGTGGGCCGAGGTGCTGTCGGCAGATGCCTATGCCGCGTTCGAGGAGGCCAGCAAGCTGGGCGGCTCGGTGCTGGATGCAGAAACCGGCGCGCGCTATCGCCGTGAAGTGCTGGCCGTGGGCGGCAGCCGCCCGGCCATCGAATCGTTCACGGCCTTCCGCGGCCGCGCTCCCAGCATCGATGCACTGCTGCGCCATGGCGGCATGGTGGCGGAAGCCGCGTAACGGCCTGCTGGGCCAGCCGTGACAACGCCGCTTCGCGCTTGGTGCCGAAGCGGCGTTTTCATTCGGGCCCGCAGCACTTGATGGCACAATATCGCACCCCTGAACGGCGCCAAAGTGCGCGCCGTCGCCATTTGCAAGGACCGAGCCCTCATGCGCGTCGCAACCTGGAACGTTAACTCTTTGAAGGTGCGCCTACCGCACGTGCTGCAGTGGCTGGCTGAGCGCGAAGCCGACGCCACGCCCATCGACCTGCTCTGCCTCCAAGAGCTCAAGCTGCCCGATGACCGCTATCCGCTCGCCGAACTGGACGCAGCGGGCTATACGTCGTTGTTCACAGGCCAGAAGACGTACAACGGCGTTGCCATCCTCTCGCGCAAGGCCTCTGTGCCCGAAGGCCGCGATGTAGTGAAGAACATCCCGGGCTTTACCGACGACCAGCAGCGCATCGTGGCCGCCACATATGACGTGGACGGTGGCCCGGTCCGCGTGATTTCTGCATATATCCCAAACGGACAGGCGCTTGATTCCGACAAATTTGTCTACAAGCTGCGCTGGCTGGAAGCGCTGCAGGCGTGGCTGACGAGCGAGATGGCAGCAAACCCGCGGCTGATGCTGCTGGGCGACTTCAACATCGCCCCGGAAGATCGCGACGTTCACGACCCGAAAAAGTGGGAGGGGCAGAATCTGGTGTCGCCGGAAGAGCGCGCGGCGTTTCGTGCAATGCAAGCTGCGGGGCTGGTCGATGCCTTTCGCATGTTCGAGCAGGAAGACAAGCTGTTTTCGTGGTGGGACTACCGCATGTTCGGCTTCAAGCGCAACGCGGGCCTGCGAATCGACCACATCATGCTGTCGCCCGAACTGGCCAAGCTGTGCGAGTCGTGCCATATCGATCGGGTGCCACGCACGTGGGAACAGCCGTCGGACCACACGCCCGTGGTCGCCGCCTTGCGCAGCGCATAAGGAGCGCCCTGCATGGCTTCCGCCTTCAAGCACCGCAACCTGCCGCATCTCCTGCTGCGCGCGCGTGAGACCTTCATGGCGCGCTTTCGCCCGATCCTGCGCGAGCGCGGCATCACCGAGCAGCAATGGCGCGTGCTGCGTACGCTCAACGATACCGGCGACATGGAGCCCAACCAACTCGCCGATGCATGCCTGATCCTGAGCCCAAGCCTGACGCGCATGCTGGCGGCAATGGAGCAGTCCGAAATGATCGTGCGTACGAAGTCATCGGTGGATCAGCGCCGCCAGGTGATTTCGCTCACACCCAAAAGCCGCCAGTTCCTGGCCGACGTTGAACCGCAGGTGGATGCGGAATACGCGCGCATCGAAGCACAGTTGGGCCGCGCGCGGCTCGATGCACTCTACGCAGCCATTGATGAGTCGATCCAGGTCATGGAAACGCACACGCCCATGGGCCGCTTCATCGGCGACGAGTAATGCCCGTCAATACACACTTGTGGGGGGCTGGGGACTGGCTGCGTCGTCTCCCTTGAATGCCTTGGCCAGTTGCTCTGCGCTGCGCGCCAGCAACGTGACATCCGTGCCCACCGCAACGAACGTCGCACCCAGCGACAGGTAGTGCTTCGCCTGCGCCTGATCGGCCGACAGAATGCCCGCCGCCTTGCCTGACGCAACGATGCGTTGAATCGCGCCGTCGATCGCCTCGCGGACTTCCGGATGCCCCGGCGCCCCAAGATGCCCCATGGACGCGGCGAGGTCGCCCGGGCCAATGAAGACGCCGTCTACGCCGTCCACCGCAAGCATCGCGTCAAGATGCTCCAGGCTTTCTGCCGTTTCAGCCTGGATAAGCGTGCACATCTGCGCATCGGCCTGGTGGAGGTAATCGTCCACACGGTTCCAGCGTGATGCTCGCGCCAACGCACTGCCAACGCCGCGAATACCGTTCGGGGGATAGCGCATCGCTTCGACGGCGGCACGCGCCTCGTCGGCGTTCTGCACCATCGGCACAAGCAGCGTCTGCGCGCCGATGTCTACCAGGCGCTTGATCTCGACCGGATCGTTCCAGGCCGGCCGCACGATGGGATGCGAGGCGTACGGCGCAACCGCCTGCAATTGCGCAAGCGTCGATTGCAGTTGATTCGGCGCATGCTCGTTGTCGATCAGTAGCCAGTCAAAACCAGCCCCGGCCACAATCTCTGCCGGGTACGGATGCGCCATTGCGAGCCACAATCCAATCTGCGGCCGGCGCTCCGCCAACGCTCGCTTGAAGTTGTTCACCGGGAGTTGCATGGCCAGGACATCCTTTGGGCGTTAGACAGTTAGACGAAATGGCAGGCGATGCTGCCAAGCGGACCGTAGTCGCAATGGAATGTATCACCGGCCCGCGCGGGCACGGGCCGTGTGAATGAACCGCCAAGGATGACCTGGCCCGGCTCCAGTGCGACGCCGTGCGGCGCCAGCTTGTTGGCCAGCCAAACCACGCCGTTCGCTGGGTGGTTCAGCACGCCGGCTGCCACGCCTGTCTCTTCGATGACGGCGTTGCGCGAAAAGATGGCACTCACCCAGCGCAGGTCCACATCGCGCATGCGGATGGGACGGCCGCCCATCACGACGCCAGCATTGGCCGCATTGTCGGCGATGGTGTCAAACACCTTACGCGGGCGCCCGCTGTCAGGATCAATCGATTGTGAGCGTGCGTCGATGATCTCCAAGGCCGGTATCACGTGATCCACCGCGTCGTACACATCGAACAGCGTCACCTCCGGCCCCTCCAAGCGCCTGCCAAGCACGAAGGCGAGTTCCACTTCCACACGCGGCACGATGAAGCGGCTGGTGGGGATCTCGCTCCCCTCGGCAAAGAACATGTCATCGAGCAGCGCACCATAGTCGGGCTCGTCGATCTGTGAAGACTGCTGCATGGCGCGTGATGTCAATCCGATCTTGTGGCCCTTCAAGCGTCGCCCCGCTGCCAGCTTCATCGCAACCCATTCGCGCTGGATGGCATAGGCGTCTTCGATGGTGATGTCGGGGTGGTCAAGCGAGACCTGGCGGATCTGCCTGCGGTCGATCTCGGCCTGATGCAGGCGACGCGCGATGGTCTGGATGATCGTGGTGTCGAGCATGCGTCAAGCCTTGCGAAAACGCGCGTGGATGTTGTTGTGCTTGTAGCTGCCGCCCTCGTCGAACTCGGTCAACTCCATCGACAGCGCCAGATAACGGCGCGCAAAGGCCTGCGCAAAATGTGCCTTGATCGCCTCGAACAGCGCGTCGCAGGCGGCCTTCTTGACCTCAGGCGTGCGACCCCCTGCGATTTTGAACGTGACGTGAACGAAAGCGTCGTCCTCTTTGCCGTCGGCCACGCGGTACTCGGTCAGCTTGATGGCGCGCGAGCGGATACCGCCAGTCGGAAATACGCCGTTCTGCGCCATCAGCGTTTCGTTCATCGCTTGCAGCAATTCCGGAATGCGGGCGTCGTCGCCCAGGTTGTCGGTGTATTCGACAATGACGTGCGGCATGGCGACCTCCTCAGGCTTCAACTTGTTCACGTCCGGGCAGCGGGAAGATCGCGTTGATCTGGCCAGTGCCGGAACTGGCGAAATATTCGGTGACGACTTCGATGCCCCTGTCATAGGCATCCCAGCCAAGCAGCCCGAGCAACATGGCTGTGTCGTGCATGCCCCCCTCGCCCTCGCACAGCGATGCGTACTCGGGCAGCATCGCGCAGAAGGTCTTCCAGTCGCCCTGCTTCCAGAGCTCGACCACGCGCAGGTCGACTTGCCTGAAAAACTCGCGGCTGATCTGGTGGATGGATTCTTCGGGGCTGCCGTTGTCGTTGAAACGGTGCGAGAGCGATCCGCTGGCGAGAAATGCGACGGTGCTGTCGCTGGCCACGATGGCCTCGAGCAGCGCTGCGCCGAAGCGGCGGCTTTCTTCCAGTTGGTGCCACGCGCACCACCCGGCAATCGACACGACCTTGAAGTGCTGGTCGCTGTTCATGTACCGCATCGGGACCAGCGTGCCGTATTCGAGTTCGAGGCTGTTGATCTCGTGCGCACGCGTGAACACGCCGCGCGCCGTTGCCGTCTCTGCAATCAATCGACCCAGCCCCGGATTCCCGGGATACGCATATCGCATGTCCTTGATGAAATGCGGCAGCTCGTTGCTCGTGTAGACGCCTTCGAAGCGTGCATTGCAATTGACGTGGTAGCCGGCATTGACGAGCCAGTGCACGTCAGACACGACGATGGTGTCCACGCCCAGATCGCGGCAACGCTGTCCGATGATGCGGTGGCCCTCGATGGCCGCCTCCCGGCAGCCATGGTGCTTGCCCGGCAGTTCTGACAGGTACATCGACGGCACGTGGGTGATCTTTGCGGCCAAGGCCAGCTTGCCCATGGTGTCTCCTTCCGCCCTCGTTATGGTGCGTCCGGCGGCGCGTCAAACGCCCCAGCGCGGGATATGGTGGCTGCCCATCGAGATACAGACATTTTTGATTTCGGCAAACACCTCGAGACTGTACTCGCCGCCCTCACGCCCGGTACCGGACGCTTTGACACCGCCGAAAGGCTGCCGCAGGTCGCGCACGTTCTGGCTATTGACGAAGACCATGCCGGCTTCGATCCCACGCGCCACACGGTGCACCTTGCCCACATCCTGCGTCCAGATGTACGAGGCCAGACCGTATTCCACGTCATTGGCCAGTTTCAGGCCATCGGCCTCATCCTTGAACGGGATGAGGCAAGCCACGGGGCCAAAGATTTCTTCCTGCGCCACCCGCATCCGGTTGTCGACATTGGCCAGCACCGTGGGCGCCACGAAGTTGCCGTTCTGCAGGTGGCCGGGCAGGCCAACGGGCTTCTCCGCGCCGCCGGCCAGAATCTTCGCGCCTTCCTGTTCACCCAGACGGATGTAGCCCGTAACCTTCTCCCAATGCGCGCGCGTGATCATCGAGCCGACATGGGTCTTCTCGTCCGCCGGGTCGCCCACCACAAGCCGCTTGGCACGTTCGGCAAACTTGCGCACGAAATCGTCGTAGACGCTTTCTTGCACGAAGATGCGCGAGCCGGCCGTGCAGCGTTCGCCGTTGATGGAGAAGATGGTGAACAGCGACGCATCCAGCGCGCGATCCAGGTCCGCATCGTCGAAGACCAGCACCGGCGATTTGCCGCCCAGCTCCATCGAGAATTTCTTCAGGCCGGCGCGCTCCATGATGCGCTTGCCGGTCGTCGTACCGCCGGTGAAGGACACCACCCGCACATCCGGATGACGCACCAGCGCATCGCCGGCCGTGGCGCCATAGCCTTGCACCACGTTGAGCACACCGGGCGGAATGCCGGCTTCCAAGGCCAGGCGGCCCAATTGATCCGCTGTCAGCGGCGACAGCTCCGACATCTTCAGCACGGCCGTATTACCCAGCGCCAGGCACGGAGCGACCTTCCAGGTGGCGGTCATGAATGGCACGTTCCACGGCGAGATCAACGCGCAAACGCCCACCGGCTGATACAGCGTGTAGTTGAGCATCTGGTCATCGACCGGATACGTGCGGCCATTGACCTGCGTGCACACCTCAGCGAAGAAATGGAAGTTATCGGAAGCGCGCGGAATGAGCTGCTTGCTCGTCTGCGCGATCGGCAGGCCAGTGTCCATCGTCTCCAGCGCGGCCAAGTGCGGCACGTTCTGCTCGATCAGCTCGCCGAGTCGGCGCATCAGCTTGGCGCGCTGCTTGGCCGGCGTGTTGGCCCAGGCCGGAAATGCCGCCTTGGCCGCCGCTACCGCCGCGTTGATCTCCGCCTCACCGCCCGATGCCACCTCGGTAATGGCCTCGCCCGTGGCCGGATTGGTCGTGACGAAACGCTCGGCACTGTCGACCTGGCGGCCGTCGATCCAATGCTTGACTGGGTCCATGTTGACGCGGCTCATGCGGGCTCCTTGTTCGGTTCTTCGGCAACGATGGTGCTTACCAGCCGGCCGATGCCTTCGATTTCGGTGATGACTTCGTCGCCGGGTCGCGTGTCAGCCAACCCCTCGGGCGTGCCGGTGAGAATCATGTCGCCAGGGCTGAGCGTCATGAAGCTGGAGAACCACGCGATCAACGTCGGAACGTCGAAGATCATGTCGCGCGTGTTGCCTTCCTGCGTGACACGGCCGTTGACGGTGGTCCGCAGTGCCAGATTCATCGGTTCAGGCACATCGTCTCGGTCGACCAGCCATGGGCCGATGGGCGTACAGGTGTCGCGGCTTTTCACCCGCAGGTTCGGGCGGTAGTAGTTCTCGAGATAGTCGCGGATGGCGTAGTCGTTGGCCACCGAATAACCGGCCACGTATTCATAGGTGTGCTCGCGCGGCACATCGTGCGCGGTCTTGCCGATGACCACGACCAGCTCGCATTCGTAGTGCATGAATGCAACGCCAGCCGGGCGCACGGTGTGGGCGCGGTGGCCGATCAGCGTATTGGGCCCTTTCAGGAACGCAAGCGGCTCCTCGGGCGCCTTGAAGGCCAGCTCCTTTGCGTGGTCGGCGTAGTTCAGGCCCAACGCGAAAACCGTGCGCGGCACCACCGGCGGCAACCAGACGACCTCGCTTTCATGCAAGACGCGGCCGTCTGCCAGTCGCAGGTGGGAATCGTCGCCGGGCATGGCCGCGGCTTGATGGATCGCGCCGTCATAGGCAATACGCGCGTGCTTCATCGCGAGGCCTCCTGTGCGTGGCGGATCAGTGCTGTCGTGAGCGTGCCGATGTGGGCGATATCGATATCGATGCAATCCCCTGCCCGCGCCAGCGGCGGATGCTCCGGCATGCCAACGAGCAGCACGTCGCCCGCTTCGAGCGTCATGAAGGCCGTCACGTCGGCAAGGAGTTGCGCGATAGGCCGCACCAGCGTCGATGTGTTGGTACGTTGCTTGATCTCGCCATTGATGCGCACGGCAATATCCAGCGCATTGGCGTCCGGCACATCGTCGCGGTCAACCATCCATGGCCCCATCGGGCAAAAACCATCGCGGCACTTGTGGCGGATCGCAGGCCGGTAGTAATTCGCGTGTGGCACGGTCAGGTCGTTGACGATGGTGTAGCCGGCGATGAAGTCTGCAGCGCGCCGCGCAGGCACCCGCGTGGCAGTCCGCCCAATCACCACGCCGAGGCAAGCACCCGCCCAGACGCCATCGACATCTGCCGGCAGCACAACATCATGACCATGGCCGATACGGGTGTTGGCGGGCTTGAGATACAGAATGGGCGCCTTGGGCGGTGCCTGGTAAGGCGGCGCAGACAGCGCGTCACCCAATGCATCGAGTTCTCCGCGGTAGTTGAGCAAGGTCCCGACGACCGTGCCTTCGACCGGCGGCAGCCAGTGCCAGGAATTTGCGGGTTCCACGGAAGACGAAAACACGGTTTCCCGTATCCGGCCGTCCGGCAATATCACTCTGGCTCGCCGCATTGCTCGTTCTCTCTCTCACATAATTAACATGTTAATCATCTGGTCGGATTGCGGTCTTGTCAAGTCGGGAAAATGCGGCGCCATGAAAAAAGCCGGTCACAGGGACCGGCTTTCTTCAGGCGGCGGACACGGTGTCCGCCATGCAGAGTCATCGGCCAAGCCGATGTCTACGCGAGCAATCGAACGGACTCAAACCACGGCTATATGCGCGCGCTTGACCACGACCGGTTGCGGCAAATCCTCCAATCCGTGAGATCGCTGCACGCCGTCAGCAATCAGTACGCGCGCGGCATCCTGGATCCGCTCTTGACCAGCCTCGAAGGCTGCCTGAAGCGACAACACCTGATCACCTTCCAGGCCCTCCCAAAGCGCCTCACGCGTTGCCACGCAAGTCACCTTTTCGCCGTCGACGAGTGCGTCGAACAGCAGGCCTTCGTTGTTGATGTCGTACGCCTCTTTCTTTTCGAACTTGATTTCCATCGTCAAAGCCCTCCGATTGCAATGGACAACAACGCACACGCTGTTGCGTGGAAACCGTGCGGGGGGGCCGGCAAGGTTTCGTCAGACATTGTGTCTGGCTGCGCAAATCATTTTAACCACAGCTTGCGATGCACGTGCGAGCGCTATTCGCAGCGCAGCAGCCAGCGAGCGGCGGCTTGAAGCCGCCATCCCAGGCGGCATCAGGCCTTGGGAGGCCCGCGGTCGAAGCTATGCTTTTTTGTCAGGGTCGCGCACGTGCCCGCTGAGCAAAGCAAAAGGCACATGCAAGGCCCGTGCCGGATACGAAGCCTAAGTGCGCGCGCTAATGCAACCACACGGATTGCGACACCTTGATGTCAGTGCCGGAAGCGCTGAAAACCGTGCCCTATAAAGTGCGCTGATTGAACGCAATACACCGGCGTTGTAATAGTTTCTCGCCGACTGAGGCCAGTTCTGCTCAGTCGGCGGCCCGAACGACAGTGTTTGGCTGCGTGGCAGCCATGTCGTCAGGGAATGGGCGCGCGTTTTTGATCAGTGCACCGTCTCGGAAACCGGTGCCGGTCCGGGCTCCAAACCGTGCAGCAGCGAACGACGGCGCGCGTAGCCGAAGTACACCACCAAGCCAATCAAGACCCACACCACAAATGCGATCCAGGTGACAGCCTGCAGTTGGCTCATCAGGAACAGGCACAGGCCGATCGCCAGCAGCGGCACCACTGGCACGCCAGGGCAGCGGAAGCCGCGATGCAGGTCCGGACGGGTCCGGCGCAGCACCAGCACGGCCACGGCGATCAACGAGAAGGCGGCGAGCGTGCCGATGTTGATCAGTTCAGCCAGCACATTGAGCGGAACAAATGCGGCGATCAGCGCAAAGACAATCCCCACCACCCAGGTGTTGAGGAACGGCGTCGAGTAGCGTGGATGAATGTGCGACAGACGCTTGGGCAGCAGGCCGTCGCGCGACATGGCGAAGATGATGCGCGTCTGACCGTACGCCATCACCAGGATCACGGTCGTCATGCCAATGATGGCGCCCAGATCGACAAAGCCCGCCACCCAGTTTTCACCGGCCACTTGGAGCGCCAGCGACACCGGGTGATCCACGCCCGCAAACTTCGCGAACGGCACGATGCCCGTCATGATCGCGGCCACCACCACATAGAGGATCGTGCACACCGCCAGCGAACCAATGATGCCAATCGGCAAATCGCGCTTGGGATTGCGCACCTCTTCGGCCGCGGACGTCACCGCGTCGAAGCCGATGAACGCGAAGAACACGATGGCCGCAGCGCCAAACACGCCCTCCATGCCGAACGGCATGAACGGCTGCCAGTTGGCCGGCTGCACATGGCGCACACCCACGACGATGAACAGCAGCACCACCGTCACCTTGATGGCCACCATGATGTTGTTGGCGCGGGCCGATTCGCGAATGCCAAACGACAGCAACGTCGTGATGAGCAGCATGATTACCAGCGCCGGCAGGTTGAACAGAGTCTGCACGCCCGGAATCGCGCCAGGCGCGGCCGTGAGCGCCACCGGGAGATGCAGGCCGAAGCCTGAAAGCAGCGACTGGAAATAGCCGGACCAGCCCACCGAAACAGCCGATGTGGCCAGGCCATATTCGAGCATCAGATCCCAGCCGATGATCCAGGCGACCAACTCGCCCATCGTGGCGTAGGCATACGTATAGATGGAGCCCGACACGGGAATGGTCGAGGCAAATTCGGCGTAACACAGCGCGGCAAAACCGCAGGCCAGCGCCGCGACGATGAAAGACAGCGTGAGCGCCGGCCCCGCTGTCAGCGCGCCGGTGCCGGTCAGCACGAAGATACCGGTACCGATGATGGCGCCGACACCAAGCAATGTCAGGTCGAGGGGTCCGAGGACTTTCTTCAGGCCGGTATCGCTGTGGCCCGCGCGGATCATGTGATCCACGTTTTTGGTGCGAAACAAACTCATTGACTGCGTCTCCTGTCTGCGTGCGGCCGAATGTGACGGCATGCACTGTCGCGCACGTGTGATGCGCGGCGGCGGATTATGCAAAAAAGCGGGCATTCTACCCGCAGGCGACATTCCGCCCTTCTATCGCCATGATGCAGACAGGAAAATAGGACAATTCGTACCCGATTGGCGGGTCGAGCGGTTCAATCTCAATCGGCGGCAGCAGGGTCTTCGGCAAACAGCGGTTGCTGGCGCGCATGCGCGTCGGACTCGTATAACCGCACGCCCACGCCCAGCAACCGGACGGGAATGCCGCGACGCTCAAACCCTTGCGCGAGCAATTTGGAGAACACCGGCAAGGACACCTGCGGCGAGATGCATTCCACCGTCGTGCCACGAAAATCGGCAAAACGAAGCTTGACGTAGGTTTTGTGGATCATGTTGCCGGCGCGAGCGCGCTCGACGCGGGCGGCCAGCTGCTCGACGAGAACGCTCAGCTCACGCTGGCAGTCATCGAGCGTGCGCAGATCGGTGGCGTAGGTTTCTTCCACGCTGACTGATTTGCGGATCTGCGAAGGCTGCACTTGCCGATGATCGATGCCGCGGCAAAGGTCATGCAGCCGGAAACCGAACACCCCGAAATGCTGCTGCAAGCGGTCGGTGCCCCAGGCGCGCAAGTCGCCGCAGGTCTCCGCGCCGAGGCGACGCAGCTTGGCCGCCGTCACCTTGCCCACGCCGAACAGGCGGTCGACGGGCAACTCCGCCACAAACGCGTCGATCTGCTCCGGCCGCACGACGAACAGGCCATCGGGCTTGTTCCAGTCACTGGCAATCTTGGCGATGAATTTGTTGGGTGCAACGCCGGCCGATACGGTAATGCCGATCTCTTCGCGCACGCGGCGGCGGATGTCTTCAGCGATGCGGGTGCCGCTGCCCGCGAGCAACGGGCTGTCGGTCACGTCCAGATACGCTTCGTCCAGCGAGAGCGGCTCCACCAGCGGCGTATAGCTGTGATAGATGGCGAAGATCTGGCGCGCGACCTGGCGGTACTTCTCCATGGACGGCGGCACGATCAGCAAGTCCGGGCAACGCTTGACGGCCTGCGCCATGGGCATCGCCGAATGGATGCCGAACTTGCGCGCTTCGTAGTTGCAGGTTGCGACCACGCCGCGGCGCTCAGGCCGCCCACCGATGGCCAGCGGCTTGCCAACGAGGCGCGGATCGTCGCGCATCTCGATGGCAGCGTAAAAACAGTCGCAGTCGCAGTGGATGATCTTTCGCACGGCACAAGGCCAGAACCGGCTGCGGGAGGCAGCATCGGCGTCGGGCTTGCTCGTTCAGGAGGAACGCAAGCGTATCAGCTTCCAACGGCTGCGCATGCAAGGCCGCGCAACAATGCATTTCGCCGATATTGCGACGCAACATCGGCGAATGAGAGGAGCAGAAGAAAAAGCGGCTTAGCGTCCGATATCGTGCGCCACCGCGCCGAGTTCGTCGTTCAGCGCGCGTTGCTCGTCTCCGGACAAGCCGCCGCGATGCTGGCTGGCCATGTCGTTGGCTTCCTGGCGAATGCGGCGCAGGCGGTCTCGCAGGCCGTCTGCGCGGTACGGATCGATGTAGCCCTCGGATTGGCGAACGTCGACACGATGGAATTCTTCCGCCAGGCGGCCCTGCACTTGATCAAAGCGCGCGCGCGGGTCCACCGGTGCAGGCGCCGGAACCGGAACCGGCTCACGCACCACCACCGTTCGCGTGGGCTGCGTCGGCGCCACGACACAACCGGCCAGAGAGGCCGCCAGTACAGCGCACAGGGTCAGACGCGGAAGAATCGACATGTTTGGGCTCGTATCGTTGTTGTAGAAACGCGCAGTCGCGCGAGAACTGGCGCTTATCTTACGAACCGCTTGCCGCAAAGCTGTGACGATTGGTAACAGCAGATTACCGCCGCGACCACTCCGGTGGCTCGACTGGCGGCGGTGGCTCATCGGGCGATGGTAGATCGGGTGGGATCCCCGGCGGTGAAGGCTCATCGGGTGGGGGAACAGTATGTGCGGGCAGCACGCAATTGACGGACATGGTTTCCCTCCGGGCAAAACGCATTGACAATCTAGTACGCGATTCCCATGCCAACAAGCCACCTTGCCCTGCCTATGTACGACCTGCCCACCGCCAGCTTCCAGGACCGCACGCTCATCCGCATTGGTGAGCCCCACGCCGAAGGCTCCATGCTGCTGCTCGCGCCGGAGGCCGGCGGGCGGCTGGTGCGCTGGCGCCATCGCGGCGAAGACATTCTCTTTTGGCCCGAACCGGCCGATTGGACAAATCCAGCCAAGGTGCGTGGCGGCAATCCGCTGTTATTCCCCTTTATCGGCCGACATTTCGTCGACGGCGAAGTCG
The DNA here is from genome assembly GCF_030582395.1 of Ralstonia pickettii. Classification (NCBI taxonomy): domain Bacteria; kingdom Pseudomonadati; phylum Pseudomonadota; class Betaproteobacteria; order Burkholderiales; family Burkholderiaceae; genus Ralstonia; species Ralstonia pickettii. The sequence goes on from NZ_CP104381.1 coordinate 1,768,096, forward strand.
GCCGCTGGCGCGACGCGCGCGGGCAACTTCACGAGCTGCCGCAACACGGCTTTGCACGCGACTTGCCGTTCGAGGTGGAAGACGCAAGCGACGCGCACATCGTCCTGCTGCTGCGCGACAGCCCCCAGACGCGTCAAGGCTATCCGTTCGCCTTTGAGTTTCGCGTGACGTACCGGCTGATTCACGATGGGCTGGAGGCGACCTTCTCCGTCAAGCATCTGGATGAAGGCGACGCGCATGCCACGATGCCGTTCTACGCTGGTCATCATTTCTACCTGGCGTTACCGCATGCGTTGCGCGGCGCGACCGAACTCTTGATGCCGCCGTCGCGGCTGTCGCGACAGCTGCCGGATGGGAGTCTCGACCGACCCGAGCCCGGCCGCGGGAACTACCAGCTCGACGACCCGGCGCTGCAAGACCGCTATCACCTGCTCGATGCAGCTGGCGCTGCAACGCTGGTCATTCCGCCGCACCCGGGAGCACCGCTCGGCCGTCGCATTCGTTTCGAAGTCGACGGCGCGCCGGTGCCCTGGCACGCCATCACCACGTGGACGGAAAACGCCACGTCGGACTTCTACTGCGTCGAACCATGGATGGGCCTGCCGAATGCAATCCACCATGGCGAAGGCCTGCACCTGCTCGCACCCGGCGAGGCGCGGCAAGCCACCTGCCGTCTGCGGATCGCCCGGTAGCCTACGCGCTCAGGCCTTCTCGTAGGCCTGCACCGCATCCATCACGCGCGCGGAATACACCAAGGCTGCCCCGGCATTGAGCGAGATCGCCACACTCAGCGCGTCGGCAATCTCCTCGTGTGTTGCGCCGTGCTTGAGCGCCTCGGCGGTGTGCACCGTGATACAGCCGTCGCAGCGCGTGGTCACCGCCACGGCCAGCGCGATCAGCTCACGCGTCTTCGCGTCAAGGCTACCCGTCGTGGCAGCCGACAGCGTCTTGTAGCCCTTGACGGTGTCCGGCGTGATCTGACCAATCTCGCCAATGCGCCCCAGCAATTCCTTCCGATACTCGACCCAGTTCAGCATGATGTGCTCCGGTGGTGTGGCGCTAACCCTGTGTCGGCGCCCTTGGAAAGAGTATTGTCTTGATGCGTGATTCGTTGAATACTCAATCAACGCAATTTCTGTCGAAATCGTCTCATGGACGCGCTCAGTCAATTCATTCAGCTCACCCGGCCGCAGGCCAGCCTCGATTTGCGCTGCCTGTTCCAGGGGCGATTCTCGATCCCGCACGCTCCGGATCCGAATGGTCAAGCGCCGTTCCACCTCGTGCTGTCAGGCTGTTGCCGGGTCGACACCGGCGGCCGCACGCTCACGCTGCGCGCGGGCGATTTCATCCTGTTTCCGCGTGGTGAAGCACACACAATTCACGACCCGGTCAGCAAAGAGGCGCCCACCGCCAAGCCACGCACATCGCACGACGGCATGCTGCCGCTTCGTCAAACCGGCCGGGGCGCGGCTGACGTCGATCTGCTTTGCGGCCGCTTCGTTCACGAGCACGGCTCGACCACGCTGCTTGTGCGCACGCTGCCCGATCCGTTGCATGTGTCATTGACTGATAGTGCGTCATTTACGGCGCTGCAAGCACTCATTGGGCTGATGCGCGACGAAGCCGAAACGCGCGCACCGGGCGCGCTGGCGATCGTCACCTCCCTGAGCCAGGCTTTGCTGACGATGGCCCTGCGCGCCTATGGTCAGCGAGAAAACGCGAGCCCAGGCACGTTGACGCTGCTGTCGGACGCGCGCCTCGGCCCCTCCATACAGGCCATGCTCAGCGCGCCCGAACGTGCGTGGACCATCGACGCCCTCGCCGATCTGGCGGCCATGTCACGCGCTACCTACGCGCGACACTTCAAGGCGCGGGCAGACATGACGGTATGGGATTTCCTCACGCGTGTGCGCATGACGCTGGCCTGCGAAACGTTGGTCCATACAAGGCTCAGCGTGGGCGAAATTGGCACACGTGTGGGCTATCAATCGGAGGCGGCGTTCGGCAAGGCGTTCAAGGAGCAATTGGGGATGACGCCGGCGCGGTATCGAAGGTGGATTGATTAGTCATCCGTAGAAAACCGCACACTCACTGCCGCTAAAGCTTTCGATGCGTGCACTTCTTCGCAGTGCTTTCCGGTAGGAAAAATCATCCGCGATGAGATCAACGAACGGCTTAACGTGGCTCACAGCGAGTTCGGCAAGAACGGCCCGCACGTTCTTCTTGTTCTCGAGCACGTTCGTGACGCGACTCCTAATGTGGGCGCTCGGATTACAGGGACTACAGCGCACTCGAGCGCGGGGTTTTCTTTGCCACAGCGATGCGCGACACGACCGCACCGCGCCCGATCGAACCGCGAGCGAACTACTAGTCATCGGCGCCACGCCTCTGTTATACTTTCAGGCTTCGGGGCGTAGCGCAGCCTGGTAGCGTACCTGCATGGGGTGCAGGTGGTCGGAGGTTCAAATCCTCTCGCCCCGACCAAACAAAAGCCCGCGTAACGGATCACGTTACGCGGGCTTTTTCGTTTCTTTTTTTTGCTTGCTGTCTACGCGCTAGTTGCCTGCAACTACGGCTTGTCGGTACGCAGTACTTCCAACACGGCGGACAGCGCGCGCCGCAAGTTCTGCACATCGACCGAACCGGTCACAGCGGCTGACATCGGCGCCGCAACTTCGGTCTCTACCTCATCGGCTTCAACCTGCGATGCGGCACTTACGCCATGCCGCAACTCATCCAGCCGATTCCGCGCGCCATTGATCGTGAAGCCTTGCTCATACAGCAGCTCGCGAATGCGCCGGATCAGCAGGACTTCATGATGCTGGTAGTAGCGTCGGTTGCCGCGTCGCTTGACTGGCTTGAGCTGCGTGAACTCCTGCTCCCAATAGCGCAGCACATGCGGCTTGACGGCGCACAGATCGCTTACCTCGCCAATGGTGAAGTAGCGTTTGGCAGGAATCGGCGGCAGGTTGACCCGCTCCGTGTGTTTGTCGGCGGCCATACAGGGGTGGACTACAGGGCTGGCGAAAGAGACGAACTGAACAGACGGCTGAGCGAATTCACGCAGCAGAATTACGCGACGTCGACCGGCAGCGGCTCGACGCGCTCTTCAACGAGCGCCTTGAGCTTCTGGCTAGCGTGGAACGTCACGACGCGGCGCGCAGTGATGGGGATGATTTCCCCCGTCTTCGGATTTCGGCCCGGGCGCTGCGGCTTGTCGCGCAACTGGAAATTACCGAAGCCAGACAGCTTGACACTGTCACCCTGCTCGAGCGCCTCGCGAATCACGTCAAAAAACGCTTCAACCATGTCCTTCGACTCGCGCTTGTTCAAGCCGACCTGCTCGAACAGCATCTCGGCAAGCTCGGCCTTGGTAAGCGTCGGCACGTCCTGAGCGCGCGCATCACGTGCGTCGGCCAATGCCGCCGAAGAAGAACCGAGCGAGTCGCCCAAGGATGCCGCCAACGCAGGCGCGTGTTGATCGTTCATAGGATTCGCTTAGCGTATTCGATCCGAATGCGGAGGTTCGTTCGAGCTGTCTCTAGCGCAGTGCGGACGTCTGAAACGTCAGGCACGCAGGCGCGCGCCGAATGCATCGCCGGCCGCTCGAATCAGTTGCTGTGTGGCGGCCTCGACAATGTCGTCCTGAAGGGTGCTGTCAGTATCTTGCAACGTAATTCTGAAGGCAAGGCTTTTCTCCTGCGCCCCAATGGCAGCCGTGGCGGCCTTCGGACGGAATTCATCGAACAGCACAACGCCTTGCAGATAGCGTTCCCAAGGCGTGCCAACAGCCGTCTTTTCGAAGATATCGACAAGGTCTTGCACCGCCACACCCTGACGTACGACGAGCGCAATGTCGCGCGTCACTGCTGGCACACGGGGCACTTCGCGATACTTCGGCAGACCGACAGCGGTGATGGCATCAAGCTCCAGCTCCCACACCACCGGCGCGGTCGGCAGGTCGTATTTCTGCAGCCAACGCGGATGCAGTTCACCGATCCAGCCGATGGCACGGCCATTCAGCACCACGCGTGCGGAGCGGCCCGGGTGGAGCGCGGGGTGCTCCGCGCGCTCGAAACGCGCCTGCAACGGCCACAGCAGCGATTCGACGTCACCCTTTACATCGAAGAAATCAACAGGGCGTGTCTGCACGCCCCACTGCTCTTCCTTGGCCGGACCATATGCAATGCCACCGGCCATCATCGGCTGTGCGTACCCGGCGATCGACAGACCACCATCGGCGACAGTCGCATCGAGGTGGAACACACGACCCACCTCGAACATGCGTACCCGCGAAGCCTTGCGGTTCAGGTTGTAGCGCACCTTGTCCAGCAAGCCGCCGATGAGCGTGCTGCGCATCACCGAGTACTGGCTGGCAATCGGATTCAGCAAGGGAATCGGGTTGGTGTTGCCGGCAAAGTCGGCTTCCCATTCGGTCTCGACAAAGGCGAAGTTGACGAGCTCGTGGTAATCACGTGCAGCAACGGCATGACGCACGTCGTGCATCGTGCGGTGCGCCTCGTCAGTCGGGCTCATCGCATTCTCGGCCACGGGGGGCTTGGCGGGAATCCGCTCGAAACCGTAGATGCGGGCGACTTCTTCAATCAGGTCTTCTTCGATTTCAAGATCGAAGCGATACGACGGCGGCTCGACGATGAACACATCGCCGTCCACGCTGAACGTGAGGCCGAGGCGCTTGAACACGTCCGCCACAACGTCGTGCGACAGCGGAATACCCAGGACGCGCGCGGCACGTGCGACACGCATGCGCACAGGCTCGCGCTTGGGCAGATTGACGATCTGGTCATCGATCGGTCCAGCCTGGCCGCCACAGATTTCGAGGATCAGCGCGCTGATGCGTTCGATGTGTTCAACGGTGGTCGCGTAATCAACGCCGCGCTCGAAGCGGTGGCCCGCATCGGTCGAGAAGTTGTAGCGGCGCGCACGGCCCTGGATGGCTTCCGGCCACCAGAATGCGGCTTCAACATAGATGTTCTGTGTATCGAGCGTTACGGCCGTCTTGTCGCCGCCCATGATGCCGGCGAGGCTTTCGATGGCCTGCTCGTCCGAGATCACGCCGACCTTTTCGTCGACCGTGATGGTGTCGCCGTTGAGCAGCTTCAGCTGTTCGCCAGGCTTGCCCCAGCGCACCGTCAGGCCGCCGTGGATCTTGTCCAGGTCGAACACGTGCGACGGGCGGCCCAGCTCCAGCATCACGTAGTTCGAGATATCCACCAGCGCCGACACGCTTCGCATGCCCGCTCGCTCGATGCGCGACACCATCCAGGTCGGCGTCTTCGCGTGCGCGTTCACACCGCGGATGATGCGGCCCGAGAAGCGACCACACAGGTCCGGTGCTTCCACCTTGACCGGCAGCGTGTCGGCCAGCGTCACCGCCACGGGTGCCATCGACGGCACGGTAATGGGGGCGCCAGTCAGCGCGGACACTTCACGCGCCACCCCATGGATCGACAGGCAATCGGCCTTGTTGGGCGTCAGCTTGATGACGAAGATCTGGTCGTCCAGATCGAGCACCTTGCGGATGTCTTCGCCCACCGGCGTGTCTTCCGGCAGGATCAGCAGACCGCCGTGGTCTTCCGACAGCTTCAGCTCGCGCGCCGAACACAGCATGCCGTAGCTCTCCACGCCACGCAGCTTGCCGATCTTGATCTTGAACGGCTTGCCGTCCTCGCCCGGGGGCAGCTCGGCGCCGACCAGCGCGCACGGTACCTTGATGCCTGCCGACACGTTCGGAGCGCCGCAGACGATCTGCAGCAATTCGCCCGTGCCCGCATCGACCTTACACACGTTGAGGCGATCGGCGTCCGGGTGTTTGTTCACCTCGACCACATGGCCGACGACGATCTGCGAGAACGGCGGCGCGACGGGGTCGACCTCCTCCACCTCGAGGCCAGCCATCGTCAGGCGATGGGAAAGCTCATCCGTGGTGATCGGCGGATTGACGAAACTGCGAAGCCAGGATTCCGGAAATTGCATGGCGCGACAGGAAAGAGAATTCGATTAACGGAGCGATGAAGTACCAGTGCGAGCGCGCGGCGCTTACGCGAACTGGCGCAGAAAACGTACATCGCCCTCGAAGAACAGGCGCAGGTCATTGATGCCATAGCGCAGCATCGTCAGGCGCTCCAGGCCGGAGCCGAACGCGAAGCCGATGTAGCGCTCGGGGTCGAGGCCCATGTTGCGCACCACCGTCGGGTGCACTTGGCCGGATCCGGAAATCTCCAGCCATTTACCGTTGCCGAACGCCATATCGATCTCGGCCGACGGTTCGGTGAACGGGAAATACGACGGGCGGAAACGCACCTGGATGTCGTCGCGCTCGAAGAAATTGCGCAGGAAATCGGTATAGACGCCCTTCAGGTCGGCAAAGCTGATGTTGTCTGCAATCCAGAGGCCTTCGACCTGATGGAACATCGGCGAGTGCGTTGCGTCGCTGTCGACACGATACGTGCGGCCCGGGGCGATGACCTTGATCGGCGGGATGCGGTCGAGGTGCTTGTACTTCTCCACATGCATGCGGGCATAGCGCACCTGCATCGGGCTGGTGTGCGTGCGCAGGAGCAAGAGCTTGTCCTCGCTGTCTCGACCGTCGATGTAGAACGTATCCTGCATCGAGCGGGCCGGATGGTTGTCCGGGTTGTTCAGCGCCGTGAAGTTCATCCAGTCGGATTCGATTTCGGGGCCGTCAGCGACATCGAAGCCGATCGAACCGAAGATCTTGGCGACGCGCTCCCAGGTGTTCATCACAGGGTGCAGACTGCCCTCTGCCACGTCGCGCCCGGGCAGCGTCACGTCGATCGCCTCCGCGGCCAGGCGGGCATTCATCAGCGCATCGGCCAGCGCCTGGCGGCGGGCGTTGAGCGCTTCTTCAACGCGGCTCTTGGCTTGGTTGATGCGCGCGCCTTCGGACTTGCGGGTTTCCGGATCGAGCTTACCCAAGCCTTTGAGCAAGTCGGTCAGCACGCCGGACTTACCGAGAAAGCGGGCCTTCTCGTTTTCCAGCGAGGCGTTGTCCTGCACAGCGGCAAACGCGTTTTGGGCATCGACGACGACTTGATCCAGATCCAGTGACATGGGAAGGCGAGCGAAAAAATTCTGGGGATTCGGGTCCGCGAAAATGCGCGGAATAAAAAACGGGGCTCGGTGAGAGCCCCGTCAGGGTGATCAGCCGGCAAATTTACTGGGCAATTCCAGCAACCTGCCCGGCTAATCCAATTCAGGCGACGTTGGCTTTCACCTGGTTCACGATGGCAGCAAAAGCCACCTTGTCGTGAATGGCCATGTCCGACAGCACCTTGCGGTCCAGCTCGATGGACGCCTTCTTCAGGCCGTTCATGAACTTGCTGTAGGTCAGACCATGCTCGCGTGCGCCAGCGTTGATACGTGCAATCCAGAGCGCACGGAACACGCGCTTCTTGTTGCGCCGATCGCGGTAGGCGTACTGACCAGCACGCATGACCGCCTGCTTGGCGATGCGATAGACGTTATTGCGGCGGCCGCGGTAACCCTTGGCTGCGCTGATAACCTTCTTATGACGGGCCCGCGCTGTGACCCCACGTTTTACTCGAGGCATGAAATGCTCCTTTCGTAGTTAGTTAGGGTTAGGCGTACGGCATCATTGCGCGAACGGACTTCAGGTTCGTCTCATGGACGCCCTCGGTACCGCGCAGGTGACGCTTGTTCTTGGTGGTCTTCTTGGTCAGGATGTGACGCTTGAAGGCTTGGCCACGTTTGATCGTGCCACCAGGACGGGCAGTAAAGCGCTTGGAAGCGCTTTTCTTCGTCTTCATCTTCGGCATGGAACAACTCCGTTTTTGACATGAAGCCAGGTGGACGGCTGGCGCCGACACTTGCAAGACCCGGGCTCACTTGTTGTATCGCGGCAGGCTTTGACACCTGCCGCGTCTTCCGACGTTTCCGTCTGGAACCTGCTCAGCGCAACCGGAATCGCCCGGCCGCCGCTGCATTACTTTTTCTTCTTGGGCGCCAACATCATCACTGCCTGGCGACCTTCCATCTTCGGCATCTGCTCAACCTGACCGAATTCCTCCAGGTCAGACTTGATACGCTCCAACACGCGCATACCGAGTTCCTGGTGAGCCATTTCGCGGCCCCGGAAACGCAAGGTAACCTTTACCCGGTCGCCATCCTCAAGGAAGCGCGTTGCGTTGCGCAGCTTGACGCCGTAGTCGTTGTCGTCGGTACCGGGGCGGAATTTGACTTCCTTCACCTGGATGACCTTCTGCTTCAGCTTGGCCTCGTGAGCCTTCTTCTGCTCCGAATACCTAAACTTGCCATAGTCCATCAGGCGACAGACTGGCGGCGTTGCAGTCGGCGCGATCTCGACTAGGTCGACGTCCTTCTCTTCTGCCAGACGCAGCGCGTCGAACAGTTTGACGATGCCGAGCGCCTCATTATCAACCCCGGTTAGCCGGACTTCCGGCGCGGTGATCTCGCGGTTGAGGCGGTGAGAAGATTTGTCAGTAGCGATGTTGATGTCCTCAAAGATTCAAAAAAACAAGCCGTGCCCAGCTCATGACTTGTTGGCGAGATCGTTCTGCAGTCGCTCAACGAACGCCGACAGCGGCATGGAGCCTAGATCGACGTTGCCACGGGCACGCACGGCCACCTGATTTTCGTCCCGTTCCTTATCGCCAACCACAATCTGGTAGGGGACCTTCTGAACGGAATGCTCGCGGATTTTATACCCAATCTTCTCATTCCGCAAATCGACGACCGCCCTAAATCCTTGTTTTTGCAGGGATTGCACAACGGATTGCGCGTATTCGGCGTGCGAATCGGTGATGCTGAGCACCGCAACCTGCACGGGCGAAAGCCACGTGGGCAGCGCTCCGGCATATTGCTCGATCAAGATACCGATAAAGCGCTCAAGGCTGCCAACGATGGCCCGGTGCAGCATGATCGGTCGATGGCGCGCGCCATCTTCGCCGACAAATTCAGCATCCAGGCGCTCCGGCAGGTTCGGGTCGACTTGGATCGTGCCGCATTGCCACTGGCGACCAAGTGCATCTTTAAGCACATACTCGATCTTGGGACCGTAGAACGCCCCCTCACCCGGCAGGTACTCAAACTCGCAACCCGATGCACGCAAGCCCTCGGCCAACGCAGCCTCGGCGCGGTCCCAGCTTTCTTCGGTGCCGATGCGCTTGTCCGGACGCGTCGACAGCTTGTAAAGAATCTCAGTAAAGCCGAAATCCTTGTAGACCTTCTGCAGCAACGTCGTAAACGCCGTCACCTCGGCCTGGATCATGTCTTCCGTGCAGAAAATGTGGCCATCGTCCTGCGTGAAGCCGCGCACGCGCATGATGCCGTGCAGGCCACCCGAAGGCTCGTTGCGGTGGCACGCCCCGAATTCGCCAAAGCGGAGCGGCAGATCGCGGTAGCTCTTGATGCCCTGCTTGTAGATGAGGATGTGGCCGGGGCAGTTCATCGGCTTGAGCGCGTACTCACGCTTTTCCGATTCCGTGATGAACATGTTCTCGCGGTATTTGTCCCAGTGGCCGGTCTTCTCCCACAGCGTCTTGTCGAGAATCTGCGGCCCCTTCACCTCCTGGTAGCCGTTCTCGCGATACACGCGGCGCATGTACTGCTCGATCTCCTGCCAAAGGGTCCAACCCTTCGGATGCCAGAACACCGTGCCGGGCGAATACTCGTCGATGTGGAACAGGTCGAGCTCGCGGCCGAGCTTGCGGTGGTCGCGCTTCTCAGCCTCTTCCAGCATGTGCAGATAGGCTTCCTGGTCTTCCTTCTTCGCCCAGGCCGTGCCGTAGATGCGCTGGAGCATCTCGTTATTGTGGTCGCCGCGCCAATACGCGCCCGCCACCTTCATCAGCTTGAAAACCTTCAGCTTGCCCGTGGAGGGCACGTGCGGGCCGCGGCACAGGTCGACGAAGTTGCCCTCGCGATACAGACCAATCTCCTGATCCTCCGGAATGGAGGCGATGATTTCAGCCTTGTATTTCTCGCCCATGCCCTCGAACAGCTTGACGGCTTCGTCGCGGCTCAGCACTTCACGCGTGACTTTTTCGTCCTTCTTGGCGAGCTCCGTCATCTTCTTTTCGATGGCGACGAGGTCTTCCGGCGTGAAGGGGCGCTTGTAGGCGAAGTCGTAATAGAAGCCGTTTTCGATGACCGGGCCGATGGTGACCTGTGCGTCCGGATACAGCTCCTTGACGGCGTAGGCCAGCAAGTGGGCCGTGGAGTGGCGGATCACGTCAACGCCATCGGCGTCCTTGTCGGTGATGATGGCGAGCTTGGCATCCCGGTCGATCGTGTAGCTCGTATCAACCATCTGACCGTCCACGCGGCCCGCCAGGGCTGCCTTGGCCAGGCCTGCACCGATGCTCTGCGCCACTTCAGCCACCGTGACCGGGCCGGGAAACTCGCGCCGGGAACCGTCCGGCAGGGTGATTGCGATCATGCTTGCTCCTGTGGAGTCACCGTCGCGCTTGTCGTCCGCGCGAAGGCTGTCATTCTGTCGTGCGCCACGCCGGATCGACGAGGCAGTTTGTCGAATTGGATGCTTCGAAGCGTTTTCAGCTTGATCGCCACGCGTGACACGAAATCGCGGACGAAAAAAAACGCGGCCAAGGCCGCGTTTTCATTTGCGCTATCTCCCGCTTGGGCAGACCGCAAAGGGCGAAAACCGCACCTTGACTACTGTCGCTCCGAAGCGGTTGTAGTTCGCAGTGCCTGAATCATATTTCGCCTTGTGTTCAGTGGTACGGGACAAACCCGGGAATTACGAGGATGACGGCTTGGACACCCTACCCGACGCGTCCTGCTAAATGCGTTGGTAGGCTCGATTGGACTCGAACCAACGACCCCCACCATGTCAAGGTGGTGCTCTAACCAGCTGAGCTACGAGCCTGCCGAAGAACAAGACTATACCGTCACTTCCTTCGGGCTGTCAATACCCCTTGCACTTCTTCGATTAAAGTCAGCGCGCGTTGCAGCTGCGTCGCCTCTGACACCTCCGCAGTGAACTGCATTTTTGCGACGCCCTTGCTCGACAGCGTGCGCACGCCGGTCACATTGATCTTTTCGCGCGAAAGGATTTCCGAGATGTCGCGCAACAAGCCCTGCCGGTCCAGCGCCTCGACCTGGATATCGATTGGATAGACCGAATCGCTGCGTTGGCCCCATTCCGTCTGGATCACGCGCCCCGGCGCGCGGGCCGCCAGTTGCTGGAACGTCGCACAACTCTGACGGTGGATCGAGACGCCGCGGCCACGCGTGACAAAGCCGACGATGGCGTCCGGTGGCGCCGGTTTGCAGCAGCGCGACATCTGTGTGAGGAGCGAATCGACGCCCACCACCAATACGCCGCTCTTCGCGCCACGGGCCACGCTGGTGGCGCGGCTCTTCTTGGTGATGGCGGCCTCGTCGTCGATGGGCACAGGCGGCGGCGCCCCATCCGAGCGCAGAACAGCCTCGATGCGACGCAGGCTCAGCTCGTCCTTGGCGACCACGGCGTAAAGATCTTCCGACGTCTTGTATCCGAGCTTCGCGGCCAGCTCTTCCAGGTTGACGGCGGTCTTTCCTTCGCGCTGCAATGTCTTGTCGATGAGCGCACGGCCTTGCGCGAGCGTCTCTTCCAGCTCCATCGCGTTGAACCACGCGCGCACTTTCGTGCGTGCTCGCGGGCTGACGAGATAGTGCAGCTCGGTGTTCAGCCAATCGCGCGACGGGCCACCCTGCTTGACGGTGACGATCTCGACAGTCTGGCCGTTCCTGAGCGGTGTGTTCAGAGGCACCATCGTGCCGTCTACACGCGCGCCGCGGCAACGGTGGCCGAGATCGCTGTGCAGGTAGTAAGCGAAGTCGACCGGCGTCGCGCCTTGCGGCAAGGCGATCACGCGCGCCTGCGGCGTCAGCACGTAAATGTGGTCATCCAGCTCGGTGTGCTTGAGTTGCTCCCAAGGCGAATCCTCGTGCGCGACGGTGTGCTCGGCATCGTCCTTCCAGGCGAGCAGTTGGCGCAGCCAGGCGATCTTCTCGTCGTAGCGCTCGCTGGCGGAGAACTGGCCGGCGTAGCCCTTGTTGCCTGCCTCCTTGTAGCGCCAGTGCGCCGCCACACCGTACTCGGCAAAGTGGTGCATCTCGCGCGTGCGGATCTGCACCTCCAGCGCTCGACCGTCGTCGCCGATCACCACCGTGTGCAGAGACATGTAGCCGTTGGCCTTCGGACGCGAGATGTAGTCGTCGAATTCCTTCGGGATCGGCTGCCACATGTGGTGCACGAAGCCGAGCACCGTATAGCAATCTTTAATGTCGTCGACGATGACGCGAAAGGCGCGCACGTCGTACAGATCGGCAAAGTCGAGTTCCTTGCCGCGCATCTTTTTCCAGATGCTGTAGATGTGCTTGGGCCGGCCGCTCACCTCAGCCTGGATGCCGGCGTCGTGCAAGGTCTTTTGGAGTTGCTCAATGGCCTGGCCGATGAACTTCTCGCGCTCGATGCGCTTTTCATCCAGCAGGCGCGCGATGCGCTTGTAGGTATCGGGATCCTCGAAGCGGAAGCCGAGGTCTTCAAGCTCCCACTTCAGTTGCCAGATACCCAACCGGTTAGCGAGCGGCGCATAGATATCCAGCGTCTCGCGCGCCATGCCTTCCGGCGCCGAGCGCTTCGTCTGCGCCAGCCAGCGCAGCGACTGCAACCGCGACGCCAGCCGGATCAGCACCACGCGAATGTCCTGCGCGAACGCGAGCAACATCTTGCGCAACGCCTCGACTTGCGCGCGGCGCGCCTCGGCTTCGTTCTTGCGCGTGATGCTGGCATCGGTCGGACTGACGAGGCCGGCAATGGCGCCAATGCGCAGCAGTTGCCGCACATCGTGCACGAGCTTGACGACCTCAGCCCCGAACGCGGGCTCAAGCGCCTTTTCGTTGTCCATTGCCAGCGTGGGCAACAGAAACAGCGCGGCCGCCTGCAACGACGGCGTATCGACGCGCAGCCCTTCAAGGATGGCGATCGTGCCGCGCGCGTGCGACTCGAGCGGCTCGCCGGTCAGCGTGACGCTGTCTGCGGCATTCGCCACAAGGTATTCGATCGCCCGAGCGACCTGCTCTGCCGTCGATCCGGACCCCTCGGCCGGCCGTTCGGTCTTGTTCTCCATGATGCGTCCTGCTTGCGTCCTGCTGTGACGCGACGGGCTCAGCTTTTCTGCGCGGCCGTCACGACGATTTCGATGCGGTACTTCGGATTGGCCAGCGCGGCCTCAACGGTGGCGCGCGGCGGCGAGTTCTTGGAATCGGCGGCGACCCACTGGTCCCACACCTCGTTCATCTCGCCAATCTCGCTGATGTCTTTCAGGAAGATCTGGCACATCAGGATGCGCGTCTTGTCGCTGCCATTGGCGGCCAGCACGCGATCGATGATGGCGAGCACTTCCGCCGTCTGCTCGGCAATGCCGGCGTCCAACGTGGTCTCCGGCACTTGGCCTGCCACGTACACGACACCGTTGTAGACGGCTGCGTCGGAATAGCGATGTTCGACGTTGTAACGCTTCAGTTCAGTGCTCATCTTGCAAATCGAATAAGGTCAAGTAACCGGTCATTGACCGAGGAAGAACTTGCGGGCGATCGCCACCTGATCGGGCTGGATGAAGGTCGGCGCATGGCCCACATCGGGAATTTCCACCGTGTTCACGTGTTGGCCGCGTTGCATCATGGCCTCGACGGTCTCGCGCGTCAGCAAGTCGGAATGGGCGCCGCGCACCACCAGCACTTCACCGGGAATCGCCTCAAACAGTTTCCACAGTGCGTCCTCGCCGGCGGCGATCATTTCGGGCGTGGTGTTCTTGAACGGCTCGGCCAGGCGCGGATCGTAATGCAGGATCCACTCGCCGCCCTGCGGCTTCAGGATCGCCGTGTTCAACTCACGCCATTGCTCCGGCGTGTGCGGGCCGAATGAAGCGCTGATCGTCTTGAGGTAGGCCAGCCCTTCATCGAACGTCTTAAAGCGAACGTTCAGTCCGAGATAAGCACCGATGCGCGTCAACGACGATTCCGTCACGCGCGGGCCCACATCGTTGAGCAACAGCTTGCGGATCGGCGATTTCGGCAAGCCTGCCAAGCCGATGCCGATCAGGCCTCCCATCGAGGTTCCAAACCAGTCGACGGACTCGGCATTCAGCCGCGCGAGCAGTGTGACCATGTCGGATGCGTACTGAGACAGCACATAGCCTTTCGGGTCGGCCAGCCAATCAGAGCGCCCCCGGCCCACCACATCGGGGCAGATGACGCGATAGTCGTTGCACAGCGCCTGTGCCAGCACGTCGAAATCACGCCCCGTGCGCGAGAGGCCATGCACGCAAACCAGCACGCGCGGATTCTGCGCGTCGCCCCACTCGTGATACGCCATCCGGTGCAAGCCGGACGGGCTCAGACACTGCACGAAGGCAAGACGCGGCGAAACTGGCATGTACAACTCCTACACGGGAATGACGGAGACAGCGAAGCCTGATTGTACGCGGCCCCACGGGCATGCGGCGGCGCAGCAGACTTCCGCGCCGATCCCCAATAAAAAAGCCTCGCCGGAGCGAGGCTTTTTCTGGAGCCGATTGGCTTACTGAGCGACCCAGCCGCCATCCATGTTCCACGCTACCCCGCGCACCTGCTCAGCCGCATCGCTGCACAGGAAGACCGCCAGAGCGCCGAGTTGATCGGGCGTAACGAACTCGCCCGAGGGCTGCTTTTCCATCAGCAGATCCTTCTTGGCCTCGAGCGCGGACAGGCCATCCTTCTCGGCCCGCGCATCGATCTGCTTTTGCACCAGGGGCGTCAGCACCCAGCCCGGACAGATCGCGTTGGACGTGATACCCGTCTGCGCCGTCTCCAGCGCCACAGATTTGGTAAAGCCGACGATACCGTGCTTGGCCGCCACGTACGCCGACTTCTGCGCCGACGCCACCAAGCCATGCGCCGACGCGATGTTGATGATGCGGCCCCAGTTCTTGCGCTTCATGCCCGGCACGGCAAGCCGCGTCGTGTGGAAAGCCGAGGTGAGATTGATGGCGATAATGGCGTCCCAACGTTCGGTCGGGAAATCTTCGACGTTCGCCACGTACTGGATGCCGGCGTTGTTGACGAGGATGTCGACGCCACCAAATTCAGCGTCGGCATAGGCGAACATCGCTTCGATCTCGGCCGGCTTGCTCATGTCGGCACCGTGATATCCGATGCGGATGGCATTCTTGCCGGCGGCGGCGATCTGCGCCTTGGGTGCTTCCACATCGCCAAAGCCGTTCATGATGATATTGGCGCCCTGCGCGGCCAGCGAGCAGGCGATACCCAGACCGATCCCGCTGGTCGAGCCCGTAACGAGGGCGGTTTTTCCTTGCAGCATGCGTGTCTCCGGATGTCAGCGATTACAGCAGGTTGACGCCTGTCTTAGCCTGGATCTCTTCGCGCGACACACCCGGCGCAGTTTCGATCAGCTTCAGGCCCTGCTCGGTCACGTCAATCACGCCGAGGTCCGTAATGATGCGATCCACCACGCCCACGCCCGTCAGCGGCAGCGTGCACTTGGGCAGGATCTTCAGGTCTTCGGTGCCGTCCTTTTTCTTGGCGGTGTGTTCCATCAGCACGATCACGCGCTTGACGCCGGCCACGAGGTCCATCGCGCCGCCCATGCCTTTGACCATCTTGCCGGGGATCATCCAGTTGGCGAGGTCGCCCGTCTCGCTCACCTGCATCGCGCCAAGAATCGACAGGTTGATCTTGCCGCCGCGAATCATCGCAAAGCTCTGGTCGCTGCCGAAGATGGCGCTTCCGGGCAGCGTGGTCACCGTTTGCTTGCCCGCGTTGATCAGGTCGGCGTCCACCTCATCTTCCGTGGGGAACGGACCGATGCCCAGCATGCCGTTTTCGCTTTGCAGCCAGACTTCCTTGTCGCCGGTGTGGTTCGCAACCAGCGTCGGGATGCCGATGCCGAGGTTGACGTAGAAACCGTCTTGCAACTCCTGGGCAGCACGCGCCGCCAATTGGTCTTGGGTCCAGGCCATGTCGGTCTCCTTAGTTGGCTGCTCGGATGGTGCGCTTTTCGATGCGCTTCTCGGGCGTGGCATTGAGCACGATGCGGTGCACATAGATGCCGGGCAGATGGATGTCGTCGGGTGCAAGCTCGCCCACCTCGACGATCTCTTCGACCTCAACGATGCAGATCTTGCCCGCCGTGGCCGCAGCCGGATTGAAGTTGCGTGCGGTCAGGTTGAAACGCAGGTTGCCGGACTTGTCAGCCACCTGGGCTTTCACCAGCGCCACGTCGGGCGCCAGCGAGCGTTCCATGACGTACGTCTCGCCGTCAAACTCGCGCAGCTCCTTGCCTTCGGCGACAAGCGTGCCGACACCGGTCTTGGTGAAGAACGCCGGGATGCCGGCGCCGCCGGCGCGCAGCTTTTCGGCCAGCGTGCCTTGCGGGGTGAATTCCAACTCGAGTTCACCGGCCAGATACTGGCGCTCGAACTCCTTGTTTTCGCCCACGTAGGACGAAATCATCTTTTTGATCTGGCGGGTTTCCAGCAGCAAGCCCAGGCCGAAACCGTCGACGCCGGCATTGTTGGAAATGCACGTGAGATTCTTGACGCCCGAATCGCGCAGCGCGGCAATCAGCGCTTCCGGAATGCCGCACAGGCCGAAGCCGCCCACGGCAATGGTCTGGCCGTCTTTGACGACGCCCGCGAGCGCCTCGCTGGCGCTGGCGAAGATTTTGTTCATGCGTGCTCCTTCCTTGGTAGTCCAACGAATCCAGCTGGTTTTGACCGCACGCACACTTGGGGTTTGTGCGGTGCAGCGCCGGAAAATTGTAACGGTACAATCTGGCGAGAATACGCAAGCGTCGCGCGACGCAGCAATACGTACGAATACATATGCCCGCCCTCGACTACCAGACTGCGTTCCAGCTTGCCCCTGTGGGCATGGTGATGTCCCGCGAGCGGGTGATGCTCGACGTCAACGACGAAGCCGCTCGCATCTTCGGTCACTCGCGTACGACCATGATGGGGCAATCGTTCGAACTGCTCTATCCGACGCATGACGAATTCGAACGCACCGGCGCACGCATCATCCCCGTCATGAATGCGCGCGGCAGCTATTCCGACGAGCGCATCATGAAGCGCGCCAACGGCGAATTGTTTTGGTGCCACGTCACCGGCCGTGCGCTGGATCGTGCGAAACCGCTGGGCGAAGGTATCTGGACGTTCGAAGATCTCTCAGCTCATCGCCCCGTCACGGCGGCGCTCACGCCGCGCGAACGCGATATCGCTGCGCAGTTGGTCGAAGGCAAGACCAGCAAGCAGATCGGCAAACAGTTGGAAATCAGCCCGCGCACGGTGGAAATCTACCGCGCGCGACTGATGAAGAAGTACGCCGCCAACACCTCGCTCGAACTTGTGCAGCGGCTTATGGGGCATTAAGGCTGCTGAAGCGTTACACCATGCCGTCGTCGGCGTTGATGACCGCGCCGTTGATAAAGTCCGACTGATCCGACGCCAGCAGCAGAATCAGCCCATCGAGGTCTTCCGGCTTGCCAACGCGCTTGCGCGGCAACATCTGCACAAGCTTTTGACCCGGTTCGGTTTCCCAGTGGTGATGATTGATTTCGGTGTCGATGTAGCCCGGGCAGATCGCGTTCGTATTGATGCCGTAACGGCCCCACTCCAGCGCCATGGCCTTGGTCATGTGCACCACGGCGGCTTTGCTCATGCAATACACGCCAATCTGCGACAGCACCTTCAGCCCCGCCACAGATGCAATGTTGACGATGCGCGATTGCGGCAGCGGTGAACCGTTTTTCTCCGCACCCTTTGCGCGCGCAATCATGCGCTTGGCCGTTTCCTGCGCTACGAAGAACGCGCCACGCGTGTTGGTATCGAACACGAAATCGAAGTCGTCCGGGGTGACGTCCACCATGCGCTGCGTGGTCGAGACTCCCGAATTGTTGACCAGGATGTCGATCGTGCCGGCCTCGGTTTCAGCGTGCGCGATAGCGGCGCGGATGCTGTCGGGATCCGTCACGTCCAGGCGGACGACGTGGGCGCTGCCGCCCTTGGATTCGATGTCGGCGCGCAGCTCCTTCAGGCGCTCTACACGGCGGGAGGCCAGGACGACCTTTGCACCCGCGGCGGCCAGCGTGTGGGCAAAACGTGCGCCCAGGCCGCTCGATGCGCCGGTGATCAGCGCGACTTTGCCTTCCAGATTGATCGACAGACCCATGATGCGTGTTCCCCGTGTGTTGGTTTGGCAGGCGCCCGGCTGCTCCGAAGCAATATCGGCATGTGATTTGAGCGCAGCTTAGCAAAAAATCGAACGATCGTTCAGAAATTTCCCTTGCCGCATCCGGGCGTGTCCCGGACAATGCGGAAAATTCTAATGCAGCAATCCGTCATACCAATAAGCAAACGCCCCTAACTGTCCCCAAAGCAGCGAAGAGACACTTATGAACCAGCAGCAGCTCCTCGAACAATACGGCCCACGAGAGTCCATGGAGTATGACGTCGTTATCGTCGGCGGTGGCCCTGCCGGCTTGGCGACAGCGATTCGCATCAAGCAACTGGCCGCGGAGACGGGCAAGGACGTGTCCGTCGTCGTGCTGGAAAAAGGTTCCGAGCCCGGTGCCCACATTCTGTCGGGCGCGGTGATGGACCCGCGCGCGATCACTGAATTGCTTCCCAACTGGAAGGCCGACGGCGCCCCGCTTAACCAGCCGGTCACCGGCGACGACGTGCTCTTCCTAAGCGAAACCGACTCCAAGCGCACGCCCGACTGGCTCGTACCGCGCAATTTCCACAACGACGGCTGCTACGTCATCTCGCTGTCGAACGTGGTGAAGTGGATGGCCACGCAGGCCGAAGCGCTGGGCGTGGAAATTTTCCCGGGCTTTGCTGCAGCCGAAGTACTGTATGACGACAAGGGGGCCGTGCGCGGCGTGGCCACCGGCAACATGGGCATCGGCAAGGACGGCGAGCCTACCGAGAATTTCCAGCTCGGCATGGAGCTGCTCGGGAAGTACACCATCTTCGCAGAAGGCGCGCGCGGCCATCTGGGCCGCCAGTTGCTGGAGAAATTCAAGCTCAGCGCCGGCAAAGATCCGCAGACCTTCGCCATCGGCATCAAGGAACTCTGGGAAATCGATCCGGCCAAGGCCAAGCCTGGCCTCGTGGTCCACACCGCCGGCTGGCCGATGGAAGACGATACCTTCGGCGGCGGCTTCCTGTATCACCTGGAAGACAATAAGGTCACGCTTGGCTTCGTGATTGGGCTGGACTACAAGAACCCTTGGATGAGCCCGTTCGAAGAGATGCAGCGCTGGAAGGCTCACCCCGCCATCCGCGCGCACATCGAAGGCGGCAAGCGCATCGGCTACGGCGCACGCGCCATCAACAACGGCACGCCGCAGGCGCTGCCGAAAACCGTGTTTCCGGGCGGTGCGCTGGTCGGTTGCGATGCTGGCTACCTGAACGCGGCGCGTATCAAGGGCAGCCACGCGGCCATCAAGAGCGGCATGCTTTGCGGCGACGCCGTGTTCGAAGCTGTGACGGCCGGCCGTTCCGCTGATGAGCTTTCCGCATACCCTGCGGCCTTCGAACAGAGCTGGCTGAAGGAAGAACTGGATCAGTCGCGCAACTTCAAGCTCTGGTTCAAGAAGAGCCCGACACTGGGCAAGATCATGACCGGCATCGAACAGTGGCTGCTGCCCAAGATTGGCGTGAGCAACCCGCCTTGGACGCTGCACGGTACGAAGTCGGACAACCAGTCGCTCAAGCCGGCATCGGAATGCCCGAAGATCGAGTATCCGAAGCCGGACGGCAAGATCACGTTCGATCGCCTGTCGTCGGTGTTTATCTCGAACACGAACCACGAAGAGAATCAGCCGGCCCACCTGACGCTGAAAGATCCGACCGTTCCGACGCGCATCAACCTGACGCAGTTTGCCGGCCCCGAGCAGCGCTACTGCCCGGCCGGCGTGTATGAGTTCGTCAAGAACGATGAGGGCACGGAGCGCCTGCAGATCAACGCGCAGAACTGCGTGCACTGCAAGACCTGCGATATCAAAGACCCGACGCAGAACATCGTGTGGGTCACGCCCGAAGGCGGTGGCGGACCGAACTACGTCGGCATGTAAGTACCGGGCAGTCGCCCAACAAAAAAGACGGCTTGAAGCCGTCTTTTTTGTTGCCTGAGCGAATCGATTCAGGAAGCCTTTGCCGCGATGGCCGGCGTCTCGACCGACACGTCGCCGCATTGCGCACGATGGCGCAGCGCGTGGTCGATCAGCACGAGCGCCAGCAGCGCCTCGGCGATCGGCGTGGCACGGATGCCAACGCAGGGGTCATGACGGCCGAACGTCTCGACCACAGCCGGATCGCCCGCCTTGTCGATCGAACGGCGCGGCGTGCGAATGCTCGACGTCGGCTTGATTGCCAGCGACACGGAAATATCCTGCCCCGTCGATATCCCACCCAGGATGCCACCGGCGTTGTTGCCGACGAAGCCTTCCGGCGTCAACTCGTCGCCATGCTCGGAACCGCGCTGGCTGACCGCGTGGAAGCCCGCGCCGATTTCAACGCCCTTCACAGCGTTCAGCCCCATCATCGCGTGTGCGATATCGGCATCCAGGCGATCGAACAGCGGCTCGCCCCAGCCGACGGGCACGCCCGTGGCCACCACCTCAATGCGCGCGCCGACGGAATCGCCGTCTTTGCGCAGTGCATCCATGTAGGTTTCCAGTTCGGGAACGACCTCAGCATTTGGCGCGAAGAACGGGTTGTTCGGCACCTCATTCCAGTCCATGAACGGGATCTGGATATCGCCCAGTTGCGACATGAAGCCGTGGATTTCAACGCCGAACTTCTCGCGCAGCCACTTCTTGGCGACGGCACCTGCGGCCACCGTCGGCGCAGTCAGGCGTGCGGAAGAACGGCCGCCGCCGCGCGGATCGCGGATGCCATATTTGTGCCAGTAGGTGTAATCGGCGTGGCCCGGACGGAAGGTCTCGACGATGTTGCTGTAATCCTTGCTGCGCTGGTCGGTATTGCGGATCAGCAGGCAGATCGGCGTGCCCGTGGTTTTCCCTTCGTACACGCCTGAGAGGATCTCGACGAGGTCCTCCTCCTTGCGCTGCGTCACGTGGCGCGAGGTGCCGGGCTTGCGCCGATCCAGATCGGGCTGGATGTCTTCTGCAGACAGCGTCATGCCGGGCGGGCAGCCGTCGATGACAGCGCCGATGGCCGGGCCATGCGACTCGCCGAAGGTGGTGACGGAAAACAGCAGGCCCAGGGTATTGCCAGACATGATCGTGCTCAGGAAAGCGCCGCGACTGCCGCGGCGCGAAACATCAGGAAAACGCTATTGTAAGGCCGATCTATCGGCCCTTTGCTCAGCCGCCGATACCAAGCAGTTCGACCTCGAAGTTCAGCGTCGAATTGGGCGGAATGGTGCCGGGAACGCCGCGCTCGCCGTAAGCGCTGGCCGCCGGGCACGTCAGCTTCGCCTTACCACCCACCTGCATTTTCTGCACGCCTTCGGTCCAGCAGGGAATCACGCGATTCAGCGGGAACGAGATCGGCTGGCCGCGCTTGTAGGAGCTGTCGAATTCTTTGCCGTCTGCGAGCGTGCCGCGGTAGTGCACCTTGACCGTGTCGCTGGCCTTGGGCGACGGGCCGGTGCCCTTCGTCAGCGTCTGGACGATCACACCGGAGGGCAGCGTCTCGGAGGCCGGCGATGCGGCTTGCGCGCTAACGGCAGCCAGGGCAAGCAATGAAGCAAACAGCAGCGGGGAAACGTGTTTCATGGCTGGTAACGGGAGAGTTGGAGGTCAGGAAAAATGCATGAAGGCCGATTGCAGGCCGCCCGGCAGTGTATCGAAGTCCGTAGGCCTGCCACGCGCTAGAGCCGCTCGCCGCGCAACGCCAGTACGGCCGCCTGCATCGTTTCCGGCGACACGGCATGTGCCGGCACAGGCGTGCCGATGCACAGCTCCAGCTTGTTGAGAAAACCGCGACGGAACGGGCGCGACATCGCCGCCCCGCCCTTGCGTGAGAAAAAGCTGCCCCAGAGACCGCGCAGCGCCATCGGGACCACCGGCACGGGCGTGCGCTCGATGATGCGGCGCATGCCGTCCTTGAACGGGTTGATCTCGCCCGTAGCGGTGATCTTGCCTTCGGGGAAGATGCAGACCACCTCGCCTTCCGCCAGCGCGGCGGCAATCGTGTCGTAAGCGCGCTTGAGCATCTCCGGGTCTTCGTGCATCGGCGCGATCGGAATCGCCTTGACCGTGCGGAAGAACCACGACAGCACGGGCACCTTGAAGATGCGGTGATCCATCACGAAACGCACAGGGCGGCGCACGAACGCGCCCACCACCACGGCATCGACAAAGCTCACGTGGTTGCAGACCAGCAGGCACGGACCTTCATCGGGAATCTGCTCCGAGCCCTCCACCTTCACGCGGTAAACGGTATGGATCAGCAGCCACATCACGAACCGGATCAGGAATTCCGGCACCAGCGTATAGATGTAGATCGCCACCACGGCGTTCAGGATACCGGTGACCAGGAACAGCTGCGGGATCGTGAACCCGGCACGCGTGAGCACCATCGCAAGCAAGGCGGAAGCGATCATGAACAGCGCGTTCAGGATGTTGTTGGCGGCAATGATGCGCGCGCGGTGCGTCGGCTCGCAGCGGCTCTGGATCAAGGCATACAACGGCACGCTATAGAAGCCGCCGAACATTGCCAGCAGGAACAGGTCGGCCAGCACACGCCAATGGCGGTGGTTCTGCAGGAAGCCGGAAATGCCCGTTAGCACGTCGTGCGCGACCAGTGCCTCGGCATGCGAAGCAAAGTACAGATCCACCGCGAACACCGTCATGCCAATGGAGCCAAACGGCACCAGGCCGATTTCCACCGTGCGGCCCGACAGCTTCTCACAGAGCACCGAGCCCAAGCCGATGCCGACAGAAAACACGGCCAGCAGCAGCGTCACGACATTCTGGTCGCCGCCAAGCACGTTGCGCGCGAAGGCAAAGAACGACGTCAGGAACGTCGCGCCCACGAACCACAGCCATGAAATGCCCAGCAGACTCAGGAAAACCGCGCGCTGGTTGCTCGCAAGCTTCAGGTTGCGCCAGGTCTCGGAGATCGGGTTCCAATTGATGCGCAAGTCCGGCTGCGACGCCGGCGACACCGGCACACCGCGTGCCGTTATCCAACCGGCCACGGCAATAGCAATGCAGGCGATGCCCGTGAACATCGGGCCGATCAACTCGCCATTGCGCGTGTAATTGGCGAGCTCGCCACCACCGATGGTGCCGACCAGGATGGCGACGAAGGTGCCCATTTCCACCAGCCCGTTGCCGCCCACCAGTTCAGCCGATTGCAGATGCTGGGGCAGATATGCGTACTTCACCGGCCCGAACAACGTCGAATGCACGCCCATCAGGAACGTGCACAGATACAGCAGTTCAACGTGACGCAACGCAAAACCCGCACAGCCGATCGCCATGATGGCGATTTCCAATGTCTTGACCAGACGGATCAGCCGCGCCTTGTCCATGCGATCGGCAATCTGCCCGCTGGTGGCCGACAGCAGCACAAACGGCGCAATGAAGATCGCGGAGATCAGGAACGCCGCGGACGCCGGGTCTGCGTTGCCGAACAACGCTGCGTGGTACGTCACCAAGGAGGAAAACGCCACCTTGAAAACGTTGTCGTTCATTGCGCCCAAGAACTGGGTCCAGAAGAACGGAGCAAAACGACGCTGCTTCAGCAGGGAAAACTGGCTCGATTGGCTCATCGGCAGGAGGCTGTTGGTTCAACAAAAAACCCGCTCGCAACGGCGGGCGGGTTTCAGGAATGCGGTGAAGAGATCGCGTAGATCAGTCTTCGTTGGCCTTTTCTTCCGGCCAGTCGCGAATGTACGCCTTGAGCATCTTGTTTTCGAAACTTTGGTCTTCGAGCACCGCTTTGGCGACGTCGTAGAACGAAATCACGCCCATCAACGTGCGGCTGTCGAGCACCGGCAGGTAGCGCACATGGTGCTCCAGCATGATGCGGCGCACTTCGTTGACTTCGGTTTCAGGCGTGCACGTGACGGGATGATCGTCCATCACCTTGCGGATGGTGGTGCCGTCGCCCACGGAACCGTGGTTTTTGGCGACCACCTTGATGATTTCCCGGAAGGTCAGCATGCCGACCAGTTCGCCGTACTCCATGACCACGAGCGAGCCGATGTCTTTTTCCGCCATCGTCTGCACGGCCACCTGGAGCTTGGTTTCAGGTGCCACGGTGTAGAGCGTGTTGCCCTTCACGTGGAGGATGTCGCTGACTTTCATATTGCGTCTCCCAGAGTTCGGGGTGCCGGTCTGCCGGGGAGCGACCGCGCGCGGGTTGTGGTTATGTTTATGTTTCGATCCTAGCCCAAACCCGATCGCTTCGACAAGCATGCAGCGCAGAAAAAACCTGTCAAAAACGGCGCCCGCTCGGCGTTTGCCCGGAATGCGCTGCAACAGCGAGCAGTGCTAGCATGCCCCGTCCAAACCTGTTCCCGCGCCCTCTCCGGGGGCCTGAATCCATGTCCAAAGCCCGCTTCGACACGCTGAGCCTGCATGCCGGCGCCGCGCCCGACCCGGCTACCGGCGCGCGCGCCACGCCGATTCACCTGAGCACGTCCTTTGTGTTCCGCGACAGCGAACATGCGGCGTCATTGTTCAATATGGAACGCGCGGGCCACGTCTATTCGCGCATCTCCAACCCGACCGTCGCCGTTTTCGAGGAGCGCATGGCGGCGCTGGAAAACGGCGTAGGCGCCATCGCCACGGCTTCGGGCCAGGCGGCGCTGCATCTGGCCATCGTCACGCTGATGGGCGCCGGCTCGCATATCGTCGCGTCTTCGGCGCTGTATGGCGGCTCGCACAACTTGCTGTACTACACGCTGCGCCGCTTCGGTATCGAGACAACCTTCGTCAAACCCGGCGACATTGATGGCTGGCGCGCAGCCATCCGCCCGAAGACGCGGCTGCTGTTTGGCGAGACACTCGGCAACCCGGGGCTGGATGTGCTCGACATCCCGACCATTGCATCGATTGCGCATGATGCGGGCGTGCCCCTGCTGGTCGACTCGACCTTCACCACCCCTTGGCTGCTGCAGCCGTTCGCGCATGGCGCAGATCTCGTCTATCACTCGGCCACCAAGTTCCTGGGCGGGCATGGCACGACCATCGGCGGCGTGCTTGTCGACGGGGGCACATTCGACTACGTGGCCGCCGGTAAGCACCCCGAACTGACCGAGCCGTACGCGGGCTTCCACGACATGGTGTTCGCAGAGGAAAGCACCGTCGCACCGTTCCTGCTGCGCGCGCGCCGCGAAGGCCTGCGCGACTTCGGTGCGTGCATGAACCCGATGGCCGCGTGGCAACTGCTGCAAGGCATCGAGACCCTGCCGCTACGCATGGCCCGACATGTGGACAACGCTCGCCGCATCGTCGCCTTCCTGGCAAGTCACCCGATGGTGGCGTCAGTCGCCTACCCGGAGCTGGAATCGCACCCCGATCACGCGCTAGCCAAGCGCCTGCTGCCGCGGGGCTGCGGTGCAGTGTTCAGCTTTGATCTGCGGGGCGACCGGCGTGCCGGCCAGCAATTCATCGAATCGCTCGGCCTGTTCTCGCACCTTGCCAACGTGGGCGATGCGCGCTCGCTGGTCATCCACCCCGCATCGACGACGCACTTCCGTATGGACGCCGACGCGCTGGCCGCGGCCGGCATCAGCGAAGGCACGATCCGCCTGTCCATCGGGCTGGAAGACGCAGACGACCTGATCGACGATCTCAAGCGCGGCCTGAAAGCCGCCGAGCGCGCGATGTCCGCCGCGCCCGGCAAAGCCGACGCCAACGCAACGGGAGCCCGCTGATGGAATGGACCGTACAGGGCGAGCGCGCCTACGCCTACACCGGCGGCAAGCCGTTCAACGCAGAACTGCCGTGCGTCGTATTTGTGCATGGCGCGCAGAACGATCATTCCGTCTGGGGCCTGCAGACGCGCTGGTTTGCGCACCACGGTTTCAGTGTTCTGGTGGTGGACCTGCCGGGGCACGGCCGCAGCGGCGGGGCACCGCTTGAAACCGTGGAAGCCATGGCTGACTGGGTAATGGCGCTGGTGCACGCGGCCGGCGTCACGCAGCCGGTGATCGTGGTCGGCCACAGCATGGGCTCGTTGATCGCGCTCGAGTGCGCGTCACGGTACGCAGATCGCGTACGCCGCATCGCACTGGTGGCAACGGCTTGGCCGATGAAGGTGTCGGATGCGTTGCTGGATGCCGCGCTCAACAACACGGCGGGCGCCATTGAAATGGTGAATACGTGGTCGCATTCGAGCCTCGCCAACAAGCCCTCGTCGCCCGGGCCGGGCTTCTGGATGCATGGCGGCAGTCAGCGGCTGATGGAACGGGTGGCGCGCGGTACCGAGGCGCCCGTGTTTCACACGGATTTCGCGGCCTGCAACGCCTATGCACGCGGCGCCGAAGCGATGGCGTCCGTGAAGTGCCCATCACTCGTGATCGTGGGCGAAAAAGACCAGATGACGCCAGCGAAAGCTGGACGTCACGTGGCAGCCGGATTGGCCGGCAGCCGCGTCGTGGGGCTGCCGGGCGGGCACGCGATCATGGGAGAATGCCCTGACGGCACACTCGACGCGCTGATCGCCTTTGCGCGTGAACGAGACGCAGTCGCCGCATAAGTCGCCTCCTGGAGACGCATCATGGCCACCACCGACAGCCATAGCTTCGGCAGCTTCGCCGAGTTCTATCCGTACTACCTGAGCGAGCACCAGGATCGCACCTGCCGGCGCCTTCACTTTGCCGGCTCGACGGTGGCGCTGGTGTGCCTGATCCTCCTGGTGTTCACGGGCAACCTGTGGTGGTTGCTGGGGGCGGCCGTGAGCGGTTACGCGTTCGCGTGGGTCGGACACTTCGGGTTCGAGAAGAACCGGCCCGCCACCTTCCGCCACCCCTTCTACAGCTTGATGGGTGATTGGGTGATGTACCGCGACATCTGGACGGGCAAGATCCCGTTCTGAGACGTCAGACGCTGGCGTTGGCAGCTGCGGGCATCCCAGAAGCCGGCGCCGGTGCCGCAGCGGCCTGCGTGGCAGCCACCACGCCGCGTTCACCCGTCGCGAAAATGCTCTCCAACGTGGCGTCGAGCGCCGGATTCTGCAATTGGCTGACCAGCGCGTGCGTGTCTCCCAAATGGCGAGCCAGCGCGGTGCGCGGCAAACGCGGCAGATTCAGCACGAGCTTTTCATAGAGCGGACGCAAGGTGGTCGTGTGCGCATCGCATAGCAGTGCCCAGTGGGCCTCCCCGCGATCCTGCTGCAGTTTGCCGATGAGGTGCAGCGCTTTAAGCTTCGTCAGCAGGTCGACCAGGTAATCGGCTTCCAACTGCAGACGCCGGCCGATATCACGCTCGGCCACGGTACGCGGCGCCTGTTCGCGAGCGCGATACAGCAGCAACAGCACCCCAAGCGCATCAAAGAATTCGCTGCCCGGAAATGTGCGCCGCCGCCAGTAGCCTTGGCGGATGATCGGCAGCGTCGACGCGATCGTCGCGCCGAGCAGCGTCACGAGCCAACTCACGTAAATCCACGTCAGAAAGATCGGCAACGTGGCGAACGCGCCGTAGACGGCCGTGTAGGTCGGGATATGTGCGACGTAAGCACCAAAGACGCGCTTGGCGATTTCAAATGCCCCGGCGGCAATCAGACCAGCAATAAACGCATCGCGGCGTTCCACGTTGGTATTCGGCACGAAGACGTACAGCATCGCAAACGCAATCGCCGAGAGCAGAATCGGGACCAAGCCCACGATCACGCCCAGGCCGAACGGCAGCTTGTGCACATAGCCCGCCGAGATCGACACGAGGTACGAACTGACTGACAGGCTCGCCCCAATCAGCACCGGCGCGAATGTCATCAGCGCCCAGAACACCAGAACCCGCTGCGCCAGAGGCCGACGATGACGCACGCGCCAGATGGCGTTCAAGGCGTTTTCAATGGTCAGCATGGTCATCACCGAAGTCACGACCAGGCCGATCAGGCCTGCTGCCGTGAGCCCCTTGGCGTTGCTTGAAAACTGGTTGAGATACGTCAGGATCGGCCGGCTGATGCTGCCCGGCACGAGATTGCTGAACATGTAGCCCTCGATGTCCGCCCGGAAGCTCTTGAACATCGGGAAGGCCGTAAACAACGCAAACGCAACGGTCAAGATCGGAACCAGCGACAGCACCGTCGTGAACGTCAGGCTGCCCGCGACTTGCGGCAGCCGGTCTTCACCGGCGCGACGCAAGGCGTAACGCGCCAGCGCACGCAGCTTTGCGGCATTCCATTGACGAAGCGCACGGGTGTCAAAAAGCATGAAAAATGAGGCGGGAGGCGCGGTTGGGGGGCGCAACTATAATACCGCGACGCTCTCAACGCTTTGTTATGAAAGATATCCTGGTCCTGTACTACAGCCGTCACGGCAGCACGCGCGCTCTGGCAGAAGCCATTGCGCAAGGCATTGAAAGCATCGACGGCGCTCAGGCGCGTGTGCGCACGGTGCCTGCCGTCTCCACCGTCTGCGAAGCCACGCAGCCCGACGTGCCCGACAGCGGCCCACCGTATGTGGAAATCAGCGACCTGGAGGATTGCGTGGGCCTGGCTTTGGGCTCCCCCACGCGCTTTGGCAACATGGCTGCGCCACTCAAGTACTTCCTGGATGGCACCACGCCGCAATGGCTGGCGGGCGCCCTGGCCGGCAAGCCGGCCTGCGTGTTCACCTCCACGGGCAGCATGCACGGCGGGCAGGAAACGACCCTGCTCTCGATGATGCTGCCACTGCTGCACCATGGCATGGTCGTGCTCGGCCTGCCGTATCAGCACAGCGAACTGCTCTCCACCGAGGCGGGTGGCACGCCATACGGGCCGTCGCACGTGGCGCACCGCGGCGATACCGCACCGTTGACCGTCCACGAACGCACGCTCGCCACCGGCATGGGCCGGCGGCTGGCACAGACTGCGCTGAAGCTCGCCGCATGAACTCCACCGACAACGCCGTCACCGAATCCCGAACACTGGCTCTGCTGGGTGCAGGCAGCCTCATCGCATTGATCGTCCTGTGTGCCGCCTGGGAGCTGTGGCTCGCGCCCGTGCGCCCGGGCGGCTCGTGGCTGGCGCTCAAGGCGCTGCTGCTGGCATGGCCGCTGCCTGGCGTGCTGCGCAAGAACCGCTACACGATGCAATGGGCGTCGATGTTCATCCTGCTGTTCTTTACCGAAGGCATCGTGCGGGCAACATCGGACGTTGGGCTTTCGCGCTCGCTGGCGTGGGGCGAGGTGGCCCTCAGCGTGGTGTTCTTCACGGCAACCATCTTCTATCTGCGCCCGTTCAAGCGTGCAGCCAAAGCCCGCGCCAGCCAAAGCACCTGACCCGCCATGACTCACGATGCTTTCCTGCAAGCCTGCGTTGATGCGATCGGTGCCACGCATGTCCTGACTGCACCTGAAGACCAAGCGCCTTATCTTACGGACTGGCGCAAGCGCTTTTCGGGGCGCGCACGCGCAGTGTTGCGCCCCGCCAGCGCAGACGAGGTGGCTGCGCTCGTGCGCGTGTGCGGCGAACACGGCGTGCCGGTCGTCCCGCAAGGCGGCAACACCGGCCTGTGCGGCGGCGCCACGCCCGACATGAAAGGCGAAGCGGTGGTGATCTCGTTGCAGCGCATGCAGCGCGTACGCGCCGTCGACCCGGTCAACAACACCATCACCGTGGATGCCGGCTGCATCCTGGCCAACGTGCAGCAGGCCGCCGCGGATGCCGACCGCCTCTTCCCGCTGAGTCTGGCTGCAGAAGGCAGCTGCACAATCGGCGGCAATCTTGCGACCAATGCTGGCGGCACCGCGGTCCTGCGCTACGGCAACGCGCGCGAATTGTGCCTCGGCGTCGAAGCGGTGCTGCCCAACGGCGAACTGTGGAACGGCCTGCGCGGCCTTCGCAAGGACAACACCGGCTACGACCTGCGTGACCTGTTGATCGGCGCGGAAGGCACGCTCGGCATCATCACCGGGGCGATGCTGAAACTGTTTCCGCAGCCGCGCGCCAAGGTGACGGCGCTGGCGGCGCTGCAATCGCCGCGGCAGGCGTTGGCGTTTCTATCCCTGGCGCAGGGCCATGCAGGCACGCTGCTGACCGGCTTCGAGCTGATGTCGGCGTTTTGCCTGGAACTGGTGCGCAAGCATTACCCGCAGTTGCGCGTGCCGTTCACGCAGGCGTATCCGCAATACGTGCTGTTGGAATTGTCCGACCTGGAGAGCGAAGAGCACGCGCGCACGCTGTTCGAATCGTTGATGGAAGACGCGCTCGCGCGCGGCGTGATCGACGATGCGGCAGTGGCCGAGTCGGTGGCCCAGTCGCGCGATTTCTGGAGCCTGCGCGAACACATTCCGCTGGCGCAGGCCGATGAAGGCAAGAACATCAAGCACGATATTGGCGTGCCAATCTCGCGCATTGCAGACTTCATCGACGTGACCGACCGCGCCCTGGCCGCGGCCTACCCCGACATCCGCATGGTCACGTTCGGCCATCTTGGCGATGGCAACCTGCACTACAACGTGTCGCCGCCGGAAGGCCATGCGCACGATGCTTTCCTGGCCAACCAGGACGGCATCAACCGCATCGTGCACGACAGCGTGCATGCGCACGGCGGTTCTATCTCAGCCGAACACGGCATCGGCCAGCTCAAGCGCGACGACAACGCGCGCTACAAGAGCCCCGTTGAAATGGCGGCCATGCGCGCGATCAAGCAGGCGCTGGACCCGCGCGGCCTGATGAATCCGGGGAAGGTGTTGTAGGGCGATCCGGCTTGCCTCAGCCGAATAGCTTGAACGTGTAGTTCGCCACCGCGAAGAGGACCGTGGCGGCCAGCAGCCACAGCAGCATGCGCGGTACGCCGCTGGGCGGCAGACGATGCTCGTTGGCGTTGGAACGATCGCCGATACGCCCGCTCTGGGCGCTACGAATGTATGTGGTGCGCGACGACCCTGCCGGGCGTCGCGGATGACGCATGCTCATTGTTTCCTCCCTGCCCCATGGCTAGCGCCTCGCCCGGCTCCCTGCAGCCACAGCGAAACACAGCAGACCCATGGATCGCTCCATGGCTGCCCAAACAAGACTCCCTGATTTCCCGTCTAGTCGGAACCCAAAAGGCTTCGACACGCCCGTTTGGCGTGCGTAGGCACGGCGTTCCGCGTCATTGCGCGGAATTTCGAATGAAACGTTATTGTTGTGTGGCACTACCCGACGCCACGAAATGTATCAAAAATCCCCCCAATTGGGGGGTACGCATTTTGGGTATGTGTCCTTTCGGATGATGCGCAGGAACGACGCTTGCGGAACAGGTCAGGGCAAACCCGGAATTCGACTCACATACGGAGGCAGCCCATGCCAGCTTCGCCCGATCTGACCAAGCGCGCCCACATCACGCCGCCGCAACCGCCCGAACAGCCCCCGCACCCGCCACCGGAAATGCCGCCCCCCGACGAACCGGCGCATGACCCAGTGCATGACCCCGAACCCCAAACGCCCCCAATCGAATTGCCACCCGGCGAGCTACCGCCGGAAATCCCGCCCCAGCATTAGCGCAACGCAAGATCCCATCTGTTAGAATCGCGGCCTCCCAGGCACCCGGAGGCCGCGCGTTTTTGGTATGCCTGGGCAGCCTGCACCTCTGCATATCTGCCCATAGCTCAGTTGGATAGAGCATCGGCCTTCTAAGCCGACGGTCGGGGGTTCGAATCCCTCTGGGCAGGCCAAAAACCTTTGTGGATCAGGTACTTACGTTGAGCGTCACTGCGACGGTTTAACAAGTGAGCGCGGGATAGTGTGACCAGATTTCATCCTTGGCACGTATCGCTCGGTCTCGACTGGCCGTCAACGTCACTGCTTCTCGTTCACTAGCCACACAAATTTGCCTCGTTGCCCCACTATCGCCGAAGGCCTGTTGGCTCCGAATTTGGCACGCTTTCAAGAACGATCTCCACGCGTCGGTTCAATGCCCTACCCGCGGCGGTGCGGTTATCTCCAACGGGATCCTTCACGCCACGACCGATGATGGACAAGCGGTCCGAAGCGATCCCGCGCTCTTGCAGATGCCGCGCGACCGCCGTGGCGCGTGCGGTTGACAGCGCAAGGTTTGATGCCACGCGATCGCGCGGGCCGGGGGCGTCGTCGGTGTGCCCAAGAACGATGACCTTACCGCGCGTGTCGGCAAGCACGGTGGCAAGTCGATCGAGCTGACGCGCGAGCATCGGCATAAGGTCGGCGCGCCCGGAGGCGAAACCTTCGTCGCTATTAAAGGCAAGATAGATTCGATCGTCTTTTGTGCTGATGCCGACCGGAGCCTCCCCGGCCTCGGGCGCCAGCGCGCGCGCAATGCGATCCGCCGACGATTCACGCTGCTGGGCCAGTTGCGCGGACAGAGCTTCCACCTTCGTAACCAGCGCTTGATTGTCCTGATGCTGGCGGCGGAGCATGAACGTCATGCCGAGCACGATCCCTGTCACGATGAGCCCGGTGACGACAACGATGGGCAGCCAAGACCGCTCCAGAGGCGCTTCTCGCAGAAGAACAACTTCGGGTGGAGGTTTGTTGACCGGGCCGGCCCACTCCGGTATCCAACGTCCGTAAGGGATGTGGGGAATGTCCGTCGTCGTGGATGCGAGCTGCTGGCGCGCTGGCAGTGCGATCTTCGGCAATGGCAAGCCGCGCTCATCACGAAGGCCGCGCGCGGTCAGTTCTGCGATCACTTCCAGCGCGTTTGCGCTGGCGTTCGGTGTTTGTTGGAGTTTTTCGATCCATCCACGGCAGCGTTGACCGCAGGCGTTTTCGTAGTAGAACTCCGCGAGCAACCCATGTTGGAGCCAGACGCCACGCAGGCTGTTCGCACGTCCGCGCACTTGGCTCCCCGCCTGGTCGATGGCGGCGCAGAAGCAGTAATGCACCGCCTCGATGCTGTCGGCATTGAGTGCGGCTGCCAGGGAGGCCTTCTTGAAGGTCCTCAACCGTGTGCGGGCCTCCGATCGGAGGGTATCGAGCCGCGCCGCCGACTCCAGCTCTGGCGACAGCTCAGCCAGCAACCAGAACAGCGGTTGGGCGAGGCGAAGGATGTGGTTCTTCGACTGTGACCGGTGATCCATCAACCCGACCTCCCCGGACACTGAAAGCCCTGCAGCAACCCGGTCGTCCACGGATTGGCCTGACTGCCGGTGTTGACATCGAGTTTCGCCTTACGTCCGTCGAAATCGTACTCAACCACAAAGTGGCTGGGCGACGCCGAGTTGTCCAGCTTGCCCTTGGCAATCACGCGCATCATGGCCCAGGGGCCGTTGGCGATGAGCGAGGACGTCTCGGGCCGAACACGCGGGTTGGCCGTGATTTCCGCGCCCTGCCCGCCACGCGGCCCAGGCCACGTCACCTTGAGCGGAATCACCGGCCCGTGGACGTAGCGCTGGCTCTGGCCATCGAAGTCCATCGTCAGCTCAACGATTTCCGGATCCAGTTCTACCACCTTCAAGTCGACCTTCCAGGCTATCTTCTTGGCACCAGGGTCGCGAAAGAACACTTCGCGGATTTCTCTGGCCCGTTGGAACGGAACAAGACTGGGGCCGGCAACCGGTGGTACATCCGGCGCGGTCAGCTTGTAGCGCCATGGCGAAATCGTCGTGTCCACATGTGGCGCCAGGACTTTGTGGAAGAAGTCATCCAGCACACCGCCGCTGGCGAAAACACGCGCAAAGTCTTCCGTATCCACGTCCTGTTTGGATGTCGGCGTGAAGGGGTACTTGCCGTCGATAGCGCTGCGGCAACTCTCGCCGATGACTGCGTTCATCTGCGCGATCAGGATGTCGCCGATTCCCTTGTTGACGTCACGCGTGCCCTGGATCACCAAATCTGCTAGCACCTCCTTGAGCGGCGCCGGCAGCTTGGCGGCTTCCATGCGCAACTGTGCACCGGCTTCGGAAGGCGGTGGCAAATTGCGAGTCTCCAACGCGTTGCTGGCGACCATCAACGAGGTGTAGTACGCGTTGACCATACCGGCAATGGCATCCAATCGCGGCTTGTTGTTGGCGGCTTGCGCGTTGGGGACAGCAACGTCGGCCTGCCCCATGACAACTTCGCGCAACGCGGCGAAGCGGTTGTCGACCAACGCACGCTCTTGGCGAGCTTCGGCGCGGGATGCGAACCCCGTGATTTTGTCGGCTTTGTTGTCCAGAGCGGCGAGCGCCTTGTCGGCCAGGGACTTGTCCTCTTGTTCTGCCGGTTGGCTGAGGGTCGTTTCCTTGACGACGACACGCCCTAGACGCGCGAGCGGCGAGTCCGGGGCAGCGAAGTTGCGCAGCACCTCTAGGTCGAAGGTGAGGTTGTTGCCGGTGAGCGCGCGAATATCGCGCAAGAATTCCGTCCACCTCTGCGCGTATTCCGTCAGGTACAGGCGGCGGATTTCTCGCGTGACGGGGTCGTCGCCGGTCAGCTTGCCAGCGGCGCTCTCAAGCGTTTTTTTTTGAGCGCCGCCTGCACGCCCCATCACCCAAACGTCAATCGCCTGGGCCTTGTTGACAAACTCCGGCAGGCGGGCATTGAACAGATTGTGATAACCCGCGTAAGTGAACAGGCCGGGAATACCGCGCTCCAACGGCTCCCCACTGGCGCGCGAGAAGACCGTACCGGCCTGCGGGCCGATCGCACGCACAAGCGTGAAATCGGCCGGGGCCTCTTCCATCATGGCGGCTTTGGCACGCTCGTATAGGCGTTCCGTGGAGGTGTTGCCGTCCAGGAAGTCTCGTGCGGAGCGAATCAACGCCTCATTCTTGGCATAGGGCGATTGGATCGCTCGCCTGCCATCGAGCAGGCTGTCGAGCTGCTCGACCACAGTGATCCGGCCGCCAAAGGCATCCGCGCCACCCGTTGCCCAATCGTTTTGCACCCAACTCCGTACGTCGGGAGCACGGAACTGCTCCTTGTCGTACAGCATGAGGTAGACGCGCAGGGTGTCGTAGGTCAGCTTGGCATCCTTGTCGACGATGGCGGCGGAGAGCACCGCTTCCACGCGACGGACCAGATACGGCACCAAAAGGTTGTCCTGCAGTTTGACGTGGGTGGCCGTGGACACTGCGAGCACGGGCGCTACGACATACAGCCCGTAGCGCCAGCTCAGTGACGGGTCCAGCAGGTTCAGGTTCGTGAATTCTGGCAGGTCATGCGCCGCGGCCAGCAGGTCCGGCACACCGTCGGCTTCGGGCTTCTTATAGAAGCCAGTCACCTTGACGGTCAGGGCCTTGGCCTTCTCCTGAACCACGTCGAGGTAGTTGGTGTTGTAGCCAAAACTCGTATAGAACCCAAGCACCAACCACAGAACGAATGCCAGCACTGCGGTATGGGCCAGCAGCCGCATCAAGCGGAAGCGGAATTCCCAACGCAGATTGGGCCGCACCAGGTGTGATTCGGCAAAGATACCGCGCTTGAACAGGTCCGACAGGAAGTAGCTGTCGGAGCCCACCGTGGAACGCGCTGACTGCGCTTCAGACGGTGTCTTGCCATCCAGGACTTGCGAGGCCACCGTGTCACTGGCAGCGACCACCGACTCGCCGGTCTGTGCGGCACTGGTGAAGTACACGCCACGGAGCATCGCCTTGTTCTGCGTGTTGTCGTAGCGCGAATCGGCAAAGATGTGCTCGACGAGGTCCGCAAGGGGTTCGGTCAGGCCATCGAACTCCTCAACCAGGCCGAGCAGGACCTTGCGCCGGCCGGCGTCGAATTCTTCGTTGAAGCGATCGGCTTCGCCAGCGACCAGACGTTTCTCCAGCGCAGCCATCTCGGTGCGGCAGAGCTCGCTCAACGGCGGCAGAACTTGGTTGCGTTTGGCCTTCCGATCGGTGGGCAGGCCAAAGCCCCACGGCTGCGCACGCCCTTCTCCGAAGCGCATCCGTGCGGGACCGATCTGGAATACGACCCCGAGTTCGTTCTTCTGCAAAGCAAGGTCACGCCCAAGCAAGATGCTCAGTACGGTGATTTTGTCAGCCCTCCCGAGGCAATCAACTGGACGGAAGTGGAGCGAGACTGCCGTCGCCTGCTGCTGCGCACGCGGGATATTCGTATCCTCATATTGCTGGTGCGCTGCCGGGTCCGGTTGGACCAGGCAATTGGGTTTCGGGACGGGCTGTGCATTCTGTCTCGATTGCTAGAGGCATGGCCGGAGACCATCTACCCGCAAGTGGTGGTGGACGGTGAGCCGGACCCGGCCGTGCGTGCTAACGCGCTGGCCGCCTTGGCCGACCCGCAGGGGCTGATGCACGACGTGCGGGATCTAGTGATCTCAACCAACAGCGTGTTGCGCCTGCGAGTGCGCGACGTCGAGCGATCATTGAGCACTCCACGCGCAGCAGATGCGTTGGCACCCGAGGCAGTGCAGCACCAGCTCCACGAACTGCGCAACCAAAACGACGAGGTACTGTCCGCGCTGGACGAGGCTCAAACCTTTGCGTCATCGATCGACTCCTGGGCGCGACATCACCTTCCGGACGACCATCCTGACCTGGGCACCTTGTTGCGATTGCTGGATACGGTGACTGGCGCGTCACCACCGGCGGCACCTGCTGTGATTGCACTTCCGGTCTCGGAACGCTCGCCGGCCGTCTCACAAGGCTTGATGGGCACCACCATCGAGGGCCCGGTAGTAACGCCGCTTGATAGCAACCCACCTGAGCCCGTCATGGACCGTAATACCGCCCTCGCCTCCATTCAAGCCGCCCGGATCTGGTTTGAGGCGCACGAGCCGAGTAGCCCTGTGGCGCTTCTGCTCAAGCAAGCGGAACGGCTGACCGGCAAGCGCTTTGATGAAGTGTTTCAGGCGATTCCGGCAGAGCTTGTTGAGCGCTGGGCGCGGGAGCACTGAGGAGCCCCACGTTCAGCCGCGATACAACCATCCGACTGGCGCGCCACCCAAGCCCTCACTCCCCCTGCCCCCCATCCCGCACCGGCAGCGCGGTCGAATACTTGATCTGCTCCATCGAGAACGATGAACTCACGTCCGACAGCGGCACGGATTTGATGAGGTGTTTGTACACGCGGTCGTAGTCTTCGATGCCGGCCACCGCAACGCGCAGCAGATAGTCCATCTCGCCGCTCATCCGGTAGACCTCCACCACTTCGGGCATATCCCGCACCACTTGCGTGAAACGCTGCGCCCACTTCTCGGTGTGTTGATCGGTGCGCACGGCCACGAACACCGTGGTGCCAACGCCCAGCTTGCGCGCGTCGCACAGCGCCACCTGGGCGCGGATGACGCCCGTGTCCTTGAGCCGCTGCACCCGCTTCCAGCACGGCGTTTGCGAGAGGTTCACGCGCTGCGCTAGCTCTGCGATGGGCAGCGTCGCATCGGCCTGCAACAGCCTCAGTAGTTCGCGGTCAATGGCATCCATTTCGGTATAGAAATTTTCTTCTATGGAAAGTGAATTTTAGGGAATATTCCCCGCCATATCGAGGAATTCACAGGAAACTTTGAATTATTTTTCCCAGCTATCGGCCGTATCATTTTCGTGCCTCCACCGCAGCACAGAAACAAAATGAGCGACCGCAACACCCTCCACTACCTCGACTACGCAGCCACCACGCCGGCCGACCCACGTGTGATTGCAGCCATGACCGCCTGCCTTGGCATGGAAGGCGCGTTCGGGAACCCTGCGTCTAATTCGCATGCGACGGGCCGCGCGGCGCGGAACAAGGTCGAGCAAGCGCGCGAGCAAGTCGCCGCGCTCATCGGCGCCGATGCCGACGAGATCATCTGGACGTCAGGCGCCACCGAATCGAACAACCTCGCGCTGAAGGGCTACGCAGACGCCGCCCCCGGCAAGCGCCACCTCATCACAAGCCGCATCGAACACAAGGCCATTCTCGACACGATGGCGAACCTGTCGGCGCGCGGATGTTCGGTGACGTACCTGTCGCCAACACGCGACGGCGAAATTACGCCGGAGGCTGTTGCCGCTGCGATGACGCCCGACACCGGACTCGTCTCGCTCATGCTGGTGAACAACGAGCTCGGCACGCTGACCGACGTTGGGGCGATCGCGCAGATCGTGCATGCCGCCGGCGCGCTGTTCCACGTCGACGCCGCACAGGCACTCGGCAAGACGCCCATTGATGTGCGCGCGCTCGGGATCGACATGCTGTCGATGTCCGCCCACAAGGTGTATGGCCCCAAGGGTATTGGGGCGCTGTATGTGCGCCGCGACATTGCCTCGCGCCTCGCGCCGCAAATTCACGGTGGCGGACACGAGCGCGGTCTGCGCTCGGGCACGCTGGCGACGCATCAGATTGTCGGTATGGGCGTGGCGTGTGAATTGGCGGCTGAAGAGCTGGAGCACGAGACCGCCCGCATTGCTGCGCTGAGCCAGCGGCTGAAGGCAGCGGTGCTCGCCCTTGGCGACGTGGTGCACAACGCCGATGTGGCCCGACGCATTCCCCACACCCTGAGCCTGACGGTGAACGCACCCGGCTTCATGCCGATGATGCTGGGCGACGATATTGCCGTGTCGTCAACGTCCGCCTGCAACTCAGCCGCAGGCACGCCGTCGCACGTCCTGACGGCGATCGGCCTGGATCCCGAAGCTGCAGGCCGCACTGTGCGGATCAGCCTGGGCCGCTTTGCGACCGAGCACGACGTCGATTTTGCCGCTGCGTGCTTCCAGCGCGCGATCGAGCAATGCCGCGCCACGGCATCCAGCGGGTTGACGGCGACGCGACAGATCATGCCCGCCGATCTGAGGGCCATCCGTAATGCCGGTTTCCGCTCGGTCATCTGCAACCGCCCGGATGGCGAGAGCAGCGACCAGCCCGCCTTTGAAGACGTTGCCGCTGCCGCCCGCGCGCTGGGCCTGGAAGCACGCTATCTGCCGGTCGAGCCGAATCGCATTGGCGATGCAGAGGTTGCCGCCTTCGGCCAACTCGTCGACACATTG
This sequence comes from Ralstonia pickettii, assembly GCF_030582395.1. Classification (NCBI taxonomy): domain Bacteria; kingdom Pseudomonadati; phylum Pseudomonadota; class Betaproteobacteria; order Burkholderiales; family Burkholderiaceae; genus Ralstonia; species Ralstonia pickettii. Next base: position 1,807,178 of record NZ_CP104381.1, read on the forward strand.
CCCAAGCCGATCCTCGCGTATTGCAGAAGCGGCAACCGGGCCAGCATGCTGTGGAACCGCCTGAAGGATCAACGCAAGGGCTGAGCAGCCCCCTCCCTCGGTCAAGCCACCGGCAGTTCCGTCGTCGACAGCACCTGCTTGAGCACCATGAACGTCCGGATCTGCCGTACGCCTGGCAGATACAGCAACTGCTCGGCGTGGAGCCGGTTGTAGCTTTCGTTGTCTTTCGTGCGCACGAGCATGAAGTAGTCGAACTCGCCGGTTACGACGTGGCATTCAAGGCAACCGGGCACCTTCTGCACCGCTTTCTCAAATGCCGTGAACGATTCCGGCGTCGAGCGATCCAGCACGACGCCAATCATCACCAACGACCCCAGATCCAGCGCACGCGGATCGAGCAGCGCAACAATCCCCTTGATCAGCCCCAGCTCCTTGAGCCGTTCCACGCGGCGCAGGCAGGCCGGCGGGCTGAGGTTTACCTTGGCCGCGAGGGCCACGTTGGAGATAGACGCATCGCGCTGGAGCGCCCTGAGAATCGCGCGATCAGTGCGATCCAAGGCGTGGCGCGCAGAAGCCGCCGACGCGTCAGGGCGCTCCTGCAATTTTGTTTCGCTCTTTTTCATTTTCAAGAAATAAAGAGATTATTAATCCGATCTACGATCAGCTAAGTTCTGGATAGTAGACGATCTTTGCAACCTCATTTCGTAGCGCTCTGCGTACCATTGGTTTCCGACATCCCGCCATTCGCGGCACTGAAGGAGCCCCCTCATGAACCTGCAGCGATTTCCCCGTTATCCCCTGACGTTCGGCCCGACGCCCATCCAGCCGCTGAAACGATTGAGCGCGCACCTGGGCGGCAAGGTGGAGCTGTTTGCCAAGCGCGAAGACTGCAACAGCGGCCTGGCCTTCGGCGGCAACAAGACGCGCAAGCTGGAATACCTGATTCCGGAAGCGCTGGAAGGCGGGTACGACACACTGGTGTCCATTGGCGGCATTCAGTCGAACCAGACGCGCCAGGTGGCTGCGGTGGCAGCGCACCTGGGCCTCAAGTGCGTGCTAGTGCAGGAAAACTGGGTGAACTACTCCGACGCCGTATACGACCGCGTCGGCAATATCGAGATGTCGCGCATCCTGGGCGCCGACGTGCGCCTCGATGCTGCGGGCTTCGACATCGGCATCCGGCCCAGTTGGGAACAGGCCATGGAAGACGTGCGCAAGCGCGGTGGCAAGCCGTTCCCGATTCCGGCCGGCTGCTCCGAACACCCGCTCGGCGGCCTGGGCTTTGTCGGCTTTGCTGAAGAAGTCCGCCAGCAGGAAGCGAAGCTGGGCTTCAAGTTCGACTACATTGTCGTGTGCTCGGTCACGGGCAGCACGCAGGCCGGGATGGTCGTTGGCTTTGCAGCAGATGGCCGGGCTGACAAAGTGATCGGCATCGACGCCTCGGCCAAGCCGGAACAGACGCGCGCGCAGATCCTCCGCATCGCGCAGCACACCGCCGAACTGGTCGACCTCGGCAGAAACATCACGGAAAAAGACGTGGTGCTCGACACGCGCTACGGCGGCCCGGAATACGGCCTGCCCAATGAAGGCACGCTGGAAGCGATTCGCCTGTGCGCGCGCCAGGAAGCCATGCTGACCGACCCCGTGTACGAGGGGAAATCCATGCACGGCATGATCGACATGGTCCGCAACGGTGAATTTCCTGCGGGCTCGCGCGTGCTTTACGCACATTTAGGCGGCGTGCCGGCACTCAACGCGTACAGCTTCATCTTCCGCAACGGTTGAAATTTGGCTCAACTCAACGAGATGGAAGCTCAACGTTTGCGGCCTTTTGCTCGACTGCCGAGCCCTTGGCCTCGGACGTCGCGCTTTGCGACCGGCGCGTGCCGCATTGAAGATCGGCCACCAGTGCCGTCGATGTGTCGGCACAGCGAAATGGGCCAAGGGGCGGTCTTCTGAAATCGCGCTTGCGGCCGGGTAAGCCAAGCGCGTTGCGTCAGCGCCCTTTTTCGTTTCGAAATGTTACGGCGTGCATCCCGGTCGACTTCGCAGAGCGCAAGCAGCGGATCTGTGCAGTACAGTCCATGCCATGAGAAAAGCCCTTACCTGCCCGTCTCTCGTCCTGCTGGCCTTGCTCGGTGCATGCGCATCGCACCCGCAGCAGCAGCCCGTTGATTCCACCACCGCCGCGGCGGCGTCCACAGATGCCAGCGCAGACAACGGCTGGCAGGTGCTGCGCGCCAACTACATGGCGTGCGTCCAGCGTCAGGCAGACAGCGGCGTGTCGGGCACCACGCAGACGAAGGACGTGGTCGCCTCCGCGCTCGACGCCTGCGAAGGTGACCTGCGAACCATGCACGACGGCTTCCGCGATCACCTCAGCGCGTCGATGTCATCGTCCGGCGCGCGCAAGGCAGCCGACCGCGTCACCAAAGACACCCGCGATAAAGCCCGCGTCTACCTGATGGGCTACGTCGACCACGCGCGCTACCTGGCAAAGTCGCGCTGAGCGCTTCGCGCGCTTAGCACGCTCAGAGCATCTCCAGCGCGCGCGGCCCCTTGGGCGGCGGGAAGATGCTGTCCAGCGTTGCCAACTGCTCAGCCGTGAGCGTATGTGACAGCGCGCCGATGTTCTCGCGCAAGCGGTCGCGGTGGCCGGTCTTGGGAATCGCGATGATGTCGTCATTCGCCAGCAGCCACGCGAGCGCCACCTGCGCAGGCGTCATGCCGCACGCCTGCGCGAAGCGCACCAGCTTCGGATACCGAACGAGCCGCGCCTGCTCGATGGGTGAATAGGCCATCACCGGCACGCGGCGCTCACGCAGCCAGGGCAGCACATCCCATTCGATGCCGCGCCGGCTAAGGTTGTAGAGCAGTTGGTTGACGGCGGTCTGATCGCCGCCGGGCGCGTCCAACCATTCCTCCATGTCTGACAGGTCGAGATTGCTGACGCCGTATTGGCGGATCTTGCCCTCGCGCTGCAGGGCCTGCAGGCCTTCCAGCGTCTCTTCGAACGGCACATCGCCCCGCCAGTGCAGCAGGTACAGATCGAGCCGGTCGGTGCCGAGGCGGCGCAGGCTGCGCTCGCACGCCGCGGCGATACCGCCCCGGCTGGCGTTGTGCGGATAGACCTTGCTGACGAGAAAGACCTCATCGCGCCGTCCGGCAATGGCCTCGCCAATCAGCGATTCAGAGAGGCCTTCGCCGTACATCTCGGCCGTGTCGATCAGCCGCAAACCCAGGTCGAGGCCCAGGCGCAGCGTGGCGATTTCTTCGGCGCGGGTGGCGCGGTCGTCGCCCATGTTCCAGGTGCCCATGCCGAGTGCAGGGACGCGTTCGCCGTTGGGCAGAGTGACGTGTTTCATGTCGTACTTTCCGATCGGAGGCAAAACATGAATCTACAAGAGACGCGGCGCATCGGTAAGGCTGCGCCGGTCCGGTCAGAAAATATGCGCTAGCGCGCCTGACGTTGCGCCGTCCATCGACGATAGCGCCGCGACTGGCACGCTGCGGCCAGTTGCTGCTGAATCAGCGCGCGCAGCGGCGACACGCGCGGGGCCGTCGTGCGCCCCTCGCTCAGCCGGTTGAGCTGAAACTTGACGACCGCCATGTTGGCCAGTGCCCCCAGCGCCTTGTTCTTCCACGTAATGGGCTGCAGCGCAGGCGCGTTGTTTTTGCCGCCAGCCCAGTCGCGCGGCAGGTTTGGATCGATGGACAGCGCCGTCGCAATGCCGACCATGTCGACACCGCTGTTGACCACCTGCTCCGCCACGGCCCGGCGCCGGATGCCGCCCGTGACCATCAGCGGCATGCGGGCAACGGTGGCGATGTCCCGTGCGAATTCCAGGAAATACGCTTCGCGGGCCAGGGTACGGCCGTCGCGCGCGTGCCCTTGCATGGCGGGCACTTCGTAGCTGCCGCCGGAGAGTTCAACAAGGTCGACGCCCAGCGGGTTGAGCAGTTCAACCACCTGCTTCGCATCGTCAGGGCTGAAGCCGCCGCGCTGGAAATCGGCCGAGTTCAGTTTGACCGACACCACAAACTGCGGCGACACGGCGGCGCGCACGCTGCGCACGATATCGAGCAGCAGGCGCGCACGGTTTTCGATCGGGCCGCCCCACTCGTCCTGCCGCCGGTTGGAAATCGGCGAGAGAAACTGACTCAGCAGATAACCATGGGCGGCGTGGATCTGCACACCGGTAAACCCGCTCTGCTCGGCCAGTTGCGCGCTGCGCGTGAAGCGCTGCTGGACATTGCGGATATCGGCCTCGGTCATCTCGCGCGGCACCGGAAACTGCTTGGACAGCGCGCCCAGCGCCAGCGGAACGGCCGACGGCGCCAGCGTCGGCTGCCCGAGCGAGGCCGGCATCTGCCGCCCCGGGTGGTTGATCTGGACCCACGCATGCGCGCCCTGCGCCCGCGCGATCTCCGCCCAGCGGCGGAAGCGCTCCAGATGCGTGCCGTCTTCCAGCACGACGCCATTCGGGCCCGTCATGGCCCGGTGATCGATCATCACGTTGCCGGTCAGGATCAAGCCGGCGCCGCCTGCGGCCCACGCCTCATACAGGCGCAGCAGCGCGTCGGATGGCGCGTGATCGGCATCGGCCATGTTCTCTTCCATGGCGGCTTTGGCAAGGCGATTGGCGATCACCGCGCCGTTGGGCAGAACGAGGGGCGTGAAGAGCTTCATGGGTGGCATCCGCTAGCGGGATTTGACGTTTGACGACACCTGAACCCTAAGCTTAAAGTCAACTTGAATGTCAAGCCTGCGGAGCACGCACATGAAAATCGGCGAACTGGCCCGCCTGAGCGGCGTGGCGGCCTCGCGCATCCGGTTCTATGAAGCGAGCGGCCTGCTGCACCCGGCCGAGCGGCAATCCAATGGGTATCGGGAATACCCGCCCGAGTCGGTGACGCGCTTGGAGATCATCCTGCGCGCGCAAAGCGCGGGGTTCTCGCTCGAAGAAATTCGCGCCCTGCTGCCGGGGCATCTCGGGGAATGGCCACGCGAGCAACTGCTGCAAGCCCTGCGCCGCAAAGTCGCGGAAATCGATGTGCTCGAGCAGCGCTTGGCGCAAAACAAGCGCGACTTGCTTGCGCTCATTCGCGAAGTCGATCACGAGCCCGACGGCGAAGACTGCGCCGACCGCGCCCGCCGCGTCTTCGACAAGATGAACCTGCGGCCACTCAAGCAGCCCGCGGCAGAACCTCCGGCGCGCGCCGCAAGAAAGCGTGGCTAGGGCTCGTCCGGGAATGGCAATCAGCTGAATCCGACTCCGCCGAGCGCGTGACGCAACAGCAAAGCAGACAGCACAAGCATTGTCACGCCAATCACGCCATCCAACACTTGCCACGCGCGGGGCCGCGCAAACCACGGCGCGAGCCAACGCGCACCAAACCCCAGCGTCACAAACCAGAGCAGGCTGGCGGAGCCCGCCCCCGCCACAAACCATCCGCGCAATGCCGCGGCCTGCTGAGCGCCAATGCTGCCGACCAGCAATACGGTATCCAGATAGACGTGCGGATTGAGCAGCGTAAATGCCGCCGCCTGCGCCAGCGCCGCGCGTCGGCTCAGCCCACCGCCCCCTGGGGCTGCCCGTAACTGGCAGGAATGCCGCGCCCGCCGCAGCGCCTGGACGCCATACAGCAATAGAAATGCGGCGCCGGCCAACGCGAGAAAGCGCGCAAGGCTGGGCCGTTCTCCCAACGCCTCTGCCATCCCAAGCACACCCGCCAGGATCAGCAGTGCATCGGTCATCGCACAGAACAGCACGACGCTGCCCACGTGTTCACGGCGCAGCCCCTGACGCAGCACAAAAGCGTTCTGCGCACCGATGGCCACAATCAGACCAAGGCTCAGCGCCACGCCGTGCAGGAAGACGGATGAGGAAGTCGCAAGAGATGTCGTCATGCGCGCAGCTTGCCGGGGCCGTCGAATGAAGACAAACTATCTTTACTTCATTCACCTTAGCTTCTCTAATTTACGTGCTGGATTATTCCGCCCTGGCGGCGTTGGCTGCCGTCATCCGGGAGGGCAGCTTCGAGCGCGCGGCCCGCGCACTGAATGTCACGCCTTCGGCCATTTCGCAGCGTATCCGGCTGTTGGAAGAACGCGTTGGCTGCGCGCTCGTGGTGCGTGATCAGCCGTGCCGCCCCACCGAGACGGGCCGGCGGCTTTGCCAGCACGTCGATCGCGTACGCCTGCTCGAGCAGGAACTACAAGGCGCACTGCCGACGCTGGCGCCAGAGGGCGCCGCCCGCGTTGCGCTGCCCATTGCCGTAAATGCGGACAGCCTGGCGACGTGGCTCGCACCTGCAATCGCCACGTTTGCAGCGGCACACCCGGTGTTGATGGAGGTGGCTGTCGATGACCAGGATCACACCAGTGAATGGCTGCGCAGCGGTGCCGTGCTGGCAGCCGTTACCGCCACCGCGCGGCCGGCCACGGGCTGCAATAGCCGCCCGCTCGGGGCTATGCGCTATCTGGCCGCGGCCAGCCCGGCATTCGTGCAGAACTATTTCGCAGACGGGGTTGGCGCAGGCGAGCTGTCGAAAGCGCCCTGCCTTGTGTTCAACACCAAGGACGCATTGCAGGCCACCTGGGCGCGGCGCCTGTGCCATCGCCATGTGGAATTGCCGCGCCATCTGTTGCCTTCGTCACAGGCGTTTGTGACTGCGGCCGTGGCCGGCATGGGTTGGGGGCTGCATCCGCATGCGCTGATTGCGCAGCATCTTGAAGACGGCTCGCTGGTCGAGTTGGTGCCAGACACACCATTAGACGTGCCGCTGCATTGGCAGCACGCGCGGGCGGCATCGACGCTGCTCGACGAACTCAGCCGAGAGGTGCTGACGGCAGCCCGCGCCGCGCTGCTTGCACCTTGAGCCGCTACAGCGCGTTCAGCGGAATCTTGAGGTACTGCACGCCATTCGGCTCGGCCGGGGGCAACATGCCCGCGCGAATGTTCACCTGAATGGCAGGCAGCATCAGCGTCGGCATGCCGAGCGTGGCATCGCGCTTCGTGCGCATCTCAACAAACTCGGCCTCGGTCACGCCGTCGCGCACGTGGATGTTGGCGCGGCGCTGCTCGGCCACCGTGGTGTAGCAAACGGCTTCGCGGCCGGCGGGCGGATAGTCGTGGCACATGTAGAGCCGCGTGTCCGGCGGCAGGTCCAGCAGGCGACGGATCGACTGGTACAGCGTGCCCGCATTCCCGCCCGGAAAATCGCAGCGCGCGGTGCCCACGTCCGGCATGAACAGCGTGTCACCCACGAACACCGCATCACCCACCTGATACGCCATATCCGCGGGCGTGTGGCCCGGTACCGCAAGCGCCTTTGCTTGCAGTTCGCCGATATGGAAGACCTCGTCGGGCCCGAACAGATGATCGAACTGCGAGCCATCGAGGAGAAACGCGGGCTCGAGATTGAAGATCGGCTTGAAGACGCCCTGCACGACGCGAATGCGCTCGCCGATGGCAATGCGCCCGCCGAAACGCCCACGCAAATACGGTGCGGCCGAGAGGTGATCGGCATGCGCGTGCGTCTCCAGCAGCCATTCGATGCGCAAGTCCTGCGCTTCAATGAAGGCCGCAACGCGGTCAGCGGATCGCGTCGTCGTGCGGCCCGATTTCGGATCGTAGTCGAGCACTGAATCGATCACGGCACACGGCGTGCCGCGGCCCGCGTGGACCACGTAGGTCACGGTGCAGGTATCGGGGTCGAAGAAGGATTCGATCTGGGCGTGCATGGCGGGATTTTGCTAACAATCTATATTTTTATAGAATATCGTCTGACATTCTGTCTGCCAATAGCGCAAAAGGCGCGAATAGCCCCTGCATCACACCGCGATGAGCCATTCCACTACCAGTCCCGACGTCGTGCCGCTGCCCGATGCGGCCATCTCCATGCTGCGCGCGTCTGCATCGCAAGCGTGCGCCGTGCTCAAGGCCATGGCGCACGAAGACCGTCTGCTGCTGCTCTGCCAGCTCACGCAGGGCGAGCGCAATGTCGGCGAGCTGGAGGCGCTGGTCGGCCTGCATCAGCCCAGCCTGTCGCAGCAATTGGGCGTGCTGCGCGACGAAGGGCTGGTCACCACGCGGCGCGAAGGCAAATACATCTACTACCGGCTCGCCAGCTTCGAGGTCATCCAGATCATGCAGACGCTCTCCGAGCTTTACTGCGGCAAGGTCTTGAAGAAGATGGCGGGACGCTGACCATGTCGCCTGTGGAAGCGGGTTGGATCGTCAGCACCGGGCTGGGCTCTGTGGTCGGGCTCATTCTGGCGTTGACAGGCGCAGGCGGGGCCATTGTCGCAGTGCCGCTGCTGATTTTTGGGTTGCATCTGTCGGTGTCTGAAGCTGCGCCGATTGCATTGCTGGCGGTGGGGCTGTCTGCGGGGCTCGGTGCGATGCTCGGATTGCGCGAGGGCAAGGTCCGCTACAAAGCTGCGGGGCTGATAGCGCTGTGCGGCGTGGCGGTCTCGCCGTTTGGCATCTGGGTTGCCCACCGCGTACCGAACACGCCGCTCACGCTGCTGTTTGCGGTGGTGCTGGCCTACGTGGCGCTGCGCATGTTCCGGCAAGCGCGCGCAGCCCCGACAACCGAGCCGCAGTTGGCGCGAACGGGACCACCCTGCCACCTCGATACCACCACAGCCAGGCTCATCTGGACGTTGCCGTGCGCGCGCGCTTTGGCGGCATCCGGCGTGCGTGCCGGCTTCCTGTCCGGTTTGCTGGGTGTGGGAGGCGGCTTTGTCATCGTGCCCGCGTTGCGCCGCGCGACCGACCTGCCGATGCAGACCATCGTCGCCACCTCGTTGGCAGTGATCGCGCTTGTCTCGACGGGCGGCGTGGTCGCCTCGGCCATCGGCGGGCATGTCGATTGGCATATCGCCCTGCCGTTTGCGGCCGGCGCCCTGGCCGGCATGCTGGTGGGCCGGCGCTTTGCACAGCATTTGGCGGGGCCCGCGCTGCAGCAAGGTTTTGCCGCGTTCGCGGGTGTCGTGGCGCTTGGGATGATCGCCCGAACACTAATTTGACCGGCCTGTTGCAAAACCGGTACAATCGCGGTCTTCGGGGCGTAGCGTAGTCTGGTAACGCGTCCGGTTTGGGACCGGAAGACCGCGGGTTCAAATCCTGCCGCCCCGACCAGCATTGAGCAGCAAACAAAACGGCTTACGTTTCCTACGTAAGCCGTTTTTGTTTTGGAGCGATGCGCTGCGGCTCAGGGTGTCATCTGCCGATGCTATAAAGGCAACATTCGCATCACGCAATGCTTCGCATCTTCACCATGAACCTCATCCTGTGGCGCCACGCAGAAGCCGAAGACGTGGCAGCATCCTTGCGCATCCAGCGCAACACCGATCTGCAGCGAGAACTTACCAAGCGCGGCCACAAGCAGGCCGAGAAAATGGCCGATTGGCTGCGCCCCCGCCTGCCGGAAGGGACGCTCGTACTTGCCAGCCCCGCGGTGCGCACGCAGCAGACCGCACGCGCCCTCACCGAGCATTTCCAGACGCTGGCCGCACTTGCGCCCGGCGCCGACGTCAGCGCGATCCTCGATGCGCTGGACTGGCCGTCGAATACGAATCTGCTTCTGGTCGGTCACCAGCCGTGGCTCGGCCGCCTCGCGAGCCTGCTTATTGCGGGCACGGAGATGGACTGGAGCGTGAAGAAAGCCGGCGTGTGGTGGCTCTGCCGCCGTATGCGCGAAGACGAAGCGCAGACAGTGCTGCGCGCGGTGATAAACCCCGATCTCGCATGACACTTCGCCCTGGTCACAGTATCGACACGCAAAATTCACGCAACGGTCACGATTGACACGCTTTTGTCGCGGATCTGTCATGCAGCGTCTCTAGAATCGCCCCGAAATTCACCCTTGGGGATGCACGAATGCGAGACCTGCCGACGCCCACCCAGCCGTTGATCGACGCACTGCCGAGCCTGAATCTGGGCAACGCTCGGAGGGGCCTTCCTCGCTCACCCGAAGCTGTTCCGGCGCGTGACAAGCCTGTTCTGGCCGTTTCGTGGGCGCGCCATCAGGATGAAGTAACCGAAGCACAGCGCCTGCGCTACAAGGTGTTTGCCGAGGAAATGGGCGCCCGCCTGCCCTCGGCCCACACCGAACTGGACGTCGACATGTTCGACGCCGTGTGCGACCACCTGATCGTGCGTGACCAGAAGACGCTGCGCGTGGTCGGCACCTATCGCGTGCTGCGTCCGGACGCCGCCAAGCAGATCGGCTGCCTGTATTCCGAATCCGAATTCGACCTTGTGCGTCTGGCGCACCTGCGCCCGAAGATGGTGGAGCTGGGCCGTTCCTGCGTGCACCGCGACTACCGTTCGGGTAGCGTCATCATGGCGCTGTGGGCCGGTCTGGGCGAATACATGCAACGCCACGGTTTCGAATCGATGCTGGGCTGCGCAAGCGTGTCGATGGGTGATGGTGGTCACTTTGCTGCAAGCCTGTATCGCAGCTTCGTCGACGACGGCTCGCTCGCACCGATCGAGTACCACGCCTTCCCGCGCGTGGCACTCCCGGTGGACGAACTGAACCAGGACCTCGAAGTCGAGCCGCCTGCGCTCGTGAAGGGTTATCTGCGCCTGGGCGCACGCATCTGCGGCGCACCGGCCTGGGACCCTGACTTCAACGTCGCCGACTTCCTCACGCTGCTGCGTCTGTCCGACATCAACCCGCGCTACGCACGTCACTTCCTGCGCGGCTGATATCGCTCCGAACACCTTCACGCAAAACAAAACGGCCCGGGTCACTCCGGGCCGTTTTGCTTGGATTGCGGCAAGGCAACTTACACGTACACCACCTTGTAGCGGCGGCCGATACGCTGCCACTCATCGGCTTCCTTCATCAGGCTGTATTCGACCAACGGGTTCTGCTCGATCCAGCTTTTCGGCAGCTCGACCTCGAAACCACCTTCGTTGAGTTCGCCTTCGCTGTGGCGCACGCGCAAGCCCGGCAACTGGATCGCTCCGCGCCTGCGGCACAGCACAAATGCCAGACGCAGGCTGAACAGCATCCGCCAATCCAGGAACTTGCCGCCGCCCGAGAGCTTGCCGAGCTTGCCGGCATGGCCCAGCAGCAGCGTCGCAAGGCGTGCCTGGTCGGTCTTGGAGAACCCCGGCATGTCAGCGTGGCTGGCGATGTACGCCGAGTGCTTGTGGTAGCCGCTGTGCGAGATGCTCATGCCGATCTCGTGCAGGTTGGCCGCCCACCCCAGCAGCGCGAGATTGTCTTCTCGGCGCTCATCGGGCGGATCAGGAAACTGCGACAGCAGCGCGGTCGCCGCATCGCGAACGCGGCTCGCCTGCGCTCGATCGACGTTGTAGCGGCGCATGAACTGCTCGATCGTCACCGTGCGCATGTCTTCGTGGTGCGTACGACCGAGCAGGTCGTACAGCACGCCCAGGCGCAAGGCGCCATCGGTCACGTCCATGCGGTCGACGTCGAGTTCCGCAAACACGCCGAGCATGATCGACAGCCCGCCCGGCAGCACCGGAATGCGGTCGGACTTCAGACCGTTGAGCTTCAGACGATTGGTGTTCTCGGATTTGACGAGCGCGCGTTTCAGGCGCTCCAGCCCTTCTCGCGTGATCCCGTGTTCGTTGCTCTTGTCGTTGAAGCCGTTCAGCTCGATCAGCTCGGCCAGCGCACGCGCCGTACCGGATGAGCCAACGGCCTGGGTCCAGCCGGCAGTGCGGTACTGCTGCACGAGCACCTGGATCTCGCGACGTGCAGCCAGCTCAGCCTGCTTCATCGCGTATTCATCGACATTCCCGTTTGGAAAGAAATGCCGGCTGTGCGAAACGCAACCAATATAGAGTGACTCCATCAGCTTGGGCTTGTAGCCATTGCCGATGATGAACTCCGTGGATCCGCCGCCGATGTCGACGACCAGACGGTTGCCCTGGCACGCCGGTGCGTCATGCGATGCACCGAGATAGATCAGCCGTGCCTCTTCGCGGCCCGCGATCACCTCGATGGGAAACCCGAGCGCGGCTTCCGCCTCGATCAGGAATTCCTGCGCATTCTTGGCCACGCGCAAGGTGTTGGTAGCCACGGCACGCACATGTTCGGGGGCAAAATCACGCAAGCGATCGCCAAAGCGGCGCAACGCATCCACGCCGCGCCGGCGCGCGGGCTGATCTAGGTATTTATCTTGCGTAAGCCCAGCGGCCAAACGGACCGGTTCGCGCAGCGCATCGACCTGGAAGATCTGGGTACTGCTGGCGCCATTGGCACCGAGGGTCTCATCGACGCGGCCGATCATCAGCCGGAAGCTGTTGGAGCCCATGTCGACAGCAGCCAGCAGACGGGGGGTGGGACTCATGAATGAAAACGGGTAGGAGCAGGATCAGGGGCGCGGGGGTATTGTCGTTCGAAACAATGCGCAACAAAATATGTCTTTATTGTGTCCCGAACGTGACAAATTCAGTGTGTCACAAATTTGACACCCAACTATGAAAAAGTGGCCGGATCGTCATCCGTCTGAACACAACATGTCGACATTGCCCGCGGGCGATCTGCTCAATCGCGAACTGGGCATCCTGGAATTCAACGCCCGTGTGCTCGCCCAGGCCGCTGACCCGGGTGTGCCGCTGATGGAGCGGCTGAAATTCATCTGCATCGTGTCGAGCAATCTCGATGAGTTCTTTGAGATCCGCATTGCCGGATTGAAGGAGCAGATGCGCGACAACCCTTCGTCGGTCACGCCCGACGGGCTGTCGGTGCAGCAGGCATTTGGCGTGGTCTCTGAGCGGGTGCGGCAGCTGGTCGCGCAACAGTATGCCATGTTGCAGGACGAGATCCTGCCCCTGCTGGAGAAGGAAGGGGTCTTCTTCCACATGACGACCAACTGGAATGAAGCCCAGCGCGCCTGGTGCCGCAGCTTTTTCCAACGCGAACTGGTGCCCATCCTGACGCCGATGGCGCTGGACCCGGCGCACCCCTTCCCACGCGTGCTCAACAAGAGCCTCAACTTCATCATCGAGCTATCGGGCAAGGATGCGTTCGGCCGTGAGGCTGAGCTGGCGATCGTGCAGGCGCCGCGCGCCCTGCCCCGGCTCGTGCAGATGCCGCCGGAGCTTTCGGGATACCAGTATGGTTTCGTGCTGCTGTCGTCGTTCATGCAGGGCTTTGTGCATGAACTGTTTCCACAGATCGACGTTCACGGCTGCTATCAATTCCGCGTGACGCGCAATTCCGACCTGTTCGTGTCGGAAGATGAAATCACGGACTTGCGCGAAGCGCTGCAGGGCGAGCTGTCCACGCGCCATTTTGGCGATGCGGTGCGTCTCGAAATCGCGCACGACACGTCGCCGGCATTGGTGGTGCGGCTACTGCAGGAATTCGGCCTGACGGAAGCGGACTGCTACCGCGTCAAGGGACCGGTGAACCTTGTGCGGCTGCTGCAGGTGCCTGACATGGTCGACAAGCCGGTGCTGAAATACCCGCCCCACGTGCCGGCAACGGTCAGACAGGTCGCCAACAGCTCGAACGTGTTCGACGCCATCCGCCAGGGCGACATCCTGCTGCACCATCCGTACGAGAGCTTTACGCCCGTGCTGGAGCTGCTGCAGCAAGCTGCGCGTGACCCCGACGTGGTTGCCATCAAGCAGACGGTCTACCGCACCGGCAACGAATCCACGGTGATGGAAGCGCTCATCAAGGCGGCACGCAACGGCAAGGAGGTGACCGTTGTCGTCGAACTGCTCGCGCGCTTTGACGAAGAGACGAACATCAACTGGGCAGATCAGCTGGAATCGGCCGGCGCGCACGTCGTGTATGGCGTGGTTGGCCACAAGTGCCACGCAAAGATGCTGCTGGTGGTTCGCCGCGAGGTGTCCGGCAAAGGCAAGGCGGTCAGGCTGCGCCGCTACGCGCACCTCGGCACGGGCAACTACCATCCCAAGACTGCGCGCCTCTACACCGACTTCGGCCTCATGACGGCCAACGAGCAGATCTGCGAAGACGTCCACCACGTGTTCCAACTACTGACGGGCACGGGCGCGCAGGTCAAGTTGCATCATCTGTGGCACTCGCCATTTACGATGCACGACAACCTGATCGAGCACATCCGCGCCGAGGCACGCGCCGCTCGTGCGGGCAAACGTGCGCGCATCATCGGCAAGATGAATGCGCTGCTGGAGCCGACCATCATCGACGAGTTGTACAAGGCGTCGCGCGCGGGCGTGAAAGTCGACCTGATTGTGCGCGGTGTCTGTGCGCTCAAGCCGGGCGTGCCGGGCCTGTCGGAAAACATCAGCGTGCGCTCCATCGTCGGGCGCTTCCTGGAGCATCACCGCGTCTACTACTTCCACGCCGGCGGCGAGGAAGTCGTCTATCTTTCCAGCGCCGACTGGATGGACCGCAACCTCTTCCGTCGCGTGGAAGTGGCCTTCCCCGTGCTTGATCGCAAGCTCAAGGCGCGCGTCATCAAGGAAAGCCTCCAGGTGCATCTGCGCGACAATGCGTCGGCGTGGGTCATGCAGCAGGATGGCCGTTACGTGCAGCGCCAGACGCGCGGCAAGCATGTGCGCGTGAGCCAGTTGGAACTGCTGAACCATTTCTCGCCGCAGGCCGCTGCTGCAGCGGAAACGGCGGCCGCAGTGGCAGCGGCAACAGCCGCGGAACCGACGGTGCGCGCTCCAGTGGAGATCTCCGCAGGCTGATTCTCGGGCTTGCTTGCAAACAAAAAACGCACGCTCGACAGCGTGCGTTTTTTATTGGCGCCGCGGCACATCCCGCGATCAGGCGACGCGCTCGTCCGTCACGGTGGCGCTGCGCACGACGGTGCGGTCCGGCGGGAAGACGGCGCGGAAGGTGCTGCCCTTACCGTGCTCGCTCGTCACCTGCAGCTCCCCTCCGTGGCGCGACAGCACGTGCTTCACAATGGCCAAGCCCAGCCCGGTGCCGCCGGTATCGCGCGAACGGCTGCGGTCAACACGATAGAAACGCTCGGTCAGACGCGGAATATGCTCGGGCGCAATGCCGATCCCCGTGTCGGTGACGGAGTAGACAGCGTGCCCGTCGCGTACACCCCAATCGAGTCGGATACTGCCGCCATCCGGCGTGTAGCGAACGGCGTTGGACGCTAGGTTGCTGAATGCGGACAGCAACTCAAGCTCGGCGCCGCACACACTCACGGCCGGGTCGCACGTCATGGTGACCGTGTGTCGGCCCGCAGACAGCGCTTCGATGTCGTGCTGGAGCTGCAGCATCATGCGCTGCATCGGCACCGGCGCCACCGACGGCGGCTCGGAGTTGCCTTCCAGCGTGGCCAGCGCCAACAAGTCTTCCACCAGATGCTGCATCCGCATGGCCTGCGTATGCATCATGTCCAGATAGCGTCGCTTGTCTTCTTCCGGCAGCGGTATGTCGCGCACCGTCTCCAGAAATCCCGAGAGCACGGTCAGCGGCGTCTTCAGTTCGTGCGAGACGTTGGCCACGAAATCGCGGCGCATCGCTTCGGTGTTCTCCAGCTTGGTGATGTCCTGCGACACCAGCAGCTTGCGGTCTTCGCCGTACGGCAAGATTTGGGCAGAGACGATGCTTTGCTTGTGCGGGCCCACGTCATGCATGGTGAGCGGCTCCTCGAACTCGCCGCGCGCCAGGTAGCGCACGAACTCCGGTCGGCGGATCAGGTGGGTAATGCGTTGGCGCAAGTCACGCTTGGCAGAGAGCCCGAAGTGCTCTTCAGCTACTGCGTTGCACCATTCGATCTGGTCTTCACCATCAAGCATCAGCACGCCGTTGGGCGATGCCTGAATGGCCTGAATGAAGCGGCTGTGCTGTTGCTCGACCTGCAACACCTGCGTGCGCCAGCCCTTCATCAACCGGTGCAGGCGATAGTAGACCTCGCCCCACAGGCCAAGCGCGCTCGGAATCTCGCCATAGGCCGGCGAGTCCAGCACACGCCACAGGCGCTGGATCTGGTAGATGTAATAGAGGAGCATCGCCAACAGCATTGCGCTGAGCACGGCCAGCGCAACGACATGATTGACGAAGAGATACAAGCATGCCGTGACGATGCCCATGAGGGCGGCAAAGACGGCAAAGCGGGTCCAGAAGACGTTCATGAAGGCATTCTAAGCGCTGGACCGCGACGGGCGTGTGAACGCGCGATTGAAAAAAACCTCTCTCGCGCGTTCGTCTGACAGATGCGTTATTGCCCCGGATTGCGCGCCAGGCGATACCCGCTGCCGCGCACGGTTTCGATCATGTTGCTGTAGCCGCCAGGAGCGAGCGCTGCACGCAGGCGTTTGATGTGGACGTCCACCGTACGCTCTTCCACGAACACGTGGTCGCCCCACACCTGATCGAGCAACTGCGAGCGGCTGTGCACGCGCTCCGGATGCGTCATCAGGAAATGCAGCAGGCGGAACTCCGTCGGGCCAAGGTCCAGCTTGATCGGGTTTTCGGCCTCGACGTTCGTGGCCGTCACGCGGTGCGTGGCCGGGTCGAGCTTCAGGCCGTTAATCGCCACCACGTCGTCGGTCAGCTGGGGCGCGCGGCGGCGCAGCACGGCCTTGATCCGGGCCAGCAATTCCTTCGGCGAGAACGGCTTGGTGACGTAGTCGTCCGCACCGCTGTCCAGGCCCATGATCTTGTCCTGCTCTTCGCTTCGGGCCGTCAGCATGATGATCGGGATCTGGCGCGTGCGCTCATTGGCGCGCAGCTCCTTGGCGAACATCACCCCCGATTTGCCCGGCAGCATCCAATCGAGCAGAACGAGGTCGGGCAATACGTCGCTCATCAGCGACAGCGCCTGCTCGGCGTTGTACGCGCGGATCGGGTAGTGCCCTGCGTGCTGCAGGTTGACGGCGATCAGCTCGGCGATCGCCGGTTCGTCTTCTACGACGAGAATACTGCTCGGCATGCTCACGTCTCCAGTCCCGCCTTTTATTCGCCCTCGCCCAGGATCTCGCGTTCCAGCGTCTCGCGTGAAGCGTGCCGGACGTCGGTGCCCTTGACGATGTAGATAATAAATTCGGCGATGTTCTTGGCATGATCGCCGATACGCTCAATGGCCTTGGCAATGAACAGCAAATCCAGCGCCACCGAAATCGTGCGCGGGTTCTCCATCATGTACGTGATGAGTTCGCGCATGAAGCCACGGAATTCTTCATCGATGGCCTTGTCTTCCTGCAGGATCGACACGGCGGCAGCGGTGTCCAGGCGCGCGAAGGCGTCCAGCGCGTGGCGCAGGATGGTTGCGGCCATCTCGCCCGAGCGCTCCACACCGGCGTAGTTCAGCGCATGTGCCGACGGATCCTGCATGATGCGCTTGGTGCGCTTGGCGATCTTCTCTGCTTCATCGCCGGCACGCTCGAGGTTCGTGATGGTCTTGGAAATCGCCATCACCAAGCGCAGGTCGCGGGCGGTCGGCTGGCGGCGCGCAATGATGTTGTTGCAGTCGCCGTCGATCTCGATCTCCAGCGCATTGATCTCCAGTTCCACGGCCAGGACCTGATCGCACATGGCGGGGTCGAAGTTGGCCAGCGCACGCATGGCGCGTGCGATCTGCGCTTCCACCAGGCCGCCCATCTGCAGCACCTTGGTGCTGATGGAGGTCAGGTCGGTGTCAAACTGCGATGACAGATGCTTTTCAGACATCGGTTTCTCCTTGTCGCTTCAGCTTCAGCGTTGTTGCAGGTCAGCCGAAGCGGCCGGTGATGTAGTCTTCCGTTTCCTTGCGCTGCGGCTTGATGAAGATCTTTTCGGTATCGCCGAACTCGATCAGTTCGCCCAGGTACATGTACGCCGTGTAGTCGGAGCAACGCGCCGCTTGCTGCATGTTATGCGTGACGATGACGACCGTGTAGTCGTCCTTCAGTTCGGCGATCAGTTCTTCGATCTTGCCGGTGGAAATCGGGTCGAGCGCGGAGCACGGCTCATCCAGCAGCAGCACTTCCGGGCGGATGGCAATGCCGCGCGCGATACACAGACGCTGCTGCTGACCGCCCGACAGGCCGTAGCCCGACTGGTTGAGCTTGTCCTTCACTTCGTTCCACAGCGCGGCCTTGGTCAGTGCCCATTCCACGCGGTCGTCCATCTCGGAGCGCGACAGGCGCTCGAACAGTTTCACACCGAACGCGATGTTGTCGTAGATCGACATCGGGAACGGCGTCGGCTTCTGGAACACCATGCCGACCTTGGCACGCAGCAGCGCAATGTCCATGCGCGAGGTCAGCAGGTTTTCGCCGTCCATGTTGATCTGGCCTTCGGCACGCTGCTCCGGATACAGGGCGTACATCTTGTTGAACGTACGCAGCAGCGTCGACTTGCCGCAGCCCGACGGGCCGATAAACGCAGTCACCTGCTTTTCGGGAATCTGCAGCGAGATGTTCTTCAGCGCGTGGAACTTGCCGTAGTAGAAGTTCAGGTCGCGAACATCGATCTTCGGGCTTTGGGTGCGCACTTCGAGGGACGTAGCGGTCATGGTCATTTCTTGGTGAACAAGGCACGCGCGAGGATGTTCAACCCCAGCACACCCAGCGTAATCAGGAACACCCCGGCCCAGGCCAATTGCTGCCACTCGGGGAATGGGCTCATCGCAAACTTGAAGATCACGGTCGGCAGCGTGGCCACCGGCTGATTCAGATCCAGGCTCCAGAACTGGTTGTTCAGCGCGGTGAAGAGCAGCGGCGCCGTTTCGCCGGCAATGCGGGCCACAGCCAGCAGCACACCGGTAATCACGCCGGCATACGACGCCTTCAACGTAATCGACAGGATCATCTTCCACTTGGGCGTGCCAAGCGCCATGGCGGCCTCACGCATTGCGTTGGGCACCAGATTGAGCATGTTCTCGGTCGTACGCACCACAATCGGAATCTGCAGCAACGCCAGAGCGATCACACCGGCAATGCCCGAGAAGTGCTGCACGCGCGCGACCACGACGGCATACACGAACAGGCCGATCACGATCGAAGGTGCCGACAGCAGGATGTCATTGATGAACCGCGTGGCGCTTGCCAGCGGCGAAGTCTTGCCATACTCGGCCAGATAGATACCGGCCAGGATGCCCAGCGGCGTGCCGATCAGCGTGGCCATACCCACCAGCAGGAATGAACCCGCGATGGCGTTGGCAAGGCCGCCTCCCGGCGTATTGGGTGCCGGCGTCATCTCCGTGAAGAGCGACATCGACAGGCCACCCACGCCCAGCGAAAGCGTGGTCCACAGGATCCAGGTCAGCCACACCAGGCCGAAAGCCATGGCAGCGAGCGACAGTGCCAGCGCAATCCCGTTGATGTTGCGGCGGCGCGCCTGCAGGCGCGCCTTGATCTTGTCAGAGTCGGCGCGAACGGCAGGAATGGAAGACGTGCGCATGGTGTTGGGTCTCATAGCGTCAGGCAGATCGCGTTGGTTCACTTTTGACCCTCGCCCTTCTGCAGGCGCAGAAGCAGCAGCTTGGACGCCGCCAGCACGATGAACGTGATGACGAACAGGATCAAGCCCAGCTCCATGAGCGCCGCGGTGTGCAGGCCCTGGCCCGCTTCCGCAAATTCATTGGCCAGCGCCGAAGTGATGCTGTTGCCCGGCGAGAACAACGACGCATCGGACAGCAGGTTGGTGTTGCCGATCACGAACGTGACCGCCATGGTCTCGCCCAGCGCACGGCCCAAGCCCAGCATCACACCACCGATCACACCAGCCTTGGTGTACGGCAGCACCACGTTCCACATGACTTCCCACGTCGTGCAGCCGACACCGTAAGCCGACTCCTTGAGCAGCGTCGGCGTGATTTCGAACACGTCGCGCATCACCGCCGAGATGTACGGGATGATCATGATCGCCAGGATCACGCCCGCGCACAGCAAGCCGATGCCGATCGGCGCGCCCTGGAACAGCGCCCCGATGACAGGAACCTTGCCGACGGTCGCGGCCAGCGGCTTTTGGAAGTACTCGCCGAAGATCGGCGCAAACACGAGCAGGCCCCACATGCCGTAGACGATGGACGGCACTGCGGCGAGCAACTCGATGGCGGTACCGAGCGGTCGGCGCAGCCAGGCCGGCGACAGCTCAGTCAAAAACAGGGCAATGCCGAAGCTCACGGGCACGGCAATGATGAGCGCGATCAACGATGTGACCAGGGTGCCGTAGACGGGCACCAGCGCGCCATAAATATCGGAGGGCGGATCCCACTCCGAATTCCACAGGAACGACAGGCCGAATTTCTGGATCGTGGGCCAGGAACTGATGATGAGCGAGATGATGATGCCGCCCAGGAGCAACAGCGTAACGATTGCGGCAAGGCGGGTCAGACCGCCAAACACCAGATCGCCAAGGCGGCTGGGTGCGCGCATACGGGAAGCGCCGGAGGAATCAGAGAGCGTGGCCATGAGGGAAACCGGTCAGCCGTGAAAGAAGCTTTTGGAATGATGCGGGGGGGGGGTCGGCTCTTACCGCCCCCCCCCGCACGTTGTGCTGCACCTACTTATGAGCCGTTATGCAGCAGGCAACGATCATTGGTTGTAGACAACCTTGCCCGATGCATCCTTCACGCTCGACTTCCAGGTTGCGCGGATCTGGTTCTTGACAGCGTCCGGCAGCGGCACGTAGTCCAGGCTCTTGGCAGCGTCGTCGCCGCCCTTGTACGCCCAGTCGAAGAACTTCATGACTTCAGCGCCCTGCTCCGGCTTGGCTTGCGTCTTGTGCAACAGGATGAACGTTGCGCCGGCGATCGGCCATGCGTCCTTGCCCGGCTCGTCCGTCAGGATCTGGTAGTACGACTTGCTCCACTCGGCGCCGGCGGCTGCGGCCTTGAAGGCTTCAGCGGTCGGTTGCACGGTGGCGCCGGCCTTGTTCTGCAGATTCACGTACGTCATCTTGTTCTGCTTGGCGTAGGCGTACTCAACGTAGCCGACTGCACCACCCAGACGCTGCACGAACGCGGCCACGCCTTCGTTGCCCTTGCCGCCCGTACCGGTCGGCCAGTTCACGGTCGTGCCTTCACCGACCTTGCTCTTCCACTCGGCGTTCACCTTCGACAGATAGTTCGTGAAGATGAACGAGGTGCCCGAACCGTCGGCACGGCGCACCACCAGGATGTCCTGGTCCGGCAGCTTGGCCTTCGGGTTCAGCTTGGCGATGGCCGGATCATTCCACTTCTTGATCTTGCCCAGGTAGATGTCGCCCAGCAATTGGCCGTTCAGCGTCAGTTCGCCCGGCTTCACGCCCGGCAGGTTGATCACAGGCACCACGCCGCCGATCACCGTCGGGAACTGGATCAGACCATCCTTGGCCAGCTCTTCGTCCTTCAACGGCATGTCCGATGCGCCGAAGTCCACGGTCTTGGCAGTGATCTGCTTGATGCCACCCGACGAACCGATACCTTGGTAGTTCACCTTGGTGTTGGTCGCCTTGTTGTAGTCGGCCGCCCACTTGTTGTAGACGGGTGCCGGGAACGTTGCGCCAGCGCCGGTGATGTCGACAGCAAATGCGGCACCAGCAAAAGCCAGTGCAGCCACGCCAGCGAGTGCGGTTTTGACCAGTTTCATGAGTTCTCCAGAGGAGCGGTTGAGCGATGACAGATTTTTGACACCCGAACTTTAGGCCGCCCAAATGACAGTTCTGTGACAACACGAAAACTTCTCATAACTGACCTGCAAGGCACGAAAGTCGACTTGTGCGCATAAAAAAAGCGGCCCGAAGGCCGCTTTTCTTTGTTTTTGCTTGATCTGGCAGCAATTTACTGCAACGTGGCGGCAAGACGCTCCGCATGTTGATTGGCCATGTCGGCATCCTGCGCTTCCACCATCACGCGAACGACGGGCTCCGTCCCCGAAGGACGAATCAGCACGCGCCCCTTGCCATCGAGCTCGGCCTCGCTGGTCTTCAACGCTGCCTGCAAACCCGCGTGCGACTTCCAGTCGAAGCCCTTTTCGACCCGCACATTGATGAGTTTTTGGGGGAATAGGCGCACGCCGTCCAGCATCTGGTCGAGCGTCTGGCCGCTACGGCGCAATGCCGCAAGCACCTGCAGCGCCGAGATGATGCCGTCGCCCGTGCTGTGCTTGTCCAGGCAAAGCAAGTGGCCCGAGCCCTCCCCGCCCAGCAGCCAACCATTCTTCTTCAGCTCTTCCAGCACATAGCGGTCGCCCACCTTGGCACGGACGAACTCCACGCCCTGCGCCTTGAGCGCCAGTTCCACGGCAAGATTCGTCATGAGCGTACCAACGGCGCCGGGCACTGCCTGGCCGGCAGCGCGGCGCGCCTGCACCATCACATAGAGCAGCTCGTCGCCGTTGTAGAGGCGGCCATTGCGATCCACCACTTGCAGGCGGTCGGCATCGCCGTCGAAGGCCAGGCCAATATCGGCGCCATGCTCGCGCGTGGCCTCCACCAGCTTGCCCGGCGCCGTCGCGCCATAGCCGTCGTTGATGTTGCGGCCATTCGGCTGGTTACCGATCGACACCACATCCGCGCCCAGTTCATGGAAGACGTGAGGGGCGATGTGATAAGCCGCGCCATGCGCGCTGTCCAGCACGACCTTCATGCCGAACAGGTTCAGATCGCTTGGGAACGTGCTCTTGCAGAACTCGATGTAGCGCCCCGCAGCATCCTCGATCCGGCGGGCGCGGCCCAGCGCATCGGACGCGGCGTACGCCATCGGCTTTTCCAGTTCGGCTTCGATCTGCAGTTCCGTCTCATCCGGGAGTTTGTCGCCGGTGGCCGAGAAGAACTTGATGCCGTTGTCGTAGTACGGGTTGTGTGACGCAGAAATCACCACACCGGCCGACAGCCGCAAAGCGCGCGTCAGATACGCCACGCCCGGCGTGGGCAGCGGTCCGCTCATCAGCACATCGACACCGGCTGCGGTAAAGCCTGCTTCCAGCGCGGCTTCCAGCATGTAACCCGACAGGCGCGTGTCCTTGCCGATCAGCACAGTGGGACGGCCGTGGCCATGCGCTTCGCCCCCGTGGGCCAGCACGCGGCCGGCGGCATAACCCAGACGCAACACGAAATCCGGCGTGATCGGGCTTTCACCGACACGCCCACGGATGCCGTCGGTGCCGAAATACTTCCTGGACATGGGAGTCTCTCCTGGAGAATGTTTCTTTGTTTGTTTGTAAGGCGCCGGCCATCGCCGGGCAATCCTCTATTCGCTTGACCCCCGGCCGCGTGAGGCCGGGACGGCTGTCAGGCCAGTGGCGGATTTACGCGCTCATGACGCATGGCCCACCAAAGTTGAATCGCTTCCACGGTCGGCCGCACGTCGTGCACGCGCACGATGAACGCACCCCGCTCCACCGCCAGCAGCGCTGCCGCCACACTGACGGTGAGGCGTTCGGCAGGCGGTTTGCCACCAAGCACGGCACCCAGTGTAGATTTGCGCGACAAGCCGGCCAACAGCGGCAAACCGATCCGCCCGAACTCCGCCAGGCGATTGAGCATGGTGAGATTGTGATCCGGCGTCTTGCCAAAGCCAAATCCCGGATCCAATGAGATACGCTCGGCCGCAACGCCGGCAGCCACCAGCGCCTCCGTCTGCGCGCGGAGGAAAGCCGCCACCTCGCCCATCAGATCGGCATAACTGGGCGCTTCCTGCATCGTTTCGGGATCGCGCTGCATGTGCATGACACACAGGCCCGCGTTGCCCTTGGTCACAGCTTCAATCGCGCCAGGCCGGCGAAAGCCCCAGATATCGTTGATCAGGTCGGCGCCTGCGTCCAGCGTGGCGCGCATCACTTCGGGCTTGTAGGTATCGATCGACAGCGGTTTGCCGCAATCGCCCAATGCCTCGACGATGGGCATCACACGATCCAACTCGGCTTGCAGGCCGAGCGGCTCGGCGCCCGGCCGACTCGATTCGCCGCCGATGTCGATCATGTCGACGCCTTCGGCGATCAATTGCTCAGCGTGGCGCAAGGCTGCATCACGCGTCGCGTGCTGCCCGCCATCGGAAAACGAGTCGGGCGTAACGTTCAGAATGCCCATGACCAGCGGGCGCCGATCCCGCGCGTAACGGAAACGGCCACATTGGAAGTGTGTGGTGGTCGGAGTGGAGGCAGACAAGATAGATGGACGGAAATGCTGCGCAGGACCGGAATGCTACGCTAAGCCCGCCAGAAAGCGCCAACAAAAAAGCCGGTGCACTTGCACCGGCTCTTCCGCGTCGCCCCGGAGGCGACAAACTAATGGGACGTCATTACGCCGTGGCGGGCACGTTGCCCGGGGTCACGCCAGCCGGCGTACCGCCGCCCGGCGGGGTGCTTCCGCCACCGGTCGAGCCGTAGCGCGGCGGGCGCGGCGGCTTGCCTTCCATAATGTCATTGACTTGGTCTGCGTCGATGGTTTCCCACTCGAGCAGCGCCGCAGTCATGGCTTCGACCTTGTCCCGATTCGCTTCGAGCAAGCCCTTCGCCAAGGCGTACTGCTCGTCGACAATACGGCGAATCTCCGAATCCACCTTCTGCTGAGTGGCCTCGGACACGGTCTTCGATGCCATGCGACCGAAGAAGCCGTCCTGCTCCGTATCGACATAAACCATGGTGCCGAGTGCATCGCTCATGCCATAGCGCGTCACCATGTCGCGGGCCATCTTCGTAGCACGCTCGAAATCGTTGGAAGCGCCGGTACTCATCGCACCCAGGAACACCTCTTCCGCGGCGCGGCCACCAAACAGGATGGCGACCTCTTCGAGCATCGTGTCCTTGTAGGCGTAGTGCTTGTCGTGCTCCGGCAGCTGCCAGGTCAGACCGCCAGCCCAGCCGCGCGGCATGATCGTGACCTTGTGCACCGGATCAGCCTTCGGCAGCAGCTTGGCCACCACCGCATGGCCCGACTCGTGGTACGCCGTAGCGCGGCGCTCCTCTTCGCGGATCACGGCCGACTTGCGCTCCGGACCCATGTAGATCTTGTCCTTCGCGTCTTCGAAGTCCTGCATGTCCACTACGCGCTTGTTGCGGCGTGCAGCAAACAGCGCAGCTTCGTTGACCAGGTTGGCGAGATCGGCGCCCGAGAAGCCCGGCGTGCCACGCGCCAGCACCGATGCATCGACGTCGTTGCCGATCGGCACCTTGCGCATGTGGACCTTGAGAATCTGCTCGCGGCCACGGATATCGGGCAGCCCGACGTAAACCTGACGATCAAAGCGGCCCGGACGCAGCAGCGCCTTGTCGAGCACGTCTGCACGGTTCGTTGCGGCGATCACGATGACGCCCGAGTTGGCCTCAAAGCCGTCCATCTCGACCAGCATCTGGTTCAGGGTCTGCTCGCGCTCATCGTTGCCGCCACCCATCCCGGCGCCACGATGACGGCCAACGGCATCGATTTCATCGATAAAGACGATGCAGGGCGCCTGCTTCTTGGCGTTTTCGAACATGTCGCGCACGCGGGCCGCGCCCACACCGACGAACATTTCAACGAAGTCCGAACCGGAGATGCTGAAGAAAGGCACCTTGGCCTCACCGGCAATGGCGCGCGCCAGCAGCGTCTTACCCGTACCCGGAGGGCCCACAAGCAGTACGCCGCGTGGGATACGCCCGCCCAGCTTCTGGAATTTCTGCGGATCTTTCAGGAAGTCGACCAGTTCGACGACTTCTTCCTTCGATTCATCGCAGCCCGCCACGTCGGCAAACGTGACGCTGTTGTTGTTCTCATCGATCAACCGTGCCCTGGACTTGCCGAACGAGAAGGCACCGCCTTTCCCGCCGCCCTGCATCTGCCGCATCATGTAGAACCAGAACACGATGATCAGCAGCGTCGGGCCGAGGTAGTAAAGCGCGGTAAGGAGCACACCTTGCTCCTCTTCCGCCTTGCCGGTCACCTGCACGCCGTACTTCATCAGGTCGCCGACCATCCAGATGTCGCCCGGCGAGATGATCGAATACTTGTTGCCCTCGTTCGGCGTGACCAACAACGTACGGCCCTGGACCTCGACGCGCTTGACCTTGCCGGCCTTTGCATCGTCCATGAATTGCGAGTACGTCACACCTTCTTGGGCGCGGGGCTTGTCGAACTGCTTGAAGACGGTGAACAGCACCAAGGCAATCACCAGCCAGATGGCCGCCTTCTGAAACCAGTTGTTATTCAAGGCGAGACTCCTTTAGAAATGCCTTGACGGGATGCTTGGCATTGTAATGCACGGACACCGCCGCGGGTTGATTGCCCGCAAGACCGAAAGACCGCCGTGCCAGCGCGGGCCCCTTCCTGAGTATCGTCCGTCAGCCGGAATGCTTGAGCTGGCGGCCCAACAGGAATGTTTCGGACGATTTGTCGCGGGAGGCTTTAGGCTTGCGCGGCGCCACGATCTTGAAATGACGCTTGAACATCTCGACGATCTGACTATAGCCGCTGCCATGGAAACATTTGATCAGCAGCGCGCCCTCAGGTTTCAGGTGCGCCATGGCAAATTCCACAGCCAGCTCGGCGATGTGCTCCATGCGCGCGGCGTCTGCCGACGCCACGCCAGAGAGATTGGGGGCCATATCGGACAAAACAAGGTCCACTTTTCCCCCGCCTGTGGCTTCCAGAACGATTTCTTCGAGTTGACGGAAAACGTCGTCCTCGCGGAAGTCACCCTGGATGAAGGTGACATCGGCGATGGCTTCCATCGGCAGGATGTCGATGGCGACGATCGCCCCGTCGATCCGGCCGTCTTTGGCGCGGGGCGAGGCGGCCAGCTTGTTGCGCACGTACTGGCTCCAGCTTCCCGGCGCGGCGCCAAGGTCGACGATGACCTGACCCGGCTTGATGAGCTTGTCCTGTTCGTCGATCTCTTTCAGCTTGTAGGCCGCACGCGCGCGATAGCCTTCGCGCTGCGCCAGCTTCACGTACGGATCATTGATGTGGTCGTGCAGCCACGACTGGTTGAACTTGTTCTTTGCCATCGAATTGGTTGCAATTTCGCCCGGATGTAGCGCCAAACATGGCGGCCAGGACTGGTTTTGGCGGATAATACGCGCCGTTTGTCTCTTTGCGCGATCTCGCCCCCATTTATGCCCGCCCTTATCCTCACCCCTGCCCAACGATCGGAACTGCGCTCAGAAGCGCACGCGTTGAACCCGGTCGTCATCATCGGTGCGGAGGGTCTGACGAAGGCCGTTCTGGCCGAAATCGACCGCTCGCTGGCGGCCCACGGGCTGATCAAGATTCGCGTCTTCGGTGATGATCGCGAAGCCCGCATCGAACTCTATGACACCATCTGCGCCCGCCTGCAGGCTGCCCCGGTACAGCACATCGGCAAGCTGCTGGTGATTTGGCGCGAGGGTCCGGCGTACTTGAAGGAAAACCAGCCGCGAGACCTCAAGCTGCCTCGCAAGACGACAGTTGGTGCCGGTCCGCGCTCGGTCACCGTGCGCAAGCCGAACCCGAACAGCGCGCGTCGCCCTAAACCGGTCCGCCTCAGCGTGCTGGGTAACGAACGAGTCACGGCCGGCGGTAACGTCAAGCGTGCCAAACCGCGTCAAACCAGCCAGAAGAAGAAAGCGCTGTCCTGAACCTGCTCGGGAGCCCGCACAGAAAACGACCGGCTTTCCAGCCGGTCTTTTTTTTGAGGCCTCAGGCGGTTTGCCGAACGCCGGCCGCCTTCCAGATCAGGGCCAACCCCAGGAGGCTCTGCACCAGATAAAACACGCTCGATATGCCGTGCAACAAGCCGAACTGTGCGCGATAAGGCGAATCCCCCACCGCCACGCCAAGCGCATCGGCCTGTTCGCGCAGCGAGGCCATGAACGGCTGCAAGCCGAAATAGCCCACCAGCACACACAGCAGCATCGCCAGCACGAGCCAGCGCAGCCGCCGGTATCCGGCCTCACCGCGGCGTACCAGCGCCGTGGCAGCCACCAGCAGCAAACACCCAGTCGCCAGGCCGATCCACGCTTCTGCATGAAACAACCGGCCGGCAATGGAGCCGGCCAACTGGCGATCTCCCAGCATTGCGAACAGCGTCGGCGCGACGATGTAACCGATGGTCCAGAGCGAACCACACCATACCGTGGCAAGCAACTGGAAGAAGCGCTGCGGCATGGTGGTTGTCCCGAATCAGGTTAGAGGTACTTGACGGCCAGCACTTCGTACTCGCGTTCGCCGCCCGGGGCAACCACGGTAGCGACATCGCCTTCGAACTTGCCGATCAACGCACGAGCGATCGGCGAGCTGATCGAAATCTTGCCCGTTTCCAGATCAGCCTCATCATCGCCGACGATCTGATACGTGACGGGCTTGCCCGAATCGAGATCTTCCAGATCGATGGTGGCGCCAAAAACCACGCGGCCGTCGGCATCCAGCGAAGCCGGATCGATGATCTGCGCAGCGGACAGCTTGCTCTCGATTTCCTGGATGCGGCCTTCGATGAAGCCTTGGCGCTCCTTGGCAGCATCGTAGTCGGCGTTTTCGGACAGATCGCCCTGGGCACGTGCCTCGGCGATGGCATTGACGACGGCCGGACGCTCCTTGGTCTTCAGACGGTGAAGCTCTTCTTTCAGCATCTCGGCACCGCGCTTGGTAATCGGAATGGTGCTCATCGTAAGTAATTCGGAATCACAAAAAAATCAGCCGCTGCGAAGCGGGAGGGCGCGTAGCGCACACCCGCCTGACGGCGGCTGTCGTTGTTTTGACACGGACGCTCTAGTTTAGGCGAACCGTCCGGAGGCGGCAACTGCTCCTCTCCGGCCGGCTCACCGCGACGCTTTGCCGCGCCGCGGGCCCTGGCGATGGGCTTACAGGGTGGCGTGCAGGCCCTGCAGGTCATACACATCCAGGTGCTGCATGTGCTTCAGACCTTCCACCGCGGCGCGCGCACCGGCGATGGTCGTGTAGTACGTGACGCGCTGCGCCAACGCTGCCTGCCGGATCGAGCGCGAGTCAGCGATTGCGGCACGCGTCTCATCGACAGTCGTGAAGACGAGCGCGATCTCGCTGTTCTTGATCATGTCGACAATGTGCGGACGGCCGTCCTTCACCTTGTTGACTACGCGCACCGGAATGCCGGCGGCTTCAATGGCAGAAGCCGTGCCGCGGGTCGCCACGATCGGGTAGCCCAACGTATGCAGCGCGCGGGCGACTTCCACGGCTTGCGGCTTGTCGCTGTCCTTGACGGTCATCAGCACGGTGCCCTTCTCGGGCAGGCGCGAACCGGCGGCGAGCTGGCTCTTGAAGAGCGCTTCGCCAAACGTCTTGCCGACGCCCATGACTTCGCCAGTCGAGCGCATTTCCGGTCCGAGCACCGGATCGACGCCCGGGAACTTGTTGAACGGGAACACTGCTTCCTTGACGCTGTAGTACGCCGGCACGACTTCTGTCTCGACGCCTTGCGACTCCAGCGACTGACCCGCCATGCAGCGAGCGGCAACCTTGGCCAACGGCACGCCGGTCGCCTTCGAAACGTACGGCACCGTACGCGAAGCACGCGGGTTCACTTCCAGGACGTAGACGATGTCTTCGCCGCCCTTCTGCTGAATGGCGAACTGCACGTTCATCAGACCGATCACGTTCAGCGCCTTGGCCATCGCGGCGGTCTGGCGCTTGAGTTCGTCGACGGTCGCCTGCGACAGCGAATACGGCGGCAGCGAGCAAGCCGAGTCGCCCGAGTGCACGCCAGCCTGCTCGATGTGCTCCATCACGCCGCCGATGAACACGCGCGTGCCGTCGGACAAGCAATCCACGTCGCATTCGATGGCGTCGTTCAGGAAGCGGTCGAGCAGCACGGGGCTGTCGTTCGACACCTTCACAGCCTCGCGCATATAGCGCTCGAGGTCGCGCGGCTCATGCACGATCTCCATCGCGCGGCCGCCCAGCACATACGACGGACGCACCACCAGCGGGTAGCCGATTTCTTCGGCCAGCTTGAGCGCTTCATCTTCAGCACGCGCGGTGCGGTTGGGCGGCTGGCGCAGGCCCAGCTCGTGCAGCAGCTTCTGGAAACGCTCACGGTCTTCGGCGGCGTCGATCATGTCCGGCGACGTACCGATGATGGGCACCCCGTTGGCTTCTAGATCCAGCGCGAGCTTCAGCGGCGTCTGGCCGCCGTATTGCACGATCACGCCAACCGGTTTTTCCTTGTCGACGATTTCCAGCACGTCTTCCAGCGTCACCGGCTCGAAGTACAGGCGGTCAGACGTGTCGTAGTCGGTCGAGACGGTCTCCGGGTTGCAGTTGACCATGATGGTCTCGTACCCGTCATCGCGCAGTGCCAGCGCGGCGTGCACGCAGCAGTAGTCGAATTCGATACCTTGGCCGATCCGGTTCGGGCCACCGCCCAGGACCATGATCTTCTTGTTGCCCGTCGGCTCGGCTTCGCACTCGCCATGCTCGGCTTCGTACGTCGAGTACAGGTAGGCCGTGTTGGTCGCGAATTCAGCGGCGCAGGTGTCGACGCGCTTGTAGACCGGACGCACGTTCTCGGCGATACGCTTTTCGCGCACGGCCTTGGCTGTCGTCTTGGTCAGCTTGGCAAGGCGGCGGTCGGAGAAACCCTTCTGCTTGAGCAGACGCAGCTCGGCAGCCGACAGGCTTTCCAGGGTGCGGGACTTCACCAATGCTTCCGTCTTGACGATGTCTTCGATCTGCGCCAGGAACCACGGATCAACGGACGTCTCGGCATAAACCTCGTCGATCGACAGGCCGAGGCGGAATGCGTCGCCCAGATACCAGATCCGATCGGGACCGGCTTCGCCGATCTCTTCAATGATCTCGTCGCGGTCGGTGGACTTTTCGTCCAGGCCGTCCACGCCGACTTCCAGGCCGCGCAGTGCCTTCTGGAACGATTCCTGGAAGGTCCGGCCCATGGCCATCACCTCGCCGACCGACTTCATCTGCGTGGTCAGGTGGCTGTCGGCCTGCGGGAATTTCTCGAACGCGAAGCGCGGCACCTTGGTGACCACGTAGTCGATCGACGGCTCGAACGACGCCGGCGTCGCGCCACCGGTGATCTCGTTCTTCAGCTCGTCCAGCGTGTAACCGACAGCCAGCTTGGCAGCAACCTTGGCGATCGGGAAACCGGTGGCCTTCGAGGCCAGTGCCGACGACCGCGACACACGCGGGTTCATCTCGATCACGATCATCCGGCCATCCTTCGGATTGATCGAGAACTGCACGTTCGAACCGCCGGTATCCACGCCGATCTCGCGCAGCACGGCCAGCGAGGCGTTACGCAGGATCTGGTATTCCTTATCGGTCAGCGTCTGTGCCGGCGCCACAGTGATGGAGTCACCGGTGTGGATGCCCATCGGATCCAGGTTTTCGATCGAGCAGACGATGATGCAGTTGTCGGCCCTGTCGCGCACGACTTCCATCTCGTATTCCTTCCAGCCGAGCAGCGACTCTTCGATCAGCAGCTCGTTGGTCGGCGAGAGGTCGAGACCGCGCTTGCAGATCTCTTCGAATTCTTCACGGTTGTAGGCGATGCCGCCGCCCGTGCCGCCCAGCGTGAACGACGGACGGATCACGATCGGGTAGCCGCTCGTGCCGGTTTCCTTGGCGATCTGCGACTGCACGGCCACGGCTTCGTCCATCGAATGTGCGATGCCGGACTTGGCCGAACCAAGACCGATCTTGGTCATCGCGTCCTTGAACTTCTGGCGGTCTTCCGCCTTGTCGATGGCCTCGGGCGATGCGCCGATCAGCTCAACGTTGTACTTCTTCAGCACGCCGTGGCGATGCAGGTCCAGCGCACAGTTGAGCGCGGTCTGGCCGCCCATCGTCGGCAGGATCGCGTCGGGGCGCTCCTTGGCGATGATGCGCTCGACGACTTCCCAGGTGATCGGCTCGATGTAGGTCACGTCGGCCGTGTTGGGGTCGGTCATGATCGTGGCCGGGTTGCTGTTGACCAGGACCACCTTGAAGCCTTCTTCACGGAGCGCCTTGCAAGCCTGCGCGCCGGAGTAATCGAATTCACACGCCTGGCCGATGATGATCGGACCCGCGCCGATGATCAGGATGGTTTTGATATCTGTACGTTTTGGCATAACCCGCTCGATTCGATTAATTCAGTGTGGCCGTCGCCAGCTTGGCGGAAAAGCCGATAAACATGGCGCCGACGCCGCTGCTCATACCGGCAGACAGTCGTCGTCGCGCGCGGAACGCCGCGGCCAGCCGCGCGCCCACGAAGATGATGGTGGTCAGGTACAGGAAGCTGCAGATCTGGCAGACCAGCCCCAGGACGACGAACGACACGACCGGCAGCGCGTAGTGCGGATCGACGAACTGGATGAAGAAGGAGATGAAGAACAGGATCGCCTTCGGGTTCAGCAGGCTGATGATCAGCGCCTTCTTGAACGGGTGCGACTCATCGGCCGGCGCCGCGTCTTCTGCAACGGACTCGCCGGCCTTGCGCACGCGCCAATTGCGCACCGCGCCACGCAGCATCTGCAGGCCGATCCACGCCAGGTAGGCCGCACCGATGTACTTCACGACGTAGAACAGCGCCGGACTCGCCTTCAACAGCGAAGCGACGCCCGCTGCCGACAACACCATCAGGATGGCATCGCCCAAGAACACGCCGCACGCGCCCTGGTAGCCCGCGCGCACACCGCGGCGAGCCGCCACCGACAGCACATACATCGAGTTCGGCCCCGGCAGCAGCACGATGAAGATCGTGCCGAGCAGGAAGGTCCAGAATTCGGTGATGCCGAAGTGGGCAAGCATGAAGGCGTTCATGGCGATGCGATCTCGTTTGCTTTACTGCTTGGCTGCGTCCATCGCCGCCGTAAAGCGGTCAAACAGATACGCGATGTCGTGCGGACCGGGCGACGCTTCCGGGTGGCCCTGGAAGCAGAACGCCGGGCGATCGGTCAGCTCGAAGCCCTGCAGCGTGCCGTCGAACAGCGAGACGTGCGTCACGCGCGCGTTGGCCGGCAGCGATTCCGGATCCACTGCGAAACCGTGGTTCTGCGAGGTGATGACGACGCGGCCGTCCTGCAGATCCTTGACCGGGTGATTCGCGCCGTGGTGGCCAGTCTTCATCTTGAGGGTCTTGGCGCCGACGGCCAGGCCCATGATCTGGTGACCCAGGCAGATGCCGAACGTCGGCAGGCGACGCTCCAGGAACTCCTTGGCGGCTGCGATAGCGTAGTCGCACGGCTCCGGATCGCCGGGGCCATTGGAAAGGAAGACGCCATCCGGGTTATGCGCCAGGACGTCGGCTGCGCTGGTTTGTGCCGGCACCACAGTCACGCGGCAGCCACGCTCGGCCAGCATGCGCAGGATGTTGAACTTGACGCCGAAGTCGTACGCGACCACGTGATACTTCGGGGCATCCTGCATGCCGTAGCCGTGGCCCAGCGCCCATTCGGTCTGGGTCCATTCGTACGGCTGCGTCACGGACACGACTTTCGCCAGATCCATGCCCGACAGGCCCGGGAACGAACGCGCGAGGTCGATGGCCTTCTGCACGTTGTCTTCGCCCGCGAGAATGCAACCGTTCTGGGCGCCCTTCTCACGCAGGATTCGGGTCAGCTTGCGGGTATCGATCCCGGCAATGGCGACAACCTTTTCGCCCTTGAGGTAATGCGAGAGCGTGTGCTCCTTGCGGAAGTTCGACGCCAGGATCGGGAGATCCTTGATGATGAGACCGGCGGCATGGACCTTCGTGGCTTCGACATCCTCACGGTTCACGCCAACGTTCCCGATATGCGGGTACGTGAGCGTGACGATCTGGCGCGAGTAGCTCGGATCGGTAAGGATTTCCTGATAGCCGGTGATAGCGGTGTTGAACACCACTTCGCCGATCGTATGACCGGCCGCACCGATGGAATAGCCACGAAAGACCGTGCCGTCTGCAAGCGCGAGAATGGCGGGCGGGAAAGACGGCAACACGGGTAGCTCCTGCTGGATTCACCCTGTGCCGACCTGATCACCTTGGCGCCAAAACGGTATTCCGGCTGCGCGGAATCCGGACCGTCTGCGCGTCGGGTCGGAGCTGGGACAGAACTCACCAGAAATCACCGAGAAGCGAGGCAGACGGGGCGGTAGGCGGGAGGTAGGAAGCGGTTGGCGCTAGGGTGATGGGTTTCTGAACTCAAACCCGACGAGTATACCCCGGCGCCGCAAAAAACTCAATGAATGGAAGGACTTAACGGCGTGCGGCCGCCGAATTGGCGCGCCTCACGAAGCCGGCAAGCGCCGCCCGGAGCAGGCGAGAACGTCACTTCTCTGCCTCCCTTTACTCGCCTCGTAGAGCAGCCTGGACCTGGGCCAGCGCAGTGGGATCTTCGATGGTGGTCAGGTCTCCGGGGTCGCGCCCCTCCGCCACCGCTTGCATCGCGCGGCGCAGCAGTTTGCCGGAGCGCGTCTTGGGCAGCGCTCCTACAAAAAAGACCCGCGACGGCCGCGCCACGGCGCCGAGTTGCGCCTCCACCGTGCGCATCAACTCCCCTTCGAGAGCCAGGCGCCCCGCGGACTCGGCAATGCGTGAAGCGTCACGCACGATGGCAAACCCCATCGCCACCTGCCCTTTCAGTTGATCGGCCACGCCCACCACAGCCACCTCGGCGATTGCGGGATGCGACGACAGGCTTTCTTCGATCTCGCGGGTGCCCAGACGGTGGCCCGCCACGTTGATGACGTCATCGGTGCGGCCGAGGATCGTCACGTAGCCCTCCTCGTCGCGCACGCCCCAGTCGAAGCTCGAATAGATGTGCCGCCCCGGGAACGCAGACCAGTAGGTGCTCAGAAAGCGGGCATCGTCGCCCCAGACGGTGGTCATGCAGCCCGGCGGCAGCGGCGCGGACACCGCGAGCAGGCCTTTCTCTCCAGGGGCACAAGGTTGCCCGGTGGCCTCATCCAGGATGTCGAGCTTGTACCCGTAGACAGGGAAGCCCGGCGAGCCGAGCTTTTGCTCGGAAGGCTCAACGCCTTGCGGAATGGCAAGCATCGGCCAGCCGGTCTCGGTCTGCCAGTAGTTGTCAACGATGGGCTTGTGCAGCGCCTCACCGATCCAGCTTGCGGTAGGCTCGTCCAGCGGCTCGCCGGCCAGGAACAGGCGGCGCAGAGTCGACAGGTCATGCCGCTGCAGCAGTGCAGGATCCTGTTTCTTGAGCACGCGAATGGCGGTCGGCGCGGTAAACATCACGTTCACGCGGTATTGCTCGACGATGCGCCACCAGACCGCCCCGTCCGGGCGAATTGGCGTGCCTTCGTACATGACCGTCGTCAGGCCCGCGAGCAGCGGCGCATAGACGATGTAGCTGTGGCCCACGACCCAGCCCACGTCCGAAGCGGTGAACATCGTGTCGCCAGGCTCCGCGCCGAAAATGAGTGGGATCGACGCCGCCAGCGCGACCGCATAGCCGCCGGTATCGCGCTGCACGCCTTTTGGTTTGCCGGTGGTGCCGGAGGTGTAGAGGATGTACGAGGGCTCGCTCGATTCCATCCATTCGCACGGCACCTCGGCGTTCGCGTGCTGCGCGGCGAGCGTTGCGTAATCGACATCGCGCGCGTTGTGCTGCATGGGCGCGAGTTTGCGATTGACGAGCAGCACGCGCTCGGGCTTGTGCGCCGCAAGGTCAATCGCGG
The DNA here is from genome assembly GCF_030582395.1 of Ralstonia pickettii. Classification (NCBI taxonomy): domain Bacteria; kingdom Pseudomonadati; phylum Pseudomonadota; class Betaproteobacteria; order Burkholderiales; family Burkholderiaceae; genus Ralstonia; species Ralstonia pickettii. The sequence goes on from NZ_CP104381.1 coordinate 1,842,647, forward strand.
CATCGAGCAATGGCTTGTACTCGACCACCTTGCCCGCGCGCGAGCCTGCGTCCGCACTGACGATCACGCGCGGCGTGGCGTCATCAATGCGCGTGGCTAGACTGTTGGACGCAAAACCACCGAACACTACCGAGTGGATCGCGCCGATGCGTGCACAGGCCAGCATGGCAAACGCGGCTTCGGGGATCATCGGCAGGTAAATCAGCACGCGGTCGCCGCGCTTGACACCCAGCGCCTGCAGGCTCGCCGCCATGCGGTTGACCTCGCGGTGAAGCTCCCGGTACGTGTACTTGGTCTCCAGGCCGGTTTCGGTGGAGACGTACACCAGCGCCCCTTGCTCACCGCGCGTGGCGAGATGCCGGTCGACGGCGTTGTGGCACAGGTTGGTACGTCCGCCCACGAACCACTTTGCGAATGGCAAGCGCGAATCGTCGAGGACCGCGGAATACGGTGTTTGCCACTCGATACGCTGGGCCTGCTCGCCCCAGAAGCCTGCGGGGTCGTCGATGGAACGCTGATACAACGCGCGATACGCTGCGGACATGGGCATGACGTTGTCTCCTGGCCGTCGTGAGCGACGGCTCGATCTTGGATGTGCTGGATGCGCCTACTGTGCGGCGGCCAACTTACGCAGGTCTTACCGCCGCCCCAAAACAAAACGGCGCCCCGCAGGACGCCGTTTCTCTTGCCAGCCTCAGCGCTTCTTGCGCTTGGCCGAACTGGATGAAGTTGCCACCGGTTTGGCCTTGACCACCGGCTTGCCAGCCACCTTCGCAGTCGGAACGCGGGTGGTTGCCGCCGTGGCGCGCGACGTGGTGCCCGATACGCGCATCACGCGCACATGCCCGCCACGGCTGCCTCCGCGTGCTTGCGGCAGCATCAGGACGACACTGTGGCCCTTCGGGATGGCGTCGCCAGGAAGCTGATTCCACGCACGAAGCTGGGCAACGGACACGCCATAGCGCCGCGACAGACCTGCAACCGTGTCACGCTTGCCCGCACGCACGACCACCCTTCTGAGGTCGGGCATGTCGGGTTCGACCGCCATGGTGGCGTTCTCGGCCAGTTCAGGGCTGATGTCGGGTGCGTTTTCCTGGGCGCCATCAGAACGCGGTACGACCACGGTGGAGCCCGCCTTCAAACGCATGCCCTTTGGAATACGGTTGATCTCGCGAATGGTGTCGGGATCGACCTTCAGCCGGGCGGCCAACGCCTCCACACGCTCCCGGTTGCCGACCGTCACGGCCGTCCAGCTTGAAAGGCCGCCGCGATAGGTGTTGAGGTTGTATTGGAACGTTTCCGCGTTGTCGTAGGGCAGGAGAATCTGCGGGTTCGACGCGCCCAGGATCACCGGCCGGTTGAACGACGGGTTCAGTGCCTTGAACTCGTCCATCGGCAGATTCGCCAGCTTGGCGGCCAGCGTCACATCAATATCGCGTGAAGTGGTGACGGTGACGAAGTACGGGTGGTTCGGGATGTCGGGCAGCGTGACGCCATAGCGCTCCGGGTTGGCGATGATGTTCTTCACCGCCTGGAGCTTGGGCACGTACATGCGCGTCTCGGCCGGCATGTTCAGGTTGACATAGTCGGTCGACAGGCCAGCAGCCTGGTTGCGCGAAATCGCGCGTGCCACCGCACCTTCGCCCCAGTTGTAGGCGGCCAGCGCGAGTTGCCAGTCGCCAAACTGGTCGTGCAGCTTGGAAAGATAATCCAGTGCAGCGTCGGTCGAGGCCAGCACATCGCGGCGCTCATCCTGGAAGACGTTTTGCTTGAGGTTGTACGTTCTGCCGGTGCTCGGGATGAACTGCCACATTCCGGCGGCCTTGGCGCTCGACACGGCCTGCGGGTTGAATGCGCTTTCCACGAAGGGCAGCAGCGCCAGCTCGGTGGGCATGTTGCGCCGCTCCAGCTCTTCGACGATGTGATACAGGTAGCGGTTGGACCGGTCCACCATGCGGCGGAAGGCATCCGGGCGCTGCGCATACCAGTCGGTACGATCATCCACGGCCGAGCTTTGCAGGTCGGGCATGGAAAACCCTTGGCGAATGCGCGCCCAGAGATCCTTGGCGGGCCCTTTCAGGGACGCGACGGGCTGCTGATCGATATTGACGACCGGCGCAGACGCTTGGCCGGCGGCGGTGGAGGCGCTGGTGCTGGCCGTGTCGGCGTTCGGCCCGGGGGCCGTTGCACAGGCCGCGAGGAGCAGACTGAGCACAGTTGCCGCAAGAAGTCGCACGGATCGCATCAAGTTCTGAGGGGTTAGGGCTAAAAATTGCCCCAGATAGTAAGAAACGCGTCCGACCGCGTCAACCCGCGTTCACCCGGCGGTGGGCCTGCTGGATGCATCACATGTGGCCGCACCATCACCGTGCGCATCGGTTTCTCAACGGAAATCGTTCTTCCACTGACGCAACGCGGCAAATATCGCAACCGGATCATCGCCGTCGATACCCGCATGGCGTGCCACGGCCTGCGTCACATTGGCGTCATCCGATCGCATGAAGGGATTGGTCGCCCGCTCGTGCCCAATGGTCGTGGGCACAGTCGAGCGGCCCTCGGCCCGCAACGCCGTTACCTCATCCTCCCAGGCTGCCAAGTCGGCGTTCCCAGGTTCGACGGCGCGCGCAAAACGCACATTGGATGCAGTGTATTCATGCGCGCAATAGACACGCGTATCGGGCGCCAACGCCGCCAGCTTTGCCAGCGACGCGCGCATCTGCGCAGGCGTCCCTTCAAAAAGCCGGCCGCAACCAGTGGCGAAGAGTGTATCGCCACAAAACAGGCTCGCCGATGCGGCATTACCCTGAAGCTGACCCACATAGGCTACGTGACCGCTGGTATGACCTGGTACATCGATCACCCTGAATGTGGCGGCTGGCTGCGCGAGCGTCACGACGTCGCCTTCGCGCACAGCTTGCGTGCGGCACGGGATCGATTCGTGGGCTGGACCGATGACCGGCAGCGGCGCGCCCTCGGGATTCTGCGGATACGCGTCAAGCAGTTCGCGCACCCCGCCGACGTGATCGCCATGATGATGTGTGATTACAATGGCACCGAGCGCGAGCCCGCGCTCCTTCAGGAAGCGCAGCACCGGTTGCGCGTCGCCCGGGTCGACGACAGCAGCCACGCGGCCATCGTGTAGTGCCCAAATATAATTGTCCGTAAACGCAGCGATCGCCTCCACCTCAAGCGCTACACCACGCGGCACACCACCCTGGACCATGTCCGACTCCTCTAACGATCGTCGCATTATAGATTGGCACCACTGGCTAGCTTCGCCGCCCGGGCAATATGTCCTGCGCTGGGAACAGGCCCAGTTCGATCGCACGGTGGCCGACATGTTCGGCTATCACGCGCTGCAGTTGGGCCACCCCGGTTTTGGAGCGCTGCGCGAGAACCGCATCCCGCTGATCGCCCGTGTGGTCGATGACATCGATCCGACAGCCCCCATCGAAACGCTCGACCCGATGGAAGGCAACCCCGCCGAATCCGCCGATCCGGCCGACGCAGAGCCGGACGCCAGCACACCCCAGCGCCAAGCCACGCCCCGCGTGATCTGCCGCTATGACGAGCTGCCCTTTGCTTCGCAGAGCATCGATCTCGTCGCCCTGCCCCACGTGCTGGAATTTACCGACGATCCCCACGAAGTGCTGCGCGAAGTGGCGCGCGTGCTGATGCCCGAGGGGCGCTTGGTCATCACCGGCTTCAACCCGCTCAGCCTGTGGGGCATGCGCCAGGGCATGCGGCGCTTGGGCACGGAATCGTTTCTGCCTGCGCAGAGCCAGATGATTGCGTTCACGCGCCTGAAGGACTGGCTGAAGCTGCTCGGATTTGATATCGTGCGCGGCCGTTTCGGCTGCTACTGCCCGCCCAATCGCTCGGACAAATGGCTGCAGCGCACCGCCTTCATGGAGAAGGCCGGCGACCGCTGGTGGCCGATCTTCGGCGCGGTTTACATGCTGCAGGCTGTCAAGCGCGTGCGCGCTATGCGCCTGGTCGGTCCGGCTTGGAAGACGCGTAAATCGCCGTCGCTGGTGCCGGCCGGCACGCCGGTCGCGACACCTTCGGGCTCGCATTCGACCAAGGCACCTTCGGCTACTGCGCGCGACGGCAAATCGGGCGTCTGAGCGCGCCCGTTCCACTCACTGATCACCCATCGTTTCTCAATGCAGGAAGTCACCGTTTATTCCGATGGCGCGTGCAAGGGCAACCCCGGCCTTGGCGGCTGGGGCACCGTGCTCGTCTCGGGCAGCCACGAAAAAGAACTCTTTGGCGGCGAAGCGCTGACCACCAACAACCGCATGGAATTGATGGCCGTGATCGAAGCATTCCGCGCGCTGAAGCGGCCGTGCCGGGTGCAGGTGTACACCGATTCGCAGTATGTTCAAAAAGGCATCAGCGAATGGTTGGCCGGCTGGAAGGCGCGCGGCTGGAAGACAGCCGACAAGAAGCCCGTGAAGAACGACGACCTCTGGCGCACGCTGGACGAACTCGTCGCCGGGCATGAGGTGAGCTGGCATTGGGTCAAGGGCCATGCCGGCCACCCCGGCAACGAGCGCGCCGATGCGCTTGCCAACAAGGGCGTCGAAATGGCGCGCCAGGCAAAGGCCTGACGCGGCGGCCGTACGCCCGTTCACCTGCCCGCGCAGCGCTGCGTCGGGATCCGCGGCGCATTCGCGGCGGTGGTCGTGACGTACTGCGGCTTGCCGTCCTGCGCATAGATGAGCCGCAGCGGGCCACGCTTGGAAAGACCATCGTCGATGTCCGCCTGCAGCAGGCCGGTCGGCCCCCAAGGGTCACCGCCGATGCTGCGCTTGTACATCATGACAGGGCGATTTGCACCTGGCTCCCAGTTGGCTTGGTGCTCGGGCACGTAGCGGTTGGGCAACGTGCCATAGGCGTAGAGCTGATTCAGGGTGTCGGCCAAGTACCGCCCGGCTTGATCGTTGAACTTCGGAAGCTCTTGCCCGGCAAGTTCGCTGCGGATGCGCTCCACTTCGACGGCGCAGGTTGGCGCGGCCATGTCGGCCGCGCGTGCATAGGACATGCCGATCGCAATGGCTGCGGCGGCAAGCCACGTCAATACGCGATATAGGCGGCGTGGGCGGGTGGTGGGGATCACGGACATCGGTTGGGTATGCATGCGAGCTTCTCCGGTGGAAATAACGTGGTTGTGAATCAGGACAGGAACAACTTGCGTTCGGCCTGGCGGCGCTTCGTCAGTCCTTTGAGCGGCTTGCCGCCGGCCTTGTCCCACAGCAGGAACTGATTGGCCGCGCCGGCGTAGTCGCCCGCGTTGAGCTTGCGCAGCAGCGTTGAAGAGCGAAGCCGCCCCGCCCCCAGGTTGAAGACAAAGGACGCCAGTGCGTCGAATTGACCTTGCGTAATTGACACGCGCACGGCCTTGGCAATGCCCTGCTCGGTGTCGGCCAGGTCTTTGCGCAGCAGCGCTTCGGCCTGCTGCTGCGAGATCGGCCCGTGGAAGGTCTCGCCAGGCCGGATCAAATGGCCGTAGCCGATGGTCGGCTTACCGACCGCATCCAGATACGTCGACAGACGCAGTCCTTCCGATTCCTTGATCAGCGCGAGGCCTCGCTCGCCGGTGGTGCGCGGGTTGTGCTCAGTGCTCATCGCTCTTCTCCTGCGGCGTGCTGGTTGTGCCGGGGCCATCGGAGGCGGCGGCATTTGGCTGCACGGGCCTTGGCACCAGGCGATTCGTGTATTCGTCGATGACGCGCATCACGGCTTCCGGCGGCTGCAGCGCGGTGAACTTCATCTCGATGTCGATGTGCTCGCTGTCGCGGCCGGTGTCACGCTTGGAGTGCGGCGCAAGCGAGACGTAGAAACGGCCTACGCCACCGGCGGCTGCACCGTGTAAGGGCAAGGCCTCGGCGATGTCGCTGCGCACGGTCATGTTCACCGTCATTTCTTCGAGCGCGAGGCCACGCGGCATCGCAAGCGACACCAGCGGCAGCGCCAGCCGGTGCTGACTGTCGAGCGCAAGTTCGACCTCCCGCGCCACCAGCGTGCCGGCCTCGTCGGCATCGAAAAACTGATCGAGTAGCGCGGTGTACTGCTGCGCAAGCATCTGGTTGGCGGACGCGGCGGCGTGCTGCATGCCACGCGTAATGTCGTCTAGCGTCAGGCCGTTCAAGCCCGGATGGCCGTGGCTGTTGCTGCCACCGCCTGTGCCACCGCCAGGCGGCAACGCACCGGGTGGCGACGGCGGAGGCGCATCGGACGCAGCCTCGGGAAACGGCGCAGGACCGGAAGACGCAGGTGGCGTTGGTGACGTGCTGGCGGGCCGCGCCGGCGGTGTGGCGGGCGCCGAGGACGCGCGGTCATCATCACGCCCACGGCGGCTGAAGAGTTTGAACATGGTGTCGGGTCGGTCGAATCGATCAGGTCAATGGGCGGCGCGCGGCTGGCGTGCACCGAACAGGACACCGGCCGTGGGGAGGCCGGCCGGCGTCCGTCGCCGTGGCGGCTTACGGATTTGCCGGAGCCGGGGCTGGCGCGTTGCCGCCGGCCGGCACCTTTTCGCCGACCATCGTGCCGTCGGTCGGCGTGGCGGGCAGCGGCTTGACGTCGTTCTCCTTGCCCTTGATGACCACCGGCTTGGTTGCCGCGTCAGTCAAGAACTCCATCACGCGCATCAGCGCTTCCGGCGGGCTCTGACGCTTGACCTGGGTGTGGAAGGAGTACTTGGCGCGCGTATCCGTGCTACGAGTCTGCTCCGACTTGTGCGAGGCGCGGCCCGACACCGATACGCTGAACGGGCCCCAGCCGAATTTGGCCTGGAAGGAGCCTTCTGCCTCGGTGGTGGACGACGATTTCTCCGACTGCGTAATTTCCAGTTCGAAATCGATCGTGCCCTCCTCGATGGCAATCACCGGATGCACGACCGCGCACAGCAGCGGAATACGCATCGTCTTCTGGATAGTGCCCTGCGCCACGCCCTTCTCGTCGACGATGGTTTCGTCGTAATCAAATTGCACCGCAACGGCTTTGCCGTTCTGAATACATACCTGCAGCAGAAAATCGGCATAGGATTTTGCCGCCGAGGTTTGCGCCGCGATCATCGCCTGCAGCGGCGCAGAGATCATCTTGTCGATCGGCAGCGCATTGATAACCGACCCGATAAGTCCGTTGTCCATTTAAAACTCCTCACATTGAATTAATCGGACGCGCAGGTTTGTGCGCCCGAATCCAAAGTAAGAGTTTTTCCTGCGGGGTTCGATGCCTCGAAAGTCCCAGTCATGGCCACGGAACAGCGGCCCAGTACATGACGATTGGCAGCCCGTGACTTTCGGCACTGCACTTCCGTTTCAATGCATCCGGACCGATCCCGCTCTACAAAATAATCGGTTTCGCCGAAAACAATTAACTGAAGTACGAGGGGTCGATGAATATTCTGGTAATCGATAGCTTGCCGCTTTTTGCGGCAGGTGTGTCCAATGTATTGAATGCACTCGACGCGCAGGGTGTGTTTATCGATACGCACTACACCGCGCAAATCGGACCGGCTTGCAGGCAAGCCGAACCCACAGCCGTCGTGATGGAATGGAGCGCAGAGGACGACGACGCGCGACAACGTTTATCGGAGTTGAAAGCGGTGCTGCCTGAAGTGCCTGTGCTGCTGACGGTGCGAGCGGTGGGCCGGCACGTGGTGGGCGACGCGCTGCGCTTCGGCGCCGCCGGTGTGGTCGACCGGCAGGCCACGGCCGATGTCCTGCTGGAGGCCCTGCAGCGCATTACCTCGGGCGCGGTCTATTTGCCGCCCATCAGCAATCTCTACCCCGATGATCCGCGCCACACCCCTGGAGAGAGCCCGGCCGAAATCTGGCGTCGCCTCACGCCGCGGCAGCACGAGGTGCTGCAACTGCTTGCAGAGGGCAAATCCAACAAGCAGATCTGCCGCGTGCTCAACGTGGCTGAAGGCACCATCAAAAACCATCTGTACGCGCTGTTCCGGCAGATTGGCGTGAACAATCGGACCGAAGCGGCGCTCTGGCTGTCACGTTGCAAGGCAAGCCTTGCCCGACTGCAGATGTGCGCAATGTAGCGCGGCTCGCCTCCACATGCCCGTGGCATCCGGCGGGCTGTTCGGGCGTGGCGCGCCAGGGCTTCGCCACCGGGTGAAAACACGCAGCGGCGACATTGCATTCACGCGACCACGCCATACACTGGTTGGAAGGCGGCGCACCGTGCATCGCCGTCTTTTCATGGAGGCCGCCCATGGAAACCATCGAATTTCACACCAGCCCGCCACGCTATTGCGCTGCGGATCTCACCCTCACCTGCAGCGCCAGCGTCGACGGCGTCCCGGCCTGCTATGCGGTGACGGCGGAAGCGCTCGAGGAGCATTTCGGCGCCCGCTCGTGGCGCCAGGAAGATCTGCTGCAAGCGATGGAATCGCACCGCGGCACTATTGAAGACATGGCGCGCTCGCTGTTCAAGCTGACGGACTCGCACAACATCGTGCTGCGCAGCGGCCATTTCCGGTTCGGCATGTAGCTGTCCCGAGAGCAGCATGGCCGACATCCGCGCCTGCGGTGGAAAAGAAGAAAGCCAGCGCAAGGCTGGCCTTGTGGAAACGGACGGGTGCTAGTCAGGCCTGCACTCGTGCTTCATCTCGCGGCGCCCGTCTTCGTAGACGACTTCCAGCCGGCACGTAAAGCCCCACAGGCGCACGACGTGGCGCAGCATCTCTTCGTAGTTCGACGCGAGCGGGCGACGGCTGCTCTGCAAGTGCCGCAGCGTCAGTGAACGATCGCCGCCCACGTCGACGTTGGTCACCTGGATGTTGGGCTCGATGTTCGACAAGTCGTACTGCCCTGCCAACAACTCTCGGATCTTGCGATAGCCGTCCTCGTCGTGGATGGCGGTGACGCGCAGCTTGGCATCGCGGTCGTCATCAAGCACGGAGAACAGCTTCAACTCACGGATCACGCGCGGCGAGAGGAATTGCAAGAGGAAGCTCTCGTCCTTGAAGTTGCGCATGGCGAAGTCGAGCGTCTTCTGCCAATCGCTGCCGGCAATCTCGGGCGCCCAGCGGTAGTCTTCCTCTTCCGGCGATTCACAGATGCGCCGAATGTCCTGGAACATCAGAAAGCCCAGCGTGTACGGGTTCAGTCCGCTGTAATACGGGCTGTTGAATGGCGGCTGATAGATCACGTTGGTGTGGGCCTGCAGCAGCTCGAGCATGAAGGCGTCGTTGACGAGTTTTTCGTCGTACAGCTTGTGCAGGATGGTGTAGTGCCAGAACGTCGCCCAGCCTTCGTTCATCACCTTGGTCTGCCGCTGCGGATAAAAGTACTGCGCGATCTTGCGCACGATGCGCACGATTTCTCGTTGCCATGGCTGCAACTTGGGCGCGTTCTTCTCGATGAAGTACAGCAGGTTCTCTTCCGGTTCCGGCGGGAATTGCGGATCGGGCTCCGGTATGTCGTCCGCCGTTGCGAGCGCGCGAGCGCGGTGCGTCGGCAGCGTGCGCCACAGGTCGTTGACCTGCGCTTCCAGGTATTTCTCGCGCTCCGCCTGGCGCGCCTGCTCTTCGTTGATCGACAGCTTCTTCGGCCGCCGATAACGATCGACCCCGTAGTTCTGCAATGCGTGGCAGGAGTCGAGCAGCAGTTCCACCTCCTGTTCGCCGTAGCGCTGCTCGCATTCGGCCACGTAGTTCTTGGCGAAAAGCAGGTAATCGACAATGGCGTCGGCGTTCGTCCAGGTGCGGAACAGGTAATTGCCCTTGAAGAAGGAGTTGTGACCATAGCAGGCATGCGCGATCGTCAGGGCCTGCATCGGCATCGTGTTCTCCTCCATCAGGTAGGCGATGCAGGGGTTCGAATTGATGACGATCTCGTAAGCCAACCCCATGAGGCCGCGCTGGTAGCCGCGTTCGGACGCCAGGAAGTGCTTGCCGTATGACCAATGGTTGTAGCCCAGCGGCAAGCCGGACGACGCGTAGGCATCGAGCATCTGCTCGGCGGTAATGATCTCGATCTGGTTCGGATAGGTGTCCAGACCAAAGTCTGCGGCAATCTGGGCGATGCTTTGGTCGTAGCGCCTGATCAGCTCGAAAGTCCACTCCGAGCCCGTAGAGAGGTAGGCCATGCTCGTTCCCGTTGGTCCATCACACTGGGTCACAGATGGTGTGCTCGCCATGGCACACACCGCCACTGCACGGCGACAGTGCCAAGCTGGAGCAACCTCGCGCCGCCCGATCGGCGATCAGGCAGCGCGCTTCTGAAACAACTCGTGCAGTACCGGATAGATTTCGTCCGCCTTGAGAATGCGCTGCATCGCGAAGTTGTCGTGCCCCGCCTTCAACGTAAGATACTCCTCCCACAGGTTCTGGGGCTCCGTGGAAACCACCTCAACATAGGCGTAATACTGCGTCAGCGGCAGGATCGTTTCGCGCAGCAGCTTTGCGCATAGCTCAGAATCGCCCGCCCAGTTGTCGCCATCCGAAGCCTGCGCACAATAGATGTTCCATTGGCTCGGCGAATAGCGCTCCTGCATCACTTCCGCCATCAGCTTGAGTGCGCTCGACACGACAGTGCCACCCGACTCGCGCGAGTGGAAGAAATCCTCCTCATCCACCTCCTTGGCCACGGTGTGGTGGCGGATGAAGACGACGTCGATGCGCTCGTAGTTCCGCTTCAGGAACAGGTACAGCAGCATGAAGAAACGCTTGGCCAGATCCTTGCGCGATTCGTCCATCGAGCCGGATACGTCCATTACGCAGAACATCACCGCCTGCGCCTGCGGCCGCTTGCGCAGCACGCGATTGTTGTAGCGTAGATCAAGCTTTTCGATGAACGGCACGCGATCAAGGCAGGAGCGCAGATGGCGCATCTCCTTCATCAGCTCTTGCGCGCGTACGCTGTAGGGCCCGTCGTTTTCCAGTTCTTCGTTGTACTCGCGCTCCAGCTCGTGCAGGCGGCGCTGATACGGGCTGGACAACGCGATACGGCGACCGAGCGAGCTGCGCATCGTGCGCAGAATCGACAGGTTGGACGGCGTGCCGTCGAGCGAGAAGCCCGCGCGCACCTTGCGCACCTCGGCGATCTTGGCCAGGCTGCGCTTGGCAAGATCGGGCAACGCCATGTCTTCGAAGAAGAAGTTGAGAAAGTCCTCGCGCGAGAGCGTGAAGATGAAATCGTCCTCGCCCTCGCCCGAGTCGCTGGCTTGCGAACCGGTACCGCCGCTGCCCTGCTGCGGGCGGTCGAAGCTGTCGCCGCGAATGAACTCTTTGTTGCCCGGGTGGACGCCCTCGCGGCGCCCGCCCGAGCCGTGGTGGAACATGGGCTCCGAGATGTCCTTGACGGGAATGGACACCTGCCCGCTCTGCTCGATGTCCATGATCTTGCGGCCCGTCACGGCCTTGGCCACCGCACGGCGGATCTGGTCTCGGTAACGCTTGATGAAGCGTTGCTTGTTGACGGTGCTTTTGCCGCCACCGTTCTCCCGCCGATCAATGATCGTGCCCATGTAACTGCCCTCGATTGGAAGTTCGCCGGGGTGTCCTTGCCCTCTCGCCTTACCTCCTCAAGACGACTTCCTCACACGCAGGTACCACTCCACCAACAAGCGCACCTGCTTCTGGGTGTAGCCCTTCTCCACCATGCGATTGACGAAGTTCTCGTGCTTTTCCTTGTCGTCATGCGACGACTTGGCATTGAACGAGATGACCGGCAACAGATCCTCCGTGGTCGAGAACATCCGCTTCTCGATCACCGCACGCAACTTCTCGTAGCTGGTCCAGACCGGGTTCTTGCCTCCGTTCTTGGCCCGCGCACGCAGCACGAAATTGACGATCTCGTTGCGGAAGTCCTTCGGGTTGGAAATGCCCGCGGGTTTTTCCACCTTCTCCAACTCGTCATTCAACGCGCTGCGATCGAGAATTTCGCCGGTGTTCGGGTCGCGATATTCCTGATCCTGGATCCAGAGGTCGGCGAACACTACGTAGCGATCGAAGATGTTTTGCCCGTACTCCGAATACGACTCCAGATACGACGTTTGGATCTCCTTGCCGATGAACTCCACGTACGGCGACGTGAGGTATTCCTTGATGTAGGACATCAGCTTGGATTCCGTCTCCGGCGGGAACTGCTCGCGCTCGATCTGCTGCTCGAGCACGTACAGCAGGTGCACCGGATTGGCCGCCACCTCTGTCCCGTCGAAGTTGAACACCTTGGAGAGCACCTTGAACGCAAAGCGTGTCGACAAGCCCGTCATGCCCTCGTCGATGCCGGCAAAGTCGCGGTACTCCTGGTACGACTTCGCTTTCGGGTCGACGTCCTTCAGGCTCTCGCCGTCGTACACGCGCATCTTCGAGAAGATGTTGGAGTTCTCGGGCTCTTTTATGCGGGTGAGCACCGCGAACTGCGCCATCATCTTCAGCGTGTTCGGCGCGCACGGCGCAGCGGCCAGCGAGCTGTTGCGCAGCAGCTTGTCGTAGATCTTTACCTCGTCCGACACGCGCAGGCAGTACGGCACCTTGACGATGTAGATCCGATCCAGGAAGGCCTCGTTGTTGCGGTCGGACTTGAAGCTTTGCCACTCCGCCTCGTTCGAGTGCGCCAGGATGACGCCATCGAACGGGATCGCGCCAAAACCCTCCGTGCCCTTGTAGTTGCCTTCCTGTGTGGCCGTCAGCAGCGGGTGCAAGACCTTGATCGGCGCCTTGAACATCTCGACGAACTCGAGCAGCCCGCGGTTGGCCAGGCACAGCCCGCCCGAATACGAATACGCATCCGGATCGTCCTGCGGATAGTCTTCCAGCTTGCGGATGTCGACCTTGCCGACCAGCGACGAAATATCCTGATTGTTTTCGTCGCCCGGCTCGGTCTTGGAGATCGCAATCTGCGACAGCACCGACGGGTGCAGCTTGACCACGCGGAAGCGCGTGATATCGCCATTGAACTCGTGCAGCCGTTTCACCGCCCACGGCGAGGCAATCGAGTTTAGATAGCGCTTCGGGATGCCATAGTCCTCCTCCAGAATCTTGCCGTCCTCCTCAGGCGAAAACAGCCCGAGCGGGGACTCGTGAATCGGCGAGCCCTTCAGTGCGTAGATGGGGATCTGCTCCATCAACGACTTTAACTTCTCGGCAAGCGAGGATTTGCCCCCGCCCGGAGGCCCGAGCAGGTAAAGGATCTGTTTGCGCTCTTCAAGACCCTGCGCGGCATGCTTGAAGAAGGAGACGATCTGCTCGATCGTATCTTCCATGCCGTAGAACTCCCGGAAGGCCGGGTAGATCTTGATGACTTTGTTGAAGAACAACCGCGACAGCCGCGGATCGTGGTGAGTGTCCACCAGTTCGGGCTGCCCGATTGCGGCGAGCATGCGCTCAGCGGCGGTCGCGTAGGCGGTCGAGTCTTTTTTGCAGATATCCAGATACTCCTGGATGCTGTACTCGTCCTCTTTGCGTGCTTCAAAACGCGTTGCGTAGTGGCGGAAAATATCCATATCTCCCCCGTAGATTTCTTCCCTACTCCACACCAACAAGCGAGAGCCAGGCTAGTTCTTGCGTGCGTTGCTGATTCCACTGTAGACGAATCACCGATGATCACAAGAACGGTCGAAAACCTGGAACGGTGCACAACCGTTGCAATTGCGTTAGCGCTCGACTGCATGAAGTGCTAAACGGACCTTGAACGATGCATTAGCACATGCACCACGACGATCGGCTACCCCGAGCACAGCAGAAAGCGTACCCACGACATCACCTGCGCGCTCGCAGGTTGGTACGTAACCGGTCAGCGTGAGTTCCCGCACGCACGCTGAATCCAGGAGGGGGATATCCCTGCATTTCAGTGCGCGGCCAACTGTGATATGGCTGAAATCGCGCTTGGTGCGCGCTCGCGGCGCTACGCTTGTAACGGCAGCTTTTCTGGCCGGGACGCAACAACGCATTGTGCAAAGCGCGGGACGATATGCGTTTTATCGCCGGGCAATACGCCCACAGCTCCTGCGGAAACGACCGAAACGGATCGACCGAAGCTGTCTCTTTTTTGCCCAACAGGGAAGTCTTATGGGACGCCAGAATGCGGTGAGCGCAAAGCCCGTACGGAGAACGCGGACAAAGAAAAAGGCCCTCGGCGTTTGCCTGAGGGCCTTTTAGGCGATTTCTCGCCAGTTTGGTGGGTGGTACAGGGATTGAACCTGTGACCCCTGCCGTGTGAAGGCAGTGCTCTACCGCTGAGCTAACCACCCGAATGCGGTGAAAACGAGATTATGGCGAAAAGGCGCGGCCGTGTAAATACCCTGGCCGCACATATTTTTCATCAGGCAGCCGGCTGGACAGATTCCACGGGTTCACGCGTCCAGACGGTCTTGCCGCCGCTGGCCTTGTCGATCTCCTTGAGCACGCCGGCATGCGCTTCGGCCTCGGCTTCGGTTGCCAGCAGCACGGGCAATTGCAGCGCGCTCAGGTCGACGGCAACGGCTTCGGCCGATGCGCCTTCGCCCGACTCCAGCATGTCGATCACCAGCGTGTTCTGGCCGCGCGTCATGGCCAGGTAGACCTCGGCCAGGAGTTCCGCATCGAGCAATGCGCCGTGCAGCGTACGGTGCGCGTTGCTGATGCCCAGACGGTCGCACAGCGCATCCAGGGAATTGCGCTTGCCAGGGAACATCTGGCGCGCCTCGCGCAGCGTGTCAATGTGGCCCGACAGGTGCTCGCGGAAGGGCGGCAGGCCCAGGCGCTGGAATTCCATGTCCAGGAAGCCCAAGTCGAACGCGGCGTTGTGAATGATCGCCTCGGCGCCCTGCACGTAGTCGCGGATCTCGTTGACGATCTCGGCAAACTTCGGCTTGTCGGCCACAAACTCGTTGGTGATGCCGTGCACGGCCATCGCGCCTGCGTCGATCTCCCGCTCTGGGTTGATGTAGAAGTGCAGGTTCCGGCCGGTCAGGCGGCGGTTGACCATCTCCACGCAACCGATTTCGATCACGCGGTCGCCGGTGGCGGCATTCAGGCCGGTGGTTTCGGTATCGAGAATGATCTGTCGCATCGCGCGCTCCCCTACTCTGACTGGATTACTTGAAGACGACGGTCTTGTGGCCGTTGAGCAAGATGCGGTGTTCCGCATGCCACTTCACGGCGCGGGCCAGCGCCACGCACTCCACGTCGCGGCCCACGGCGGTGAGCTGCTCCGGGTCCATGCTGTGGTCCACGCGCTCGATTTCCTGTTCGATGATGGGGCCTTCGTCGAGATCGGCCGTGACGTAGTGAGCCGTCGCGCCGATCAGCTTCACGCCGCGCTCATGCGCCTGGTAATACGGCTTGGCGCCCTTGAAACTGGGCAGGAATGAGTGGTGAATATTGATGGCGCGGCCTTCGAGCTTGCGGCACAGGTCGTCGGAAAGAATCTGCATATAGCGCGCGAGCACGACGAGGTCGATCTGCTGCTCCTGCGCGATCTCCCAGATGCGCGCTTCCTGCTGGGCCTTCTGCGCGTCTGTCGCCTGCAGCAAAGGCAGGTGCATGAACGGCACGTCGTAGGACGCGGCCAGCTGGTAAAAATCACGGTGGTTCGACACGATGGCCGCAATCTCGATCGGCAGTTGCCCGGCGCGGGCACGGAACAGCAGGTCGTTCAGGCAGTGGCCGATCTTCGAGACGAGAATCATCACGCGCGGCTTGGCTGCGGCGTCGAACATGCCCCACTGCATGGAGAAACGTTCGCCGATGGGCGCAAAGCAGTCGCGCAGCGTAGCGAGATCAAGCGGTTGCCCCTGCGGCACAAAATGCACGCGCATGAAAAACCGGCCCGTGAATTCGTCGCCGAACTGGTCCGAATCGAGAATGTTGCAGCCCTGTTCGAACAGCAGGCCCGACACGGCGTGGACAATGCCGGGCTGGTCTGGGCACGACAGGGTAAGAATGAAACCGGAGTGACTCATGAAGCGTTTTATGTGTTGTTGTCGGACGCAAACCGCTGCGGCGCCCGGGGCAATCTCAGGCGCGCCAGGGCGTCGAGAGTAACGAGCGTGGCGTCGACCGTCATCGCGAAGTCCGCCATGATATCAAGCACTGTGTCGGGGCTGGCGCGCAGGTGGCCTGCAACCTCCCCGTCCTGATTGGCGGGGACGAAGCTGTCTGGCAGTGTCAGGTCGAACGCGAAAAGCGTTTCGCACTGGATGCCTTCCGGCACTTCGCGCAGCACATCCAGCGTGCCGCGGGGCGTCAGCGACGCTGCCAGATCGGCGCCGATGCCCGCCTCTTCCCAGCATTCCTTCTCCAGCGCACCACGTGCATCGAAGCCGTGGCCGATGCCGCCGGCGACGAGGTTGTCCCACATGCCGGGGTCGATCGGTTTTGTCTCGGCGCGGCGGGCTAGCCAGAGCGCCGGCCCGGCACCATCTGCGCCGTCGATCAGGACGTTCATGTGTGCAGCATAGGTGCGAATGCCGAAAAATCGCGCGGCGGCGCGTTCGATCAGCGCCAGCGTGGGCGTGCCCCAGCCGGTGTTGACGGCGAAACGCTCGTCGCGCCAGCCCCGCACGTGGCCTTCTTCGGCCAGGCGCATGATGACTTCGGCCAGTGCCGCGGTGCGCTGCGCCTCGGTGGCGACGGTTTCCCGCAGATCGACCCGCTGCGTCGACACATCGAACCAGTGCGGCCAGCGCGCAAGCAACGATGCGCGCTCTCGACTCAACCAGCCGACACGTTGCCCCGCAACAATCCACGGGATCAGCGCGTCGGCATCGAACGCCTGCCGGGCGGCCAGCCCGTCCCGAATGCGCTGAATGCGCGGATCCGTCATGTCGGGACCCCACAATGTCGGGCGTGCATTGTGCTTTCCGTGCAGCACGGGTCGCGCGATAATGCGCCGTTAATACAAGCCGTCATCAGACTGGAGAAACAAGGATGGATGAAATCGACGAGCTGTCGGATCTGCCGACCCCACGCTTTATTTGGGGCTTCGCCATTGCCGTCACACCGTCCGGCGAAGTGTCGCACGATGAATTCGAATATCTGACGCACACCCGCACACCGCGCTTCACCTGCCGCGTGGTCGAACTCGAAGACGCGCCCGCCGAGCCCGAAGACGAAGGCGACATCGATGGCCGCATCGTCCACTTCGACAACCCGAAGCGGATGTTCTACATCACCGATCTGGGCCTGGCCCTGATGAACTTCACCCTGTTCGACAAGGTGGATAACAAGGCGAAGCTGAAGGACGCCTGCGATCAAGCCATCGCGGACTGGCTCACCCGCCGCGAGTTTCTCGACTCCGAACCGGACGACGACGAGGACGATTGAGCCTCATCGCTTGACCGCGCGAGATCATTCAGCCCTGACCGGTAGCGCCGTCTTCGGCAAAGCGCAGGTCGGCCAGGCGCACATCGGTGTAGGAACGCCCGGCATCGAGCAAGGCCGAAACCTGCGCCTTCACCCGCTCCTTCTGGGCGCGCAACGCACGTGGCGGCACGGTCGAATCCTGACCGGTGTGGTGCAGATACAGCATCTTGTAGGTGAGTTGGCTCACCATCCACTGCCGCAGCACGCGGCGCCGGCCGGCATGGTCGGCCTCGAATCCATCGATTTGTCCGAGCAGCACAGAAAACGCCCGCGCGAGGCTCGCCGGCTCCGCGGTCTCGCCGGCGATGCAACGTTCGGCGACGGCCCGCGCCTCCGCGGGTGACATGGTGTGGTCCGTCTCGACGAAGCGCTCAGTTGCAGGGTCTGGCCGCGGCATCGGCGGCCGATTTGCCAGCCGCGCCGACACCGCAGACAGCGCTTCCTGCGCACGGCGCATGGACGCTTCCAGCGATTGCGCATCGCCCGGCTCCACGCCAATAGTGGTCGGCATATCGCTGGATTCTCCGTCGCGTTTGTTGACGTCCATCGCTCCCTCCGGTGATCGTCCGCGACCAGATGCCGCCGGACGAAAACGGAATTGTAGAACGCGGCGCACATTTCGCGACAAATCGACACCGACGTTCCACATTACGAAGTGCGCGCAAACGTTAACGTGGGGTCACAAAACCACGGTGCATTGTTGGCCGAAGTCAACGCGGCGCAGCTCGGCCCCGGGTAAAATGCCGGTTTGCGCCATCTGCGCATGCATTCAATAGCTGACCGCCTTCGCGCGGCAAGGAAATCGCCTTGATCAAGTGGATTATCGTGGCCCTCTATCTGGGCTCCATTCTGTACGTGCACTTTCGCGGCAAGGTGCGCCTGAAGTTCTGGCGCCAGATGTTCGACCACTCGGCCGTCGTGGCGCCGATCAACTGCTTCATGTACGCGTTTTCGGGCGTGCCTCAAACGCCGTATGTGCCGGTGGAGCGCTTTCCGGATCTGGAAAAACTGCAGGCCGCGTGGCCGCAGATTCGCGACGAAGGCCTGGCGCTCATCAACCTGCGCAAGATCAAGGCCGCCGAGAAAAACGACGATGCCGGCTTCAACTCGTTCTTCAAGAATGGCTGGAAGCGTTTTTATCTGAAGTGGTATGAGGCGCATCACCCCTCTGCCGAACAGCTCTGCCCGCAGACCGTCGCGCTCCTGCGCGATCTGCCCAGCGTGAAGGCGGCGATGTTTGCCGAGCTGCCGCCGGGTGGCAAGCTGAACCCGCACCGCGATCCGTTTGCCGGTTCGCTGCGCTACCACCTGGGCCTGTCTACGCCCAACGACGACCGCTGCTTCATTGAGGTCGACGGCCAGCGCCACAGCTGGCGCGACGGCCAAGGCGTGGTCTTTGACGAGACCTATCTGCACTGGGCCGAAAACGCCTCCGACAAGGACCGCCTGATCCTCTTCTGCGATATCGAACGCCCGATGAAATTCGGCTGGGCGCAGCGCATCAATAAATGGCTGGGCCGCAAGGTCATGACTGCCGCCAGCTCGCCCAACGACGACGGCGACCAGACCGGCGGCATCAACAAGCTGTTTCGTTATGTATGGGTGATGGGCCAGTACCGCCGCCGCTTCAAGGCCTGGAACCGCAAGGTCTACTACGTAGTGAAGTTCGGTCTGATCATTGGCGTGGCGGCGTTGATCATCTGGATCTGAGCGCCCCCCCCTTCCGCTTCGCACAAAGAACCGGCCCACGCGCCGGTTTTTTGTTGCAGGTGAAAAAGCTACCTGTATTGCGGTCGGCTTGCGTTTTTACAAAGCAGTGAAGGAAAAGCGCCACATGGGGCACAAATCTCGCCTAATGTCAGGAACTGAGCGCTCCGGCGCTTATTCGATATGGCGGGCACGCCGCTTGCTCTCTCCTCTTTCGACAACCCTTGCGCTTTGCATGGGACCGAGTCAGAGCCGGGACGCGTGTGCCTGTGTCCCTCGTCAACAACAAAGACAGTGAGATCAATCGCCATGAAAAAGAACCTCATTAGCCGCCAGACCATCGTCACCCGCGCCGCCGCGCTTGCTGCTGTCGCACTGCTCGGTACCCAGCTCGCCGCGTGTACCACGACCAGCCCGAATGCGCAGGGCTCCGACGTGATGTCGTCCACCAACAAGCACGCCACCACCAACTCGCAAGCCGATTCCGTGCTGTCCCGCCTGTACACCACGGCCAGCGGTTCGCGTGAGCTGGTGGCACGCGCCAAGGGCGTCCTGGTGTTCCCGTCGGTGCTGAACGCCGGCTTCGTCGTAGGCGGCCAGTACGGCGAAGGCGTGCTGCGCACCGGCGGCGGCCGTCCGCTGGGCTATTACAACATCGCCTCGGCGTCGGTGGGCTTCCAGGCCGGCGCGCAGTCGCGTGCGCTGATCATCCTGTTCATGACGGACGAAGCGCTGCAGAAATTTCAGGCGAGCCAGGGCTGGACGGCCGGCGTGGATGCCACCGTGGCACTGGCAAAGATCGGTGCGAACGGCGCGGTCGATACCAATACCGCCCAGCAGCCGATCATCGGCTTCAACCTGACCAACGCAGGCCTGATGGCCGGCGCATCGGTCGAAGGCACGAAGATCACGAAGCAGAACAACTGATCGACGTTTCGCTGACCAGCCATGCCGCCGTCTCGTACGGCGGTTTTTTTTTGGGCAGAACCCGGCAGGAAGCGGTGCGGCAAGGTTGCAGCCCTAGGGAAATTGAAAAGTCCTCGACACGCGCCGTCTGTGGCGCAGGACTGGGATCAGCCGGCAAGATTGACATCGGTGGGTTGGACATTCGCTACGGCCCCAACCTGCGCAAAGGACCGAACGATGGCGGGTCGACGGTGATCGGGCCGCACGGCACGTTCGTCAGATAAAGTGTGGACGCTGGTGCGCGGGCCTGCCTGGGCAGTTGCTGTACCGCACGAAATAGCGGTTGCCAGCGCAAAACGCATGAGTACATAAGAAAATACTATTTGGAATTCGCATACTGCCTCTACCAGAATGCAGGAACCACATGCATGACTGGGATCAAACAGGCGGATGGAACTCCGACAACTCGAAGCGTTTGCCGCGGTCATGTCGACCGGCAGCGTCACCGCGGCGGGCAAGCTGCTGGGACGCTCGCAGCCTGCCATCAGCCGGCTCATCCAGGATCTGGAAGCCGAGATTGGCTACGCCTTGTTCACACGAGCCGGGCCCCGCGTATCGCCCACGGAGCAGGGTTTCCTGCTGTACGAAGACGTTGAGCATACGCTGATCAGCTTACGTCAGATTCGCACGCGCGCCGAAGAAATCGCGCGTGGCGAGGCACGCCCGCTGCGCCTTGCGGCCACGTCGGCATTGGCCGCCGGTTTGTTGCCCGCCGCCTTGGCCGACGAGCCGGAACTCGCGCAACACGTCCAGATTCGCAGTGCCTCGCCCGAGCAGGTGGTGCACGCCGTGCTGACCGGCGCGGCCGACCTGGGCATCAGCAGCCTGCCGCTGGAACATCGCGGCGTCACGGTGCATTGGATCGGCGAAGCCGCGTGCGTGGCTGCCCTGCAGACCCAGGACCCGCTGGCCGCCGGCAGCCGTGTTGCGCTGGCCGATTGCGCGGGACATCGCATCATCACGATGCACAACCCGTATCGCCTGCGCCGCCGTCTGGACCAGGCGCTGGCGAAGGCCGGCGTAGAGCCCACCGCCCTCATCGAGACCAACGCCTCGCTGAATGCGCTGACCGCCGTGCGCGCGGGCCTGGGCGTCGCGTTGCTGGAGCCTGTGACGGCATACGGCGTGCCGATCGACGGCGTGACAGTGCGCCCGATCGACGCCGATATCCCTTTCTTCTTTGGCGTGATCACCCCCGAGGCCAGGCGGCCATCGGCGGGGGTGACCTCATTGACCGACGCCCTCGCGCGGGCAGCCCAGCGCCTGCTGCCGGACTGCAAGCTGCACGACCCGGCGCGCCACGCCAACATGCTGCAGGTGCTGTACGGCGAACCCATCAACGAAACCGAAGGCGCGTCCGCATGACCGCTGCACAAGAAGACAATGCGCTGCAAGTGACCGGGCTCGCGGCGCTCGAAGCGCGTTTGCACCAGGACCTGTCGTGGTTGGAGCTGCCCGCGAAGAACTGGACGCTGCCGCACACGTTGGAGGGCCAATCCGTGCTGGATGTGGCCGTCATCGGTGGCGGCATGGCAGGCCTGGCGGCCTCGGCATCGCTCAAGCATCTCGGTATCGGCGTGGTGGTGTTCGACCGCTCGCCCGCCGGCTTCGAAGGCCCATGGGCAACGACGGCGCGCATGGAAACGCTGCGCTCGCCAAAGCAGTTGACCGGCCCTGCGCTCGGCCTGCCGGCCTTGACGTTTCGCGCATGGTTTGAAGCGCAGTTCGGCACCGAAGCGTGGGAGGTGCTCGACAAGATCCCGAGACTGCAATGGATGGACTACCTGCGCTGGTACCGCCGCGTGCTGCAGCTTGACGTGCGCAACGAACAGCACGTGAAGGCCATCCACCCGCGCGTGGATGGCGCCGTTGAATTGCTGATCGACGCGCCGTGCCAACCGACGCAGCGCGTGTTTGCGCGCCGCGTGGTGCTCGCTACCGGCCGGGACGGGCTTGGCGGCGCATCCGTGCCCGATTTTGCGCATCGGCTGCCGCGCCGCTGGTGGGCGCATTCGTCTGACGAGATGGACTACGGCACGCTGGCCGGCAAGCGCGTGGGCGTGATCGGTGCAGGCGCATCCGCGATGGATTCGGCAGCGACGGCGCTCGAGGCCGGCGCCGCCAGCGTGGACATGCTGATCCGCCGGCCCGACCTGCCACGCGTGAACAAGGGCAAGGGCGCCGGGTGCCCAGGCCTCGTGCATGGTCACCTGCACCTGACCGATGCCTGGAAATGGCGCATCCGTCATTACATCAATGTCGAGCAGGTCCCGCCGCCGCGCGGCAGCACGCTGCGTGTGTCTCGGCACCCGAATGCGCGCTTCAACCTGGGTTGCGGCATCCTGGGCGTGGACGAGCACGACGGCGTGCTGCACGTGGCCACGACCAAGGGCGTATTCCAACTGGACTTCCTGATCTTCTCGACGGGCTTTCGCACCGATTGGGCCTCGCGCCCCGAGTTCAGCGCACTGGCACCGCACATTCGCCAATGGCGCGACCGCTACACGCCGCGCCCAGGCGAGGAAGACGCGGAACTGGCCGATTCGCCCGACCTCGGCCACGCGTTCGAGTTTCGCGAGAAAACGCCCGGCACGCTGCCCGGCCTGTCGCGCGTGCATTGCTTCTGTTATCCCGCGTCCGTCACGCACGGCAGCGTCTCGGGCGACATCCCCGCCATCAGCGAGGGTGCGAAGCGCTTGGCGCAAGGCATTGCCGGCTTGCTGTACCAGGAAGACATCGACGGACACTACGCCGCCATCCAGGCCTATGCCGAGCCGGAAATCTTTGGCGATGAATGGACGCCCGCGCCGCCGCCCGGTGCGGAGGCGAATGCCACTTCCGGCCAGGAGGCTGCACGATGACAGGCTGGCTCATCCGCCGCATGGGCCAGGCGCTGCTGGTCGTGCTGGTGATGACGGTGATCGTCTTCATCGGCTTGCACGCCATCGGCAACCCGGTCGACATTCTGATCGGCCAGGACGTAGACCAGATCGACCGCGCGCGCATCATTGCCGAACTGGGCCTCGACAAACCGCTCTGGGAGCAGTACCTCGCCTTCCTGAAAGGCGCGCTGCACGGCAATCTCGGCAAGAGCTTTGTCTACAACGAACCGGCCATCCAACTGATCCTGCAACGCCTGCCGGCTACGCTGGAGCTGGCGTTTTCTGCGCTGATCATCGCGGTGGTGATCGGGGTGCCGCTGGGGCTGTTCGCGGGGCTGTATCCGCGTCATCCGGTGTCGCGCCTGCTGATGACGGGCAGCGTGGTGGGATTTTCGCTGCCGACCTTCTGGGTGGGCCTGATGCTGATCATGGCGTTCAGCGTGAGCCTCGGCTGGTTGCCCGCCAGCGGGCGCGGCGAAACGGCGCGTCTGTTCGGCATCGAATGGTCGTGGCTGACAGTGGATGGCCTGCGGCACCTAGTGCTGCCGGCGGTCAACCTGTCGCTGTTCAAGCTCTCTCTGGTGCTGCGGCTGACGTCTGCCGGCGTGCGCGAGGTGCTGCCACTGGATTTCGTGAAGTTCGCGCGTGCCAAGGGCCTGTCGCCGCTGCGCGTGGTGCTGGCGCACGTGCTGCGCAATACGCTGATCCCGCTGGTGACGGTGCTGGGCCTGGAGCTGGGCTCGACCATCGCCTTTGCGGTGGTGACGGAAAGCATCTTTGCGTGGCCCGGCGCGGGCAAGCTCATTCTGGATAGCATCAACTCGCTGGACCGGCCGGTCATCGTGTCGTACCTCATCGTCGTGGTGTGCCTGTTCGTGTCGCTCAACCTGATCGTCGACATCCTGTATCGGCTGCTGGACCCGCGCGTGCGCGCAGCGGACAGCGCGGAGGCTGCATGATGAATACAACTCCGCAACCCACCACCGCAGCGACGGTGGCCGCCCCGCGCAAGCAATCGCCGTGGCGCCGCGTGGCGTCCGATTTTCTGGCATCCAAGACCGCCGTCTTTGGGCTCGCCGTGGTCGTGATCCTGATGCTGGCCGCGCTGGCCGCACCGTGGATCACGCCCCAGAACCCATACGACCTGATGCAGCTCGACGTGCTGGATTCGCGCCTGCCACCGGGTTCGCCGAATGGCTTGGGGACGTTCACGTACTGGCTCGGCACCGATGGCCAGGGGCGTGACCTGTATTCCGGCATCCTCTATGGCCTGCGCATCAGCCTGGGCGTGGGGATCGGTTCGGCCGCCGTGGCCGCCGTGATCGGCACGCTGCTCGGCCTCATTGCGGCGTATGCCGGCGGCCGCGTCGACAGCATCATCATGCGCACGGTCGACCTGCTGCTGTCGTTCCCGTCGGTGCTGGTGGCGATGATGATCCTCGCCTATCTGGGCAAGAGCATCACCAATGTCGTGCTGACGCTGGTGGTGCTGGAGTGGGCGTATTACGCGCGGACGGTGCGCGGGCAAGCGCTGGTCGAGCGTCGCCGCGAATACGTGGAAGCCGCCCGCTCGCTCGCCCTGCCCGGTTGGCGCATTGCGCTCAGGCACATCCTGCCAAACTGCCTGCCGCCGCTGATCGTCGTAGGCACGCTGCAGGTGGCGCGCGCGATCACGCTGGAGGCAACGCTGTCGTTTCTGGGCCTGGGCGTGCCGAT
The DNA here is from genome assembly GCF_030582395.1 of Ralstonia pickettii. NCBI lineage: Bacteria > Pseudomonadati > Pseudomonadota > Betaproteobacteria > Burkholderiales > Burkholderiaceae > Ralstonia > Ralstonia pickettii. The sequence goes on from NZ_CP104381.1 coordinate 1,867,235, forward strand.
TACCGAGCCGTCTCTGGGCCTGCTGATTTCCAACGGATACCAATACATGCTCTCAGGCCAGTACTGGATCAGTTTCTATCCTGGCATTGCGCTGTTGCTGGCGCTGGTGGCCATCAACCTGGTGGGCGACCGCCTGCGGGAAGTGCTGAACCCGAGGACGCAACGATGACGGCGTCCACCAACGCGACCACCCTCGAAGTCCGCAACCTGCGCACGCATTTCTTCACACGTGAAGGCGTACTGCCGGCGGTGGACGATGTGTCGTTCTCGCTCGCGCGCGGGCGCATCCTCGGGCTGGTGGGCGAATCCGGCTCAGGCAAGTCCGTCACCGGCTTCTCGATCATGGGCCTGGTGGACCCGCCCGGCCGTGTGGTCGGCGGCGAGATCCTCTACCAGGGTCGCGATCTCACCAAGCTCGCCCCGCGCGAATTGCGCAAGCTGCAGGGCAACCGCATCGCCATGGTCTTCCAGGACCCGATGATGACGCTCAACCCCGTGCTGCGCATCGATGCCCAGATGATCGAGGCCGTGCGCGCGCACAGCAGCATGAGCCACAAGCAGGCGTGGGACCACGCGCGCGACACGCTCGGCCTGATGGGCATTCCGAGCCCCGAAGAACGGCTGCGGGCGTACCCGCATCAGCTTTCGGGCGGCATGCGCCAGCGCGTGGCGATTGCCATTGCGATGCTGCATCGGCCCGACCTGATCATTGCCGACGAACCGACCACGGCGCTGGACGTGACCATCCAGGCGCAGATCCTGTCCGAAGTGCAGAAGCTCGCGCGCATGCACGGCACGGCGCTGATCTGGATCACGCATGACCTGTCTGTCGTGGCCGGCCTGGCAGACGAGGTGGCTGTGATGTACGCCGGGCGCATCGTCGAACACGGTCCGGTTGATGCCGTGCTCGATGCCCCGCTGCACCCCTACACCATGGGCCTGATCGACAGCCTGCCCAGCGAGAACCGCCGCGGCCAGCGCCTGCGCCAAATTCCCGGGATGACGCCGAACCTGCTGTCGCTGCCGGCAGGCTGCGCGTTTGCAGCACGCTGCCCGCGCGCCACCGAGGTCTGCGGCGTCACGCCGGAAATCACGCAACCGCTGCCGGGGCGCCTCGTCCGCTGCTTCCATCCCGGCGCGCAGCACGCGTCCTCGCGGGAGGTCGCGTGAGTACGCCGCTCGTTGAACTCAAGCAGGTCAGCAAACGCTTTGGCGATCGCAAGGTCGGTGCGGGTGATCGCGTCTTGCAACGCTTTGGCCTGGCGCATCCGCCTGCAATCGTTCGTGCTGTTGATGGCGTCGACCTTGCGATCCAACCAGGTGAAGTTGTCGGCCTCGTCGGCGAATCGGGCTGCGGCAAATCCACCCTCGGCCGCATTGCTGCGGGCCTGATGCCGCCTTCGGCCGGTGAGGTGCGCGTGGACGGCAAGGCTGTCGACGCGCTCTCCGCCGAGGAAGCCCGCGCGGCCCGCCTGAAGATCCAGATGATCTTCCAGGACCCGTACGCCAGCCTCAACCCCCGCCTGCGTGTGGAAGAAATCGTTGGCGAAGCGGCGCGCGTGCATGGCCTGACCGACCGCGCCAACTTTGCCGATTATGTGGCCGCGCAGATGCAACGCGCCGGCCTGGACCCCGCCCTGCGCGACCGCTACCCGCATCAGTTCAGCGGCGGCCAGCGCCAGCGCATCGGCATTGCGCGTGCGCTGGCGGTGCAGCCTTCGATGCTGGTTTGCGACGAAGCGGTGGCAGCGTTGGACGTGTCGATCCAGGCGCAGATCCTGAACCTGTTCATGGATCTGCGCGAGCAGCTCAACCTGACCTACCTGTTCATCAGCCACGACCTGGGTGTGGTGGAACACCTGTCCGACCGGGTGGTGATCATGTACCTCGGCCGCGTGGTGGAATCGGCTCCGGCGGAGGAAGTCTTCCGCCGCCCGAACCATCCTTACACGCAGACCTTGCTGGCGGAGATTCCGCGCCTGTCGGCCCGGCACAAGACGTTTACAGCCATTCAAGGCGAGATGCCGAGCCCGCTGCATCCGCCAACGGGCTGCCATTTCCACCCGCGCTGCCCGCACGCCATGCCCCGCTGCAAGACCGAGACGCCGACGCTGCGCGGCATTGCGGTCAACCATGTCAGCGCCTGTCATTTGAACGACGCGACCTGAACGACATTCAATAAGCCAACGATTCCAAAAACAGGAAATGGGAACCCACGTGAAACGCCTCCTTGCCTCGTCGCTTGCTGTTGCACTGTTTGCAGCTGCCGGCGCTGTCAGCGCGCAAACCCTGAACATCGCCTTTGCCGATCCGCTCTCATCGCTCGACCCGCAGTTGAACAATCACGCAGGCGACCGCTCCGTCGACGTGCACTTCTGGGATCTGCTGGTCGAGAACAAGTGGAACAAGCTGCAGCCCGGTTTGGCCCTGTCATGGAAGACGCTGGACCCGAAGACGTGGGAATTCAAGCTGCGCCCGAACGTGAAATGGCACGACGGCCAGCCGTTCACGGCGGACGACGTCATCTTCTCGTACCAGCGCGCGCGCAGCGTGCCGGGCAGCGTGGCAACGTTCGCGGGCTATCTGCGCACCGTGGAGTCCGTCACGGCCAAAGACCCGCTCACGCTCATCATCAAGACGACCATCCCGAGCCCCGACTTGCCGCTGAACCTGGCATCCGTGCACATCGTCAGCAAGCACGTGGGTGAGAAGTCTTCCACCGAGGATTACAACGCCGGCCGTGCCGTGGTGGGTACCGGCCCCTATAAGTTCGTCTCGTATGTGCCGGGCGATCGCGTGGTGATGGCGCGCAACGACAACTACTGGGGCGACAAGCAGCTCTGGGAGAAGGTCAACTACCGCTACATCAACAACGCTGCCGCTCGCACGGCCAACCTGCTTTCAGGCGAAGTCGATGTCATCGACAAGGTGTCGGTGTCTGACCTGGCGCGCCTGCGTCAGTCGCCCAACGTGAAGGTGTTCGCCTATCCGGGCCTGCGCGTGATGCTGCTGCAACCAAGCTTCCGCAAGGGGCCGAACGACTACATCACCGGCAACGACGGCAAGCCGCTGCCGAACAATCCGCTGCTGGATGTGCGCGTACGCCGCGCGCTGTCGCTCGCGATCGACCGGAAAGCGATCGTCGACCGCATCCTGCAGGGCGCCGCCACCGTCGCCAACCAGTGGATGCCGTCCGACACGTACGGCTACAACCCCGATGTGAAGGACATCGCTTACGACCCCGCGCAGGCCAAGAAGCTGCTGGCTGACGCTGGCTTTCCGCAGGGCTTCAACCTGGTGATCCACGTGCCGAACGACCGCTATCCGCAAGGCCCCGAAACGGCGCAGGCGGTGGCGCAGTTCTGGACCCGCATCGGCGTAAAGGCGCGTGTGGAAGTGGTGCCCTGGTCCGTCTACTCCGGCCGCGCCAACAAGAACGAATATGCGATGAGCATGCTGGCCTGGGGCAACGGTACGGGCGAGGCGAGCTACGCGCTGGTCAACGTGCTCGCCACGGTCGACACCAAGAAGGGTCTGGGTGCGTCCAACTGGGGCCACTACAGCAACGCGGCTGTCGACAACGCATTGAACGCCTCCACCGAGGAATTCAACGTCGAAAAGCGTGCGGCCATTCTTCGCCACTCGGTCAAGCTGGTCTCGGATGACGTGGGCGTGATGCCGCTGTACCACTACCAGAACGTATGGGCCGCCAAGAAGGGCCTGAAGGTGACGCCGATGACGAGCGATCGCACAGCAGCCCAAATGGTCACCAAGGACGGCAAGTAAGCGCCATGGGAACGTTCGCGCTCGGCGTCACGCCAACAGATGACCTGATCGACGTATCGCGCAGCATCGTCGTGACGGGGCTTGCGCCCGGCGCGCAGGTCGGCATCGTGGCGCAAACGCGTCGCGGCAATGGCGTGTTGTGGCACAGCCGTGCCGCATTCGTTGCGGATGCGCAAGGCACCGTCGACCTCACGCGCGACGCGCCTGTCTCGGGTGACTACACCGGCGTCAGCGCGATGGGCGTCATCTGGAGCCAGCGGCCGGAAGACGGCAAGGCGCGCGAGGTGTTTCCGCTGGCTGCCACTGAGCCGTTGACGACCACGCTCACGGCCACGGCCAATGGCGAGTCGATCCATGCGCGCTTCGTCCAACGGCTGGCCGCACCTGGCGTGACGCGCCACGATGTGCGCGCACCGGAGAATGAGCACGGTCTGGTCGGCACGCTGTACCTGCCCGATCCGTATGCGCACCCGGGGCCCCGCCCTGCCGTGCTGATCCTCAACGGCTCGGGCGGCGGCATCAACGAGCCACGCGCGGCGCTGTATGCCTCGCACGGCTATGCGGCGTTTGCGCTGGCCTACTTCAAGGCGCCGGGGCTGTCGGACTACATCTCGAATACGCCACTCGAATATTTCGAGCGCGCGCTTGCCTGGCTGCGCAAACGCGTGGAGCCGCTGCACGACTTCGTTGCCGTGAGCGGCCAGTCGCGCGGGGGTGAACTGGCATTGCTGCTGGGCGCGACGTTCCCGGAAGCGGTATCTGCGGTCATCGGTTACGTGCCGGGCGCCGTCGTGCACAGCGGGCAGAACGCCGCCGACCCCGCTGTCGGCCGCGAAGGCCCCACGTGGCTGTATCGAGGTCAGCCGCTGCCGCATCTGTGGGAAGGCAACCGCACGGCGACCTGGGCACCGTTCGACGAAGGCCCCGCGCCGCATCGGCATGAACGCGCCATCCGCACCGCGCTGCAGGATGCAGACGCGGTGGCGCGCGCTCGCATCCGCATTGAGCGCGCGCGTGGACCGGTCCTCCTGCTCTCCGCCACCGATGACGGCTCGTGGCCCTCGAGCGACTACTCGCGCATGGTGACGACCAAATTGGCCGAGGTACGCCACCCCTACCCCGTCCAACATTTCGACTATGAAGGCGCGGGTCACGCCATCGTCTTCCCATACGTGCCGACCACGCAGCTCGTCTATGCGCACCCGGTGTCGGGCCGCATCAGCACCGGCGGCGGCGAGCCGCGCGCCAACGCTCGCGCCGACGCCCAGTCGTGGGCAGCAGTGCTTCGCTTCCTCGCCAGCGCGGTGGCCGCGCGCGGCGCGTCCGTACCCGATTCCCGGAGCCTTTCATCAATGGATTTCACGCCCGCACACGATGTGGTCGACCAGATTGCCGGCCTGGAAGACGGCAGCGCCACGCATGCGCTGCGCCATGCCCGCGAAAAGGTCGCCACGGCCACGCAGGGCAGCTACGACGCATTGTTCGATGCAGACCTGCCCGGCCTGCCGTTGGGCGAACGCCTGCTCGTCGCGCTCTATGCCTGCCGCCTCACCCCGGCGCCCGAACTGGCCGAACACTACCGCGCGCGCCTCGCGAATACGCCGGTCGACGCAGATGCCCTGCAAGCCGTCGACCACGGCGATATCGACACGCTGACCGACGCCCGCCTGCGTGCCATCCTCGCCTTCACGCGCACGCTCGTCGAACGCCCCATCGAGGGCGACCGCGATGCGCTGTTGCGATTGCCCGCGGCGGGCCTGGCCACGGCCGACGTCGTGACGCTCGCGCAGCTCATCGCCTTTCTGTCGTATCAGACGCGGCTCGTCGCCGGCTTGCGCGCCCTTCGCGAAGCCGCCGGCAGCGGCAACGCCACCGCCTCCACGGAGACCGCAGCATGACCGAGATCATCCGCGCCCACGGCTTCACCAACGAATCGCTCGAGTGGCAAGCGTGGCTCGATGTGGTCGACCTCGACCGTGCCACGCCCGAGCAGATCGCCGTACTCGAAGAGAGCCATCCGAAGGCGAAAACGTCCGACTACTACCGGTTTCTCGTTCACCAGCCCGAGATCCTGCGTCAGCGCTCGGCGGCGTTCAACGCGATCATGTATGCCCCGGGCGGCCTGTCGCGCGCTGAACGCGAACTCGCCAGCGCAGTGGTGTCGCGCGTCAACGGCTGCGTGTATTGCGCATCCGTCCACGCACAGCGCTTCGAGCAGCTTGCCAGGCGCAACGACGTGATCAAGCAGGTCTTTGAAGACCCGCACATCGCGGGCACGAACGCGCGCGAGCGTGCCATCGTGCTGTTCTCGATCGACCTGACACTGCGCCCCGGCGACGTGCGCGGCGAAGACCTGAAACCGCTCAAGGACGCTGGCCTGACCGACGCAGAAATTCTCGACTTGATACACGCCGTGGCCATCTTTGCCTGGGCGAATCGGCTGATGCTGAATCTGGGCGAGCCGGTGTTTCCGGGCGCGGCCTGAGCCAGGCGGCATCGCTCCAAAAAGAAAGCCGCAGGTTTGCGCCTGCGGCTTTTTCGTTCAGTGCAGCAGCATCACACCATTGGCAACTGCCGCACCGGCTTACCGGTCAACTGCGCCACGGCGTGCGCCACAGCCGGCGCGATGGGGGGGACTCCCACCTCACCCATGCCGCTGGGCTCCGCCGTGCTCGGCACGATGTGCGTTTCGATGACGGGTGTCTCGGCCATCTTGAGCGCCGGGTAGTCTGTGAAGTTCGACTGCACGACCTGGCCGTCCTTGATGTCGATCCGGCCGTACAGCGCCGCCGACAGACCAAAGATGACCGCGCTTTCCATCTGCTGCGCAACGATGCCCGGGTTGACCACCGTGCCGCAATCGACAGCACAGACAACGCGATGCACACGCGGCTTGCCGTCCTTCATCGACACCTCCACGACCTGCGCGACCACGGAGCCGAAGCTCGGGTGCAGCGCAATGCCGCGCGCACGCGGTGCGCCGTCAGCGGCGGGGGCCAGCGGTTGTCCCCAACCGGCTGCCTGCGCCGCCGTGTCCAACACCTTCAACTCACGCGGATGGTCCTTCAGCAACTCGCGCCGGATCGCCAGCGGGTCAAGCTTGGCCTGGGCCGCCACCTCGTTGAGAAAGCCCTCCATGAAGAACCCGTTGTACGAGTGCCCCACGCTGCGCCAGAAGCCCACGGGAACCGGCAGATCGACCGCCAGATGCGCGATGTGCTCGTGTTCGATTTCGTACGGCAGGTCGAACAGGCCTTCGGCGGTGTAGCGATCGATGCCTGCTGATGGCGCACCGAACAGTCGATCCAGCTCGCCCGCAAGAATCGATTGGCCGGCGCTGCGCGAAGCAATCGCGGTGACCTTGCCGTTCTGGACACGCGCCTTGAGCCGGGCGATGGCGTGCGGGCGATAGAAGTCGTGGCGGACGTCTTCCTCGCGCGACCAGATCACCTGCACGGGCTTGCCTTCGGTCTTGGTGGCGATGGTCACGGCCTGGCCGATGAAGTCCGATTCCAGCCGTCGCCCGAAACCGCCTCCGATGAGGGGGATGTCGATATGGACCTTGTCGCCGCTCACGCCGGCCGCGCGCGCCGCCACCAGCTGTGCCAGCGTGGCGACCTGCGTCGGTGCCCAGAGATGCACGCCCTCCGACGTCACCTGCGCGGTGCAGTTGATCGGCTCCATCGTGGCGTGCGCAAGATACGGCGCGGTGTACTCGGCCTCGACGATGGTGGCGCCATCGGTCTTGTCGAAGGCTTTCAGGCCGTCGCCCGTCGATCGATACGTGAAGCCGCCCTTGTCGCTGTCTAGCGCGCTGACGAGCTGCTGCCGAATGCCTGCGGAATCGAGCTTGGCATGCGGGCCGTTGTCCCACACGGGTTCGAGCGTTGCGAGCGCCTGCCGGGCCTGCCAGTAATGGTCTGCCACGACGGCCACGCCCGGCGCGCCGCCGCCTGCGCCCTCGAACGGCACCACGTAACGCACGCCCGGCATGCCAAGCGCCGCTTTCGACTGGAACGTCTTGAGCTTGCCGCCAAACACCGGACACATCACGACCGCGGCATACAGCATGCCGGGCAGGCGCGTGTCGATGGAGAAACGCGCGCTGCCATCCGTCTTCGCAGCGAGATCGTTGCGCGGCGCCGGTTTGCCGATCAACCGGAATTGCGAAGCCGGCTTGAGCGTCACGTTGGACGGTGCAGAAATACCGCGCGCCGACTTGGCCATCTCGCCGAACGTAGACTGTTTGCCGCCGGGCCCGATCAACTGGCCTTCACGGATGCTGACGTCTGCAGCCGGCACGTTCCATTCGCGCGCGGCGGCTTGCACCAACGCTGCACGCGCCGTGGCGGCGGCCTCGCGCACGGGCTGCCAGCCATCGGCGGTGCTGCTGCTGCCGCCGGTGATGATGAGCCCGATCTCACGCGCGCTCTTGGCCATGATCCAGTGCAGTGCGCGTGCCCAGGTCTTGTCTGCGCTATCGGGATGCAGCGGCAATGAGCTGTCGCCCATGGCGACGACGTTGCCGTAGATGCGCTCCACCGGCGCGCTTTCGATGCGCACGCGCGCGAGCGGAATGTCCAGCTCTTCGGCCGCCAGCATCGACAGCGCGGTGTGGATGCCCTGACCCATCTCCACACGCGGCATGGCGAGCACGACGTCGCCTTCGGGTTTGATCTTGATCCAGCCGTTCAGGGCAATCTCGCCCTTGTGCTCGGGGAAGATGTCCGGATCGCCCACGCGGCTGCGCGGCGGCATCACGCCCCAACCGACGACGAGTGCGCCACCGATGCCGAGGGCGCCGAGCAGGAAACGGCGGCGTCCGCTGCGCGGTTTTGTAGTCTTCGCGTTCATGCGCGGCCCTCCCGCAACGCCTTGGCAGCGCGCTTGATAGCGGCGCGCATGCGCGGATATGTGCCACAACGGCAGATGTTGGTCATGGCCGCGTCGATGTCGGCATCCGTCGGGTCAGGGTGTTGGGCCAGCAAATCCGCCGCGGCCATGAGCATGCCGGACTGGCAATAGCCGCACTGGGGCACCTGCTCGTCAATCCAGGCTTGCTGCAGCGCGTGGCGTTTGCCCTCGCCGCCGGCTAGTCCTTCGATGGTGGTGATGTGCTTGCCGGCCACAGCCGCCACCGGCAGCACACAGGACCGCACGGCCGCACCGTCCACGTGTACGGTGCATGCGCCGCACGCCGCGACGCCGCAGCCGAACTTCGTACCTGTCAGGTTCAGGTGATCACGCAGCACCCATAGCAGGGGCGTGGCCGGGTCGCACTCAACACTGACCGGCTTGTGGTTGACGTCCAGATCCATGGGGCGGTGGTCTCCTTGTCCTTGTGATTTTTCTTTGCTGGGCAAGCGTACGTTCAAACGGCTTGCAGCGGCAATAGTGGACACCCTCGGTCGGGGGCTGCGCAGGAGATCCGGCAAACCGGGCCAGACCAAGGCTGGAGGGGTTGGCTAGCTCGCCCGGTGTGCTACAATCGCGGGCTTCCGGAGAGATGGATGAGCGGTTTAAGTCGCACGCCTGGAAAGCGTGTATAGGTTAATAGCCTATCGGGGGTTCGAATCCCCCTCTCTCCGCCAGGATTCATTCTCAGCGACTCTCGCTGTGTCCCAGACGCTCTCGCAGTCCCCGCTAAATAGCGGGTTCCGTGGGTAAAAGCGTTCTTGCCTCGTCCCAGGGCCTCCCAAATAATCCCACCCTCAATTGTGGGTAGGATTGTGGGTATGGCTTCCTCCAGACAGATACACCGCCTCAATGCTCTGCGCGTCGCCAAACTGCTGACGCCTGGCTACCACGCCGACGGCGGCGGCCTGTATCTCCAGATTTCCGATAGTGGCTCGCGGTCATGGATCTACCGCTACTCGCTGGCCAAGCGTGCGCGCGAGATGGGGCTTGGCCCGCTATCCGCCATTTCCCTGGCGGAGGCCCGGGCCGAGGCGGCCCGCTGCCGCAAGCTGGTGGCCTGCGGCATCGATCCCATCGAGGAGCGCAAAGAGCGCCAGCGCGCCGCCGAAGCTACCCCCAATTCGATGCCTTTCCGCGAAGCCGCGCGCATGTACATCGAGTCGCAGCGCGAGGGCTGGAAGAACGCGAAGCACGCGCAGCAGTGGGAGAACACACTCACCACCTACGCCTACCCCATCTTGGGCGACGTCGACGTCCGGGACGTAGACACGGCGATGGTCCTGCGCGTGCTGCAGCCGATCTGGACGAAGAAGGCCGAGACGGCCAGCCGGGTGCGCGGCCGCATTGAATGCGTGCTCGACGCGGCCAAAGTCCTGGGTAAGCGATCCGGCGAGAACCCCGCGCGGTGGCGCGGCCACCTGGACAAGCTGCTGCCAAAGCGCGAGCGGTCTAAGAAGGTGAAGCACCACCCGGCCCTTCCCTGGCAACAGATTCCGGAGTTCATGCCGCAGCTCACGGCGCGCGACGCGCCGGCGGCCCGCGTGCTGCATCTGCTCATCCTGACCTGTGTGCGGACGACCGAAGCGCTGCACGCTCGACCGGAAGAATTCGACCTGGAGCGCCGCGTGTGGACCGTGCCGCCCGACCGCATGAAGATGGAAAAGGAGCTGCGCGTGCCCCTCTGCGCCGACGCTGTACGCCTGGTGCAGGAAGCGATGACGACGGCCACCGACTACCTGTTCCCCGGCCAGAAGAAGGGAAAACCGCTGTCGAACATGGCCATGCTCAACATGCTCGACCGCATGGGCTACAGCGACGTCACCGTCCACGGTTTCCGGTCGACGTTCCGCGACTGGGTGGCCGAATGCACCGAATACCCCGACTCGCTGGCCGAGATGGCGCTCGCCCATGCCGTCGAGAGCAAGGTGGAAGGCGCCTACCGTCGCGGCGACATGCTGGAGCGCCGGCGGAAGATGATGGAGGACTGGGCCAGGTACTGCAGCGGGCGAACGGGCGTTGTCCTGCAGCTGAGGGGTGACCAGGCGGCGGCGTAACCCGAAGCTGATAGGTCGAACGAAGAACAGCATGAGAGCGTCGACACTCGCGCCACCGACCGGGCACCTGGTCCCTTCCCGCTCCTACAGTTGACCATCGGAAAAAGGTAATCTCGGTAATCTCCCAGGCCGGTTCGGCCGCAAACCTTTGTGGGACAAGGCTTTGCAGGGATTCGAGTAGAGGTAATTTCTTGGTAACCTGTAGGTAATCTCGTTACCTTTGTAGAGAGTCACCTCTTCCCTTGCGCTGATCTATAAGAATCAAGGACTTACGAGGGGATTACCTTTTCGATTACTCAACATTACCTTGTCGGGGTAATCCGAAAAGTGTTGATAAATCAAAGAGATGCGTTGCTTTTGGGGGTGGGGTTACGGAAGTTACCTTTTTCCGATGCTCGCCCGAGATTGTGTTCGTCAAAACAAAGGTAGGGCGGCCAATTGGGGCGAAGAGATGCAGGCGCTTGCTGCCAGACGTACTCGGCCGGTACTGCCGCCCAACCAAACGATGTATGCGAATGCACTGGCGACAGACACTTCTAAGGGGCTAGCCCTACTTGAAGCAGAGCGTACGACTTTCACCTACCGTGCCAATGTTCGTCAGCGCAAATCTGCGGTTTGTGAGATGCATGCGGTGATATATGATCATCCGTAACCCACGACCCGAGAGGAAGGTCCATGCGAGCAACAGAGGTCTTTACCCCTGGTAAGAACCCCACAATTACATTCGTACGCGAGCATCTCGAAAGCCGCGAGCAGACCTTCAAAGACGCCCGAGAGCAAGGGCTTCTCATCACAATCTCTGGTCCGTCGAAGTCGGGCAAGACAGTCTTCGTGAAGAACGTCGTTGGCCCGGACTATTTGGTGCCCGTGACAGGCGCTGGCGTTACTGCTCCAGACCAGCTTTGGCTGAAGGTTTTCCATCAGATCGGGACAGAGATTCCAACCGGCAGCTCGTCAGAAGTGAATCGATCAGCCTCGGTCAGTGTTGGCGGAAAAGGCTCTATGGACGCACTGATCGCAAAGGGTGAGATCAGTGGCCAAGCAGCTGGAACACTCGGGGATAAGACAACCTCGTCGACAAGCCAACCGGTAGACTATCTGCAACTGCTGATTCGGGAGTTGGCCAAGACGGGCTTTGTGGTGTTTATCGATGACTTTCACTACATCCCGCCAGAGGTCCAAAAATCCGTTGCCGAGCAAATAAAAGAAGCTATCGACAAGGGGGTGGAAATTGTTTGTGCCTCGGTACCCTATCACTCCGAAGATTTGTTGAGAGCAAATCCGGATCTTCAGGGTCGATTTGTGCCAATTGACTTTGACTACTGGGACACGGAAACGCTGAAGAAAATTGGCTCCCAAGGATTTGGTGAACTGGGCATCGAACCGGACCCGCTCCTTCTTCTGGCCTTCGCCAAGGAAGCGGCGGGATCTCCCCAACTCATGCAGTCAATCTGTCTAAACGCTTGTTACGAACTCGGTGTGCGCGAAAAATTGGGTACACCACTTAAAGCAACAAACAACAAAGAATTTCTCTCTCGCGTCTGCAACAGGACATCCAGCACAGACTTTTCAAGCACCCTTGAGAAGTTGCGCGAAGGTCCAAAAACTCGGGGCACGGACCGCATCACGTACAGGCTGCGCGCCGGAGATACCGGTGATGTCTACACGATCGTCCTTAGAGCTGTTGCGCTTGATCCTCCGCAACTCCGCTTCCGTTACTCGCAACTACTTGGGCGAATCAAGGAAGTCTGTGAGAAAGACACGCCCTCAGGCTCAAGCACTACGGGCGCTTGCTTGCACATCGCGAACCTCGCAAACGACGGCCAGCCCAAGGTATTGATTGAGTGGGACGCCGTGAGCGAAATCTTGGACATCCGCGAGCCATACCTCCTCTTTTATATGCGATGGTCGGATACCTTGGTCAAGCTGGCGTGAGTTGTAGATCGTATTGGCACGCTGCATAGTTCTGCTGCATAAATTCGCATGCGGTCTTCATGCTCACTGAGTCACGCTGCACCACTGGGCCCAAAGGCGGCTTGGCCACGTGCGACTGCAAAGATTCCATCCGATGAAGCGTGCGGGTGAGGCGGGGTCCCAACGGCGCGCGCCAGGTCGCGACACCAGCCTGCCTGCCTCTTCCCTGCCCCTCCCCACCGCGCTGCAGCCCCTCCAGCACGCGTAGAGCGCGCGTGGTGGCCCGATCACGAAGGGGATAGCGCTGGGGCAAGCTGTGCGCAAAGAAGCTCTCCAGCGCCCCAATACGTGCCTATCGGTCCACGTCTGCATTGTCTACGTTGACTCGTAGGATCGTGCCTCGGATACTGTATATTCATACAGTATTTGCAGCCATGGAATCGCCCGCACCTCCGCACATCGTCCACAAATACCGCTACCTGGACGCCAAGACTGGTCGCTGGAAAATGACTCGGCACCACATGAGCGCAGAGGCGGCCGAGCAGTTTTTTGCGCCCGGCGCTTCGACACACTTCAGGGCGGAGAAATGGGAGCCGGTGGAAGCCACACGGGAGGATCGGGGGAGCGGCCATCCAATGCAGGGAAAGGGCATCGACTGCCATCCGCCCAAGAGCGCCCCGCCTCCGCCGCCCAGGCTGAAGGTCGAGGAGGTTCGCGCGATATGGGAGCGGAACAAGTGCCAAGACGTAAGGCGCTTGATCTGGGAGATCTGGTATCTCCGCAGCACGGTTGACTACGCCCGTTACGTCGCCGCGTGGGTGGAAAACATCGATATCGACCCACCGTTTGACCGGCGGGTCACAGCGCTGCAGATGGCGCTTACCAGCCACCCTTCTTCGGCCGACCTGGAATGGAGCAGCGCCGAGATCGTTCTCCTGAAGCGACTCGCCAAAGCGCGCCGCTGATCTATCATGACCTCACCCACGGGAGCCGCCCATGTGCTACTCCGCCCAAATCGAAGCCGACTATCGACGGTTCGTACACGAGTACGGCGCGATCATGTCGCTCGACGAATTCACGCGGATGGTGATGGAGTACTTCGCCAACCCGAAGATGCGCGTGCCGCGGGCAATGACCGCGCACTTCCTCGAATCGCCCGAGACGAACGAAGAAAAGAAAATCGCCGAGGTCATCCGCGCGCGCATGGCCGCAGACGAGATCGCGCTGCTGCAGGAGCTGGCCAAGCAGACGGAACGGCTGGAGAAAGCCCAGCAGGCCCTCGCCGCCAAGGCCACCAAGAAGGCTGCTGAAGACGTCCGCATCGCCACCAACAAGATCGCGGCAGCCAAGGGCAAACTCGAAGAGCTCAAGAGTACCGAGCTCAAGCCGCGCGACTCGCGCATCTACCCCGGCTGGTACGCGCCCGTGATGGTGATGGAGAACGGCCGGCGCGTCGTCAAACCGATGCGCTACCAGTGTCGCCCCGCCGGCAAACCGGCCTTCTACGACGAACAGTACCCCGGCACCTACAACGCGCGCCGCGACAACCTACGCGGCTTCTGGAAAGGCCAGTACGGCCACACGCACGGCCTTGTCCTGATCGACGCCTTCTATGAGAACGTGACCGGCCCAGACGGCAAAAACGTCGTGCTCGAATTCCGCCCCGACCCGCCGCAGACGCTGCTCGTCGCCTGCGTGTGGTCACACTGGCGCGCGACCAAGCCCGGGGAAAAGGATCTGCTGTCGTTCGCCATCATCACCGACGATCCGCCGCCGGAGATTGCCGAGGCCGGGCACGATCGCTGCCCGATTGCGATCAAGCCGGAGAACATTGATGCGTGGTTGAACCCGGAGCCGCGCAGCCTCGATGCGGTAGACGCGATTCTTGAGAACAAGCTGCGGCCGTATTACGTCCATCGGCGTGCGCCGTGACATCCGCTTTGGCCGAAAGACCTCGTGAGGCTTGGCGTGCGGACCGGACTAAGAGTCAGACGACGGGGACACGATTAGCCAATCCTGCCGTAACTTGTTCTTTGAACGGCTTCATGCGCAAGTAGGCGCGCTTGGAAAGATCGATTTGGTAGTCGAGAGACTTGCGGATTTCCGCATGAATATGAATTGCGTTGCGTGCCTCATAGAACTCAATCAGGTCATCTCGCAGGGCTGGCTCTATTAGTCCCAATGAAGCTGCACACTCCGCCTTCTTATCGAAACGGACCTTCGATTCGTCTGTTCGTCCTATGGCCTCGAACGTCGGGATAATTTTCTTACCGTCGTGCTCAAGATGCTTCTCAAGCAGCTGCATGCTGGCGGGCGGTATCGATATTTGCTTCTTCGTCGGGAACTCGGTGAGTTTCTTCACTTCCGGTTCTGTTGAAAGCGTTTCAAATAAGATATGGTGGATTACAGCCTCATAGATTGAAGCGTACGATAGAATTTGAATTCGTATTTGTGCACGCAAAAGCCAATCATCTGCCTCCAATCCTTCTAACAGCTTGTAGATATATCTCGTTGAAATAAATTCTTCGCCGAGTCGCTTGGCCAACGCATCGTCACTAATGAAGTCGAAGTACGAGACATGCCAATCCTCAGTGGCAACGTGCGCACTGATGTATTTGGTGATTTGATCTTTAACCGTCGTTTCAAATGTCATGTCATTCCTACTTGTAGTTTAACGTCCCGACTCTGCCCTGTTACACGGTCTTACACCCAACAGTCAGTCGAGCAGCTTTCTTGCGCGTGAATATTTTCAGAAGCAAAGCTTTCGTGTCAGCAACCCCACGGAGCGGCATGGCCGAAAGAGCAATCCACCGATCCCTGATATTGAAAGGCCTTCACGTCAGGCGGGCAATACCCTCTCGAGGAGGGGTACGCGGTTTTGCGATTTTGCAAACATTACCCATTTCATACCGACGATGCACCAAGCCCATACTCCTCAAACCGCACCACCTCTTCCCCCACCCACTCATTAATTGCCAACAGCCGATCCTGCAGCGGCTTAACCTCATTCCGCGCGAACACCAAGGCAGCCTTTTCCACATCACCAAAGCCCCCGGTATTCGACGGAATGATCCCCATGAGCTGCGGCGGCACCCGGTGCGACGCGAGTTGGTCATCGCGCGTCACGTTCTTGATGTTCCAGAACTCGTCCTTCGCGGCCACTTCTGACACGGGCAGAAGCTGAATCCCGTCCTTCTTGCCCTTCGGCGCATACATGAACACGTTGCGGAAATTCCCCGGCCCCTTCGACGACGCGATCGCGTCGCGCAGCCCCTTCACATCCTCCATCCGTTGCGCCTCGTCGGTCATGTACAGGATGAAGCCTGCGTGTGAGCCGTTCTTGTAATACTTCCGACGAAACAGCGTGGCTGACTCGTTCAACCAGGTCGCATTCAACGACGACAGGTATTCCGGCAACCCATACACCTCCTGATTAATGTCCGGCTCCTGCAAATGAAACACGGTGCCGCGCGCGAACTCATGCGGCTCGCCTGCACCGTGCACGAAGTAATACGTCGACAAATCGACACCCCGCCGCATGTACTTCGCCATCGCAGGCACCAATCCCATACTGGAGCCCGCCCAGCTCAAGCGGTTTTCCAAATACGCATTGCCAAACACCTGCCAGTCAAGCACAAAGCGCTCGAAGGCGGCGCGCGGGAACAACCGATGCGGAATAAACGTGCTGACCAGGATGTTGCGCTTCACATAGATCGCCGAACTGTGATGCGCAGCGGCCCGGAACGACTTCGCCAGGCCATCCCACGGCAGCGGCGGCTCAAACCACTTCCCCATGCGCATGCACTCCAGATAGTCGAGCAGCTCGCGCCGGTCGAGCACCTCCATCGGGTCACCAAACGAGAAGACCTCCGGGCGCGCCGCCTGGTCGTTGGGGTGCGCAGCGGGCGTCGCTGTGCCAGCGGCGCGCCGATTCTTCTTGCGGCTCATAAGAACTCCATAAAGCTGGTATTGGTCGAGGTCGCGCCTTCGAGTGGTTCGTACGAAAGCGCATGCATGCAGGCCCACGCCAGATCGGCGTGGCTGGTGTCCTCCGAGCGCCCTGCCTGATAGGTAACGCGCGCGCCGGAGGCGGTAACGGTTTTCTTGATGGACATAAACGACGCGGCGAAGTCCGTCCAACCGGCGTCGAACTCCAGCCGGCCTTTGCTGATGACGTCGTACGCCTTCAGCACCAGGTTCGTCTTCACATCGACGGAATACGAGAACCCGTGCGCGTCAGGCCTGCACCTCGTTACGAGCTGGTACACGGCATCCCCGACCCCTGTGCGGTCGATCCCGATGAAGGCCACGGTGTAGCGTTCGCACATTCGCAGAATGGCGCGCGCCTGCTCCTCAAAATCGATGCCCTTGAACTGGTGTTTCTCCAGCACGCGGAACTTGCCATCAGGCACCGTCGGCGGCGCTACCACCACAATGGCCGCACTGTCGCCCGTTGGCCCACCCCCGTTAGGGTCATAGCCCAACCACACCTCCCGCGTACCAAACGGACGCGGTGCAAACGGCCGAAAGTCCGCCCACTCCTCCCAGCTATCGACCATCCCGCGAGACAGCATCGACAGCGGGAAGACCGACGCCGTGTCATCCACAAACTGACACATCAGCAGGTTGGCGTACTCGGGCTCGCTGTACTCCAGCCGCAACTGGTCCAGGTCGAACAGATTGCAGCCACCACGCAGCGCGTCCTCCACCGACACGATCTGCCGCCACTGCCCATCTGCGCAGCGTAGGCCGTCGCGCAGCGCCGCGTGACTCACGTCAATCTTGACCTGCCGGTCCTTCGCCTTCCCCCTGTTGAACAGCGCGCCCGACCAGAACGGATACGCCTCATGCGCCAGGCTGGAAGGCGTCGAGAAATACGTCTGTCGCCAGTGCTTGTGGATCGCCATACCAGAGGCAACCTTGCGTAGCTCCTGGAAGCGCGGCACCCAGAAGTACTCATCGAAATACAGGTTGCCGTGATAGCTCTGCGCGGTGCGCGCGTTCGTGCCCAGGAAGTACAGCGTCGCACCGTTCGGCAGCACGATGGGATCGCCCTTCAGCTCCACGCCGGCAGCGTCCTTCGCAAACTGCGTCATGTACTGCTTGAACACGTGCGCCTGTGCCTTGCTGGCCGACAGGAAGATCTGATTGCGTCCCGTCGTCAGCGCATCAATAAACGCCTCGCGCGCGAAATACCAGGTCGCCCCAATCTGGCGCGACTTCAAGATGTTGCGAATGCGCTCCGCCTCGCCCGCGCGATGCCACACCTGCTGATACCCGAACAGCGAATCGCGGAACGCATCCAGCAACTGCTCCTGCTCCTCCGGGCTGACCGCGTTGCGCTCCGGCTTCTTGCGCGGCCCCGCATTGCGGTTTGCCACCTTGGGGTTGAGGTCCGTCTCGTTGCCGCCATCGCGGTAACGCTCGCGCCGCGCGATGTTGTTGAGCTGCCGGTTCAGCAGGTCGATCTCTTTGAAGTCGCGCCCTTCTTTCTGCTCCTTCGCCACCAGGCGCATCAAGCGCTCTTCAATCGTCAGCGCCACGCGCTCATCCGGCGTCGTGTCCGCCCACCCGTCGCGGCGCTTCCAGCTATGCACCGTCACCGGCTTCACCTTGAGCATTTCCGCGATGCGCGCAACGCGGTAGCCCTGCCAGTAGAGCGAACGCGCCACGCGGCGCGGGTCCATTTCCGGGTCGATTGAGAGAGAAGCGATAGGCGGCAACGTAGTCATGCCGCAACGCTACCGGCCGCGCGCGCGCGTGCCACGCGCTGCCTGTTGTAGCGCCGGTTCGCACAACACCAACGCGTTGCCCGCGCGATGCACGGCGCTGAAGATGACAGCACCAACGAACCACAGACCACCGAGGACAACATGGGCACCAAGGCCAACAAGTTCTTCCGCATCGCCACTGAAGGCGCCACCAGCGACGGCCGCGTCATTGATCGCAACACGCTCGTGCAGATGGCGAAGAACTACGATCCGAAGACGTACACCGCGCGCATCAACATGGAGCACATCCGCGGCTACTCGGCGGCCGGCCCCTTCAAGGCCTACGGCGATGTCGTTGCACTCAAGGCGGAAGAGCAAGACGGCAAGATGGGCCTGTACGCGCAGCTCGATCCCACCGATGAGCTGATCGCACTCACCAAGGCACGCCAAAAGATTTTTTCGTCGATGGAGGTGCAGCCGAGCTTCGCCGACACCAAAGAGGCCTACCTGGTCGGCCTGGCTGTGACGGACAACCCCGCAAGCCTCGGCTGTGAAGTCCTGCAGTTCAGCGCCACCGCCAAGGTCAACCCGCTGGCCGCGCGCAAGCAAGACCCCGACAACCTCTTCACTGAAGCCGTGGAAGTCGACTTCGACTTCACGCCCGAGCAGGCCAGCGCCACCGCAGGCCTGGCCGACAGCATCAAGCGCCTGTTCTCGCGCCAAGCCAAAGCCGAGACCGGCAACGACGCCCGCTTCTCCGACGTGCAGGACGCCGTGCAGATCATCGCCACGCAGGTGCAATCGCTGGGCGACCAGTTCACCGCAGGCCTCAAGACGATCAACGACCAAGTGGCGCAGCTCACGGCACAGGCCGACGAGCGCGACAAGGCCTTCAACTCGCTCAAACACGGGCTGGAAAACACACCGGCCTTCACCGCGCGCCCGCCTGCCACCGGCGGCGATGGCACCGCCGACATCAAGACCGACTGCTGATACCGCGAAAGCCGCACACCCCGACAACACCCGGAGCACCACATGCGTAACGATACCCGCCGCCTCTACGAAGCCTATGCAGCCGAAGTTGCAAAACTGAACGGCGTTGATCGCGTCGACACGAAGTTTTCAGTCGACCCGACGGTGCAGCAGCGCTTGGAAACGAAGATCCAGGAATCCAGCCAGTTCCTGTCCAAAGTGAACGTCTACGGCGTTGGCGAGTTGGAGGGAGAAAAGGTCGGCTTGGGCGTCTCTGGCCCGGTCGCCAGCACGACGGACACGACCAAGCGGGACCGCCAGACCGTCGACATCTCGACGCTGGACGCACGCCGCTACCGCTGCGAGCAGACTAACTCCGATACGCACATCACGTATCAAAAGCTGGACGTCTGGGCGAAGTTCAAAGACTTCCAGACGCGCATCCGCGACGCCATCATCAAGCGCCAGGCACTGGACCGCATGATGATCGGCTTCAACGGCATTCAACGCGCCGCCACTTCCAACATCGTCGCGAACCCGTTGCTTCAAGACGTGAACAAAGGCTGGCTGCAACAAATCCGCGAGCAGGCCCCGCAGCGAATCATGGCGCACGACGAGAAGCACACCGACAAGATCGTGGTCGGCGGCAGCGGCGCCGGATACGAAAACCTCGACGCGCTGGTGTTTGACCTGGTCGGCCAGCTCATTGAGCCGTGGTACGCCGAAGATCCCGAGCTGGTCGTCGTGTGCGGCCGGCAACTGCTGGCGGACAAGTACTTCCCCATCGTCAATACCAACCATCGGCCGACCGACATGATGGCGGCCGACATGATCATCAGCCAAAAGCGTATCGGCAACCTACCTGCCGTTCGGGTGCCCTACTTCCCGCCCAACGGCCTGCTGGTCACGCGCCTGGACAACCTGTCCATCTACTACCAGGAAGGCAGCCGCCGTCGCACCATCGTCGACAACGCCAAGCGCGACCGCATTGAAAACTATGAGTCGAGCAACGACGCCTATGTGGTCGAAGACCTCGGCTGCCTGGCGATGGCGGAGAACATCATGGTGGTGGAAGAAAAAACCAAGGTGGAGGAAAAGTGAGCAGCCCCGCCCGCAACCACTTCCTGCGGGTCTCCGCCGCCCTCGCGGCGCAGGCCCAGCAAGAAGCCAATCCGCTGCGCCACGCCACCGGCTACGAGCTGATGCTCGCGCAGCTCGCCGAGCACAAGCGCCAGCTCAAACAGGTGCAGTCCGTCGAGCGCAAGGCCGAAACCAAGCGCCGCATGCTCCCCGAGTACGCGGCGTGGGTGGAAGGCGTGCTGCAGGCCGACAACGGCACGCAAGACGACATCTTCATGACCGTGCTGGTCTGGCGCATCGACGTGGGCGACTTCGCCGGCGCCCTGCCCCTGGCCGGCTACGCCATTCGCCACAAGCTGGCGATGCCAGACCAGTACCAGCGCACCACCGCCTGCCTGATCGCAGAAGAGTTCGCAAACATGGTCCTCAAAGACCCGGCCGCCATCAAATCGGCCGACGTTGAAGCTCTGGTGGAAGTGGAAGCCCTCGTGCGCGACCAGGACATGCCCGATGAAGTCCGCGCCAAGCTGCATAAGGCGCTCGGCTACGTCATTGCAGAGATGGCGACCGGGCACGACCGGGACACCGCCAACGCCTGCCGCGAAGAAGCCCTCGCGCACCTGCGCCGCGCGCTGGAGCTGCACGACAAATCCGGCGTGAAAAAAGACATCGAGCGCATCGAGCGCGACATCAAGAACGCAGCCAAGCCCGGCGACGGGAAGAGCTGACACCGAGCGTGACCCCGCGCATCAGGCGGCACGGGGCAGTCTTCCGGCGTGCCGCGAAGCCTCGCCCCGTCCACCGCCTCCCAGCCTACTGAATCTATGTCTTCCTTCATCGCAGCCGCATCCGTGCCCGCGCAGGCACAACCCGGCGGGGAGCCGATCGGCAACGACGGCTTCTTCCCCGATATCAGCGTCGACCAGGCCTACGCCGCCATGCGCCTGGACGGCACCGTCACGCAGCAGCGCATGCGCGCCGCGTTGGTCGAGGCCGTCATTTCCGTCAATGACGAGCTGCAGGCCTGGAAGGTGGCGCAGGTCTCGTTTGGTCGCAACACGCTGGCCGACGTGCCGGCGCCCAAGATCGACGGCCGCAGCGCGCACCTCCACCGGTACGAGCGCGCCGTCCACTGCCTGGCCGCCGCCTGGCTCATCGAGCGCTACCGCACCATCGACGCCACCGCCGCCGGCGACCGCAAGTCCGAAGCCGAAAACCTCGGCGTTGAAGACCTGCGCCGCGACGCCCGCTGGGCCATCAACGACATCCAGGGCGTCGCCCGCACCACCGTCGAGCTCATCTGATGCGCGTACGGGCCATTCAGGGCGACACCGTCGACGCCATCTGCCACCGCGTCTACGGCCGCACCGCAGGCGTCACAGAAGCCGTCCTGGCCGCCAACCCGGGCATTGCCGACCTTGGCCCCGTGCTGCCGCACGGTACCGAGCTGGTCATGCCCGACATCTCCCCGCAGCCGGCCATGCAAATGGTCCAGCTCTGGGACTGACCTCCAAGGAACCCAATGGCTGAACCCATCTCCACCGGCTCGACCGCCACCCTCGCCGTCACGGGCGTGGGCGCGCTGTCCCTGCTGCCAGGCGTCGACCCCGGCACCGTGCTGGGCGCCTTCGCTGGCGCCGCCGTGTTCGTGCTCAACAGCGGCGAGCTGGGCACCATCAAAAAGCTCGGCTTCCTGGCCGCGTCCATCGTCGCCGGCCTGCTGTCCGCGCCACTGGCCGCCGCGCTCATCGCCAAGGCCCTGCCCACCAACACCGAAGTCAGCCACGCCGTGGGCGCCCTGGTCGCCTCCACCGTCGTGGTCAAGCTGCTCCTGGCGCTCATCCGCCTGGCAGACAACAGCGACCGCCTGTTCACCGCGCTCAAGGGCGGTGCAGACAAGGGGGGCAAACAACCATGAAAACGCTCTTCATCGTGCAGGCCGCGTTGTGCGCGCTCATCGCGCTGCGGCTGCTGCTGTTCAAGCGCAGCGGCGCCACGCACCGACCGTGGGCATCCCGCCTGGCGTACGGCCTGGTCGTGCTGGCAGGCGCCGTCACCATCGGCGTGCTCTTCGGCCGGTATGACTGGGCGCTCGCCGCACAGAACGGCATCACCGCCGTGCTGTGTGTCGCCGTCTACGCCGTGCGCGGCAACGTGGTCGAGCTGTTCCGCATGGGCGGCGCGCGGCAGTGCTGGTTTGTTCGTCTTCTGCGGAGGTCAGCATGACCGTCCTGCGTGAAGGCATGGTCGGCGCCGCAGTGCTGGAGCTGCAGCGCCTGCTCATCGCCAACGGCTTCAATGCCCCCGATTCGTGCGTGTACTGCGCGGACACCACGGCTGCCGTGCGCGCGGCACAGATCCGTTTCGGCCTGGTCGTCGACGGCATTGCTGGCCCCAAGACCCTGGCCGCCCTGCAGTCCGGTGCGCGCAACGTCCGACACCTGACCGCCGCAGACCTGCAGACGGCTGCCGAAGCGCTCAACGTGCCCTTGGCTGCCATCCGCGCCGTCAATGAAGTGGAAAGCCTCGGCAGGGGCTTCCTGTCCGACGGCCGGCCGGTCATCCTGTTCGAGCGGCACATCATGCACCGCCAGCTCCAACGCGCCGGCAAAGATGCCGACGCCCTCGCACGCCAGTTCCCCAACCTGGTCAACCCCAAGCGCGGCGGCTACGTCGGCAACGCCGGCGAGCACATGCGCCTCGCGCGTGCCGTCCAGATCGATGAAGACTGCGCCCTCGCGTCGGCAAGCTGGGGCGCCTTCCAGGTCATGGGCTTTCACTGGAAGCTGCTCGACTATCCGAGCGTGCAGCACTTCGTGGCCGCCATGCGCACCAGCGAAGCCGCACAGCTCGATGCGTTTGTGCGCTTTGTGAAGGCCGACCCCACGATGCTGAAGGCGCTGCGCGCCGGCAAGTGGGCCACCTTCGCCCAGCTCTACAACGGCCCTGCGTACAAAGCCAACCTGTACGACGTCAAGCTCGCCCGCGCCTTTGACCGCTACCAGGCCGAAGACGAGGTCGCGGCATGAAGCGCGCTGCCGTCATCGTCGCGCTGCTGGCCAGCGTCGCCAGCCTCGCCTGGTGGGCCACCGCCCGCTACCACGCCGCAGTCCAGCGCGCCGACCAGGCAGAGACCACCGCCGCCAGCCTGCGCAAGCAGCTCGACAACGCGCAGCGCGCCACCGTGACCGTCACGCAATACGTCGACCGCGAGCGCGTCATCCGCGTCAAAGGCGACACCATCATCAAGGAAGTCCCTCGCTATGTCCCCGCTCAAGCTGACGCTGCCTGCGTTGTCCCTCGCGGCTTTGTGCGCCTGCACGACGCAGCAGCCGCCGGCACCGTGCCAAATCCAGATACCGGAAATGCTGATGCGGCCCCCTCGGGCGTTGCGCTCTCTACCGTCGCCGGCACCGTCGCAGCCAACTACACCGTCTGCCACGTCGACGCCGCGCGACTGAGCAGCCTGCAGCAGACGCTACGCGATCAGGGCGTGACCATCATTGGGGAGCCCACCGCGCCATGATGAAAGCCAACAGCCTGCGCGAGGCCTTAACCGCCGCCGTGCCCTATCTGGCCGCGTACCCTGATGCGTTGCATGTCTTTGTCGATGAGGGGAACGTGGTCGCCACCGGCGCGCGGTCGCTCGGCTTCGAATACCGGTACACGCTTACCCTGATCGTGACCGACTACCCGGACAGCTCCGACACCGTCGTCGTGCCCGTCCTGGCCTGGCTGCGCACCAATCAGCCCGACGCCTTCACCAACCCCGACAGGCGGGAAGACGCCTTCAAGTTCGAGGCCGAAATCCTGAACCACACCACCGTCGATATCTCCATCAAGCTGAAGCTGACCGAGCGCGTGACAGTAAAGGTGGACGGCAAGGGTTACCAGGTGGAGCACCACCCGGAGCCGATCAACGAAGACGATGACCCCGCCACGTGGAGGGCTGCGTGAGCAACCTGCACGAGCTGGACGCCTACCTGGTCGGCCTGCTGGGGAAATTGGAAGCACCGCAGCGCCGGGCTCTGGCCCGCGCCATTGCGGTGGAGCTGCGCCGCCGGCAGTCGGCCCGCATCGCCGCGCAGCGCAACCCGGATGGCACCGCCTACGAGCCGCGCAAGCCGCAGTTGCGGCACAAGCGCGGCGGCATCCGGCGTTCGATGTTCACGCGGCTGCGGATGGCGAAGTACATGCGCATCGAGGCGAGTCCACACGCAGCCGTCATTTCGTTCGCCGGCAAAGTGCGGCGTATTGCGTCGGTGCATCACTTTGGCCTACGCGATCGCGTGAACAAGAACGGTTTGAAAGCACAGTACCCCGCGCGCGCTCTGCTCGGCATCGAAGAACAGGACGTCGAGCAAATCACCGACTTAGTGTTGCTTCACCTGACGACATGAATCGCGATCAGACTCTTTCGAGTCCTTGAGCGATGACAGCGCCTAGAACGAAGCTCATCAGCACGATCGCCGAGCTGTAAGCGATGACCCATAGGCGCCCTTTCCTCGCCTTCATTAACACCCCGCCCATCTGGATTGAATTCATCACGCCGTATAGCAACGCTCCTGCCAGGATCGCCGCGCCAAGCGTGAATCCCAACCAGGGAACCATCTTGTCGTAGTTCGCCCCCTTTTTTATCAAGTACCCGGCGAGAATGCAGAGACCACCGACAGTGAAGTAGTTTTTCAGGTGGTCACTTAGGAACTTGAAATCTGCGGCGGGTACGGCCAGGAACCGTTGCATCGGGGTCGGAGGCTTGGGCTGGTGGGGGTTATCCGCTCGGGAAACCTTTGACGTACCCCGTGGTTTTCGCAACCGGGTACGTTTCGGCTTCGAGCTCTTGCTGGTCTTAATTTGCATAGCGGTTCAAAAGATTTGTTGCTCAGGTTGAGATTGCTCCATCTTTAAACGGCAGTCTGACGAGACCCTTGATCGTCACGCTCTTGTTGTACAACGCGAAGCCACAACATCGATGCCGTGACCCCCACGCGCGCGCACGGCACTCTGCAGGCATGGACCTCGCAGAACTCGCCCGCCTCATCGAAAACCTGATCCGCATCGGCACCGTGGCCGAAGTGCGCCACGGCAACCCGCCTGCCGTACGCGTGCGCACCGGCGGCATCACCACCACCTGGCGCCCGTGGTGCGAACGCCGCGCCGGCGGCACGCGCACCTGGAACCCGCCCACCAAGGGCGAACAGGTCGTGCTGCTCTGCCCCAGCGGCGACCCATCCAACGGCATCATCCTGTGCGCCATCCCATCGGACGCCAATGACGTGCCGAGCCATTCGCCCAACGAGACGGTGACGCTGTACCCGGACGGCGCCCTCACCAAGTACGACCACGCCGCAGGCCTGCTGACCGTCCAGGGCGTCAAAACCGTCTTCCTGGAAGCCGCCACCAGCGTGCTGGTGAAGTGCCCCGACACCACCTTCGACGGCTCGGTCACGGTCAAAGGCCTGCTGTCCTTCATGAACGGCATTGCCGGCCAGGGCGGCAACAACGGCAACGTCATCACCGGCGACCTGACGCACCAAGACGGCAAGCTGTCGTCGAACGGCGTCGTGCTCGACACGCACAGGCACGGCGGCGTCCAGCACGGCGGCAGCGACACGGACGGCCCGAAATGAGCGGCATGAACAGCACCACCGGTCGCGCCGTCAGCGACGTGGCCCACATCCTCCAATCCGTGCGCGACATCCTCACAACGCCCATCGGCTCGCGCCTGATGCGCCGCGATTACGGCTCGCTGATCCCTGAGCTGATCGACCAGCCCGCGAACCCGGCCACCCGCCTGCGCCTCATGTCGGCATCGGTCTCGGCCCTCGTCCGCTGGGAGCCGCGCATCCGCATCGCCTCCGTTCGCTTCTCGGTCGGCGCTGATGGCAGCGCCGCGCTCGACATCGAGGCAGACCGCGTCGACGGCCCGCGCGGCGAAGCGCTTGGCACGTTGAGCGTGCCTCTGCGGAGCGTGTGAGCATGGCCAGTCTGATTGACCTGTCGCAACTGCCACCGCCCGACGTGGTGGAAAGCCTGGATTTCGAGAGGCTGTTTGCCCAGCGCAAGGCGCGGCTCATCGAGCTGCACCCGCCCGAACAGCGAGAAGCCATTGCGGCCGTGCTGCAACTCGAATCCGAGCCCTTGACCAAGGCCCTGCAGGAAAACGCCTACCGCGAGCTCGTACTGCGTCAGCGCATCAACGAGGCAGCGCAGGCGGTGATGCTGGCCTACGCCAAGGGCAACGACCTGGAACACATCGCCGCCCTCTTCCAACTGCAGCGCCTGGTCGTCAAGCCGGCCGACCCAGACACAGGCACCCCGGCCGTCATGGAAGACGACGCCGACCTGCGCATGCGCGTCCAGCTCGCGCCGCAGTCGCTCTCCGTGGCAGGGCCGGAAGGCGCCTACCGCTCGCACGCGCTCAACTCAGATGGCCGCGTGCTCGACGCCTCCGCCACCAGTCCGCGCCCGTGCGAAGTGCTTGTCACCGTGCTTTCGCGCGAAGGCGACGGCAGCGCGCCACCGGACCTCCTCGACCGTGTGGCCGCCAGCCTGCGCGCAGACGACGTGCGCCCGCTCACCGACTTGGTCACCGTGCGCGGCGCCGGGATCCTGCGCTACCAGGTCGACGCCACCATCTACACCTTCCCCGGCCCCGATTCGGGCGTCGTGCTGCAGCTCGCGCTCAAACGCCTGGCCGCCTACGTCGAGGCCTGCCATCGCCTCGGCCGGGAAGTGACCATCTCCGGCGTCTATGCCGCGTTGCACGTGGAAGGCGTGGAGCGCGTCGAGCTGCGGTCGCCCACCGCCAACATCACCGCCGATGCCACACAGGCGCCGTATTGCACGGCGGCCGACATCAAGCATGGGGGCATCCGTGGCTAACCTGCTGCCGCCCAATGCCACCGAGCTGGAGCGCCGGCTGGCGGATACCAACAGCGCCATCAGCGATCTGCCTGTCCCGCTGCGCACCCTGATCGACCCGGACGCGATCCCCGCTCACCTGCTGCCCTGGCTCGCGTGGCATCTCGGCATCGACACGTGGAAGGACTACTGGCCCGAGCAGATCAAGCGCGCCCGCGTGAAGGCCGCCATCCCCATCGCGCGTAAGAAGGGCACCGCAGCCGCCGTGCGCGCCGTGGTCGCATCCTTCGGCGCCAACATCGCCCTGCGTGAGTGGTGGCAGAAGGATCCCCCGGGACCGCCGGGCACCTTCGACCTGGTCATGACCGTCAGCGGGCGCGACGGCAACCCGCCGACCGCGGAATTCATCGGCGACATCGTTGCCGAGATCGACCGCACCAAGCCCGTACGCGCGCACTACACCTTCACCCAAGGCTTCAACCAGGCCGGCGGCATCGGCATCGCTGCCGCCATCCGCCCCGCGCTCTTCATCCGCCTTTCACTTTCGGACGTTTGACATGGCTGGAACCACCATCAACATCACTAGCGCCGGCCGCGCCGCCCTGGTCAACGCAGACCACACCGGCGCCGCTGCCCGCAAGATCGTCCAGGCCGGCATCGCCACCGCGCCGTTCGCGTTCGACACAGGCCTGCAGGCGCTGCCAAACGAGCACAAGCGGCTCACTACCATCGCTGGCGAGACCATCGCCGCAGACACGGTCCACGCCACAATTCAAGACGACAGCGCCGACCAGTACACGACCTACGGCTTCGGTCTGTACCTGGACAACGGCGTCCTCTTGGGCACCTACTGCCAGCCCACGCCCATCATGGAAAAATCGCCCGTGGCCATCCTCCTGATGGCGGTCGACATGGTGTTCAAGCAGCTGGACGTCACCGCCCTGTCGTTCGGCGACGCCACCTTTACCAACCCGCCCGCATCAACAGAACGGCAGGGGGTTGTTGAACTGGCGACGCAGGCCGAAGTGGATGCGGGATCGGACCCAGTCCGTGTGATGACGGCCAAGACGGCTGCGGCGCGTTACGCGGCCTTGTCCGGTGCAACGTTCTCCGGCCCGATTCGAGCACCCGAGCTGGAAGTCGATGGCGAGTTGGCCCTCTCGGGGCGCTCAGGCGCAACTCTCACCACCGCCCATGTCGACGGCTTGTCCATCGAGGCCTACGACAAGGCCAATGCCGCAAACAAGAGGGCAATCCTGTTGGCGCCTTCGGGTGGCCGCGTGCTGATCGGAAAGAGCCAAAGCGATGACGACGACTCGGCGCTTCTGCAGGTCGCTGGCATTGCCACTGCTGCGACTCCACCTGCTGGCGACAACTCCACCAGAGTGGCAACCACGGAGTGGGTTCTGTCGGTGGTTTCAAGGGCCACCGTGGGCCAGATCATTTTCGAGCCACGTGTATCTGCCCGCGCTGGATGCCTCAAGCTGAACGGCGCTCTGCTCATGCGCGCCGACTATCCAGCCCTGTGGGCCTACGCCAAGGCAAGCGGTGCGCTGGTTACCGAGGCCCAGTGGAACGCGGGCAGTTTCGGTTGCTTCTCTTCGGGCGACGGTGCAACAACGTTCCGCATTCCAGAGTTGCGCGGCGAACATATCCGCTGCTGGGACGATGGTCGAGGTGTTGATCTGGGCCGCACCATAGGCTCCTGGCAAGACAGTCAGAACCGAAGCCATGATCACACCGCTTCGTCTGGCGCAGCTGGTGACCACGTACACCCCGCTTGGACGGACGTACAAGGCTGGCACGGCCACCATGGCGCGACCGCCGGGGCTGGGTCTCACGCACACGGCATCACACATGCAACCACGTTCGCGGGCACGGGTTCGCCGGTAGGGGCCTGGGTTCCGGGAACTGGCTACAACCATGCGACCGACCCGGTAGGTGACCACGCACACGTGTTTGACACCGACGGAGCAGGCAATCACGGCCACAACATCGGCATGCACGGCCCCGGAAATCACACCCACGCAATCACAGTCAATGCGGCCGGCGGCCCCGAGGTGCGGGTGCGCACCGTCGCAATGCTCGCCATGATCCGCGCGTTCTAAATTCTCCGGAGACCATTATGTTGATTCACCAGTACGACAACCTCACCGGCCAGTATCTCTCCAGCCGCCTGGCCGATGAGGACCCCCGCCATGCCGGCCGCTGGATCATGCCGGCGTTCTCTACCTCCGACCCATTGCCGGAGCGCAGAACGTTGACCTGGCCCTTCTACCGTGACGGCGCATGGACGCTTCTGCCGGACTGGCGCGGGCGCGTGCTGTATCGCCGCGACACCGGCGAGCCTGCCGAAATTCTCATTGCAGGTGTATCGCCAGAAGAGAGTGGGCTGACAACAACCCCTCGGCCTTCCGACAAACACGTGTGGGGTGACAGCGGGTGGGTGGTCGACTCAGCCGCGATTGAGGCAGAAAAACGCGATGCCGCAATGGCAGAGTTTGAGCGACGCATGGCGCTGGCGCGGTCGCACAACGTTGGCAAGGCCGATGCACTCGCAGCGGGCTTGCTGACGGACGAAGAGGTCTACTACTTCAAGGCCTGGTCGAGCTATCAAATGCAGTTGATACAGGTACTGGAGAATCCGACCTTTCCCGATGACGTCGTATGGCCTGCGGAGCCGGAACCTTTTGTGCCGCCTGATGTGCAGCCCCGCCCTGCACCATAGCCCGCTGGTCATTGCCTTTGTTGTAGGGCTCCCTCCCACAACACCCAGCGCGCGACACGCTCGCGCGCGCGCCGCATCCTACCGGGACGATTCAACGTCGGCCCATCCCGGAGGAATGCATGCCCACCGACTACCACCACGGCGTCCGTGTCATCGAGATCAACGAAGGCACACGCCCCATCCGCACCATTGAAACCGCCGTCGTCGGCGTGGTGTGCACGGCCAACGATGCGGATGCGAACGCCTTCCCGCTCGATACGCCCGTGCTGCTCACTGACGTGCAAGGCGGCATCGGCAAGGCCGGCGACAAGGGCACGCTCGCGCGCACGCTGCAGGCCATTGCCGACCAGACCAGCCCGTTGACTGTCGTTGTGCGTGTGGCTGAAGCCAAGGCCGAAGGCGAGACCACCAGCAACCTGATCGGCACCACCAACGACCAAGGCCGCTACACCGGCATGAAAGCGCTGCTCGCCGCGCGCAACCGCTTCGGCATCACTCCTCGCATCCTCGCCGCGCCCGGGCTCGACTCGCTGCCCGTCGCCTCAGAGCTGGCCAGCATCTCGCAAAAGCTGCGCGCCTTCTCTTACGTCAATGCTGCGGGCTGCATCACCAAGGAAGACGTCGTCGCCTACCGGCAGAACTTTGGCGCGCGTGAACTCATGGTTCTCTGGCCGGATTTCGTCGGCTGGGACAGCGCCGCCAACGATGAGCACACCCTATGGGCAACCGCCCGCGCTGTAGGCCTGCGCGCCAAGATCGACAACGAGGTCGGGTGGCACAAGACGCTGTCCAACGTGCCAGTCAATGGGGTCACGGGCCTCTCGCGCGACGTGTACTGGGACCTGCAGAACCCCGCCACCGACGCCGGCTACCTGAACTCGCACGACGTCACCACGCTCGTCCACCAGAACGGCTTCCGCTTCTGGGGCTCGCGCACCTGCAGCGCCGACAAGCTCTTCGCGTTCGAGAACTACACCCGCACCGCGCAGGTGCTGGCCGACACGATGGCCGAGGCGCACATGTGGGCCAATGACCTGCCCATGACCCCGTCTTTGGTGCGCGACATCCTGGCCGGCGTCAACGCCAAGCTGCGCAGCCTGGTGCGTAACGGCTACCTGCTCGGCGGCGAAGCGTGGTTCGACCCGGCGGCAAATGGGAAAGAAAGCCTCAAGAGCGGTCAACTGGCCATCGACTACGACTACACGCCCGTCCCGCCCCTGGAAGACCTCACCTTCCGCCAGCGCATCACAGACCGCTACCTCATGCAGTTCGCCGACGCCGTCAAGGCGGCCTGAGCGGCGCACCACACTGACAAGGAACCACGATGGCACTCCCCCGCATCCTCAAACACTTCAACGTCTTCGCAGACGGCATCTCGCACGCCGGCGAGGTGGAAGAAATTACCCTGCCCAAGCTGACCCGCAAGCTGGAGGAATACCGCGCCGGCGGCATGAACGGCCCGATCGACATCGACCTCGGCAATGAAAAGCTGGAGTTGGAAACCACCTACGGCGGCCTGATGCGCGACATCCTCAAGCAGTACGGCACCACCACTGTGGACGGCGCCCTGGTGCGCTTCGCTGGCGCCTACCAGGCAGAAGACACCGGCGGCGTTGATGCCGTCGAAATCACCGTGCGCGGCCGCCACACCGAAGTTGACTTTGGCAACGCCAAGGCCGGCGGCAAAGAGCCCTTCAAGGTCAAGTCGTCGCTCTCGTACTACAAGCTCTCCGTCAACGGCGAAGAGTGGATCGAAATCGACCACGTCAACTTCATCGAGCGCGTGTTCGGCGTCGACCGCCTGGCCGAGCAGCGCAAGGCCATCGGCCTGTGATCCCGCACCTGCCACACAACGCGGCACTCTCCACCCTCTGAACCTTCAACACCATGGAACAACTCACCACCAACATCACCCTCGACACCCCCATCAAGCGCGGCGATCAGGTCATCAGCGTACTGACCCTGCGCAAGCCTGGCAGCGGCGAGCTGCGCGGCGTCAGCCTCATGGACCTCATGCGCATGGACGTAACCGCCCTGCATACCGTGCTGCCGCGCATCACCGCGCCCACGCTCACCACCGCAGACGTGAGCAAGCTCGACCTGGCCGACCTGGTCAAGATCGCCACCGAAGTGACAGGTTTTTTGCTCTCGAAGCAGGACCGGGAAGAAGCCTTCCTGACCGAGTCGAAAACGCCGCCGCAGACGTTGCAGTGATTTTTGGCTTCCGCCTGGAGGAGCTGTACGCGATGAGCATTACCGAGCTGATGGAGTGGCGCGAGCGCGCCCGTGAGCGCAGCGAGGCGCGCGAATGAGCGACGCCCGCCGGCTGCGCCTGGAGGTTGTGCTGCAGGCCGTGGACAAGGCCACGCGGCCAGTCCAGAGGCTGCTCGATGCCAACAAGGACCTCGCCCGCGCTGTGAAGCAGGGGCGGGACCAGCTCACGGCGCTCAACCGAGAGCAAAAGCGCCTAGATAGCTTCCGCGAGCTCAAGAGCGGTATCAAGGACAGCGGCATTGAAATGCGCAATGCCACTGCAAAGGCGGAAGCACTGTGCAAGCAGCTCGATGCCGTCCAAGGCGGCGCCACCCGCAAGAAGGCCATCGACGATCAGATCAAGAGCCTGCGGGCTGTGGAAGCGCAGTTGGACAAGGCCACCATCGCCATGAACAAACGCTCGCGGCTGGCGGGAAAGACCGCCTATGTCGACGCCGAGCGCGACGCTTTCCTGAAGCTCCAGGAAGAGACAGCCCGCACGCTCCGGCAGATCAATCGGCTCAAAGCAGAACAGAAGGCTCTGGCCGCACAGACGCCTGTCAACACAGAGCAGGTCAGAAAACTCAGCCGGCAATACAAGGACGCCCAAAGCGCAGCCGACAAGCTGACGCAGGCCCACAGGAACAAGCTGACCACGTTCCGCCAGATGCGAAGCGAGCTGCTTGAGGCAGGTATCCGAACCAAGGAATTCAGCCGCCACGAAGCCGAGCTGAAAACCCGGATTGACGCCACCAAGCAGGCACTGCGCGAGAAAGAGGCAGCGCTCACCCGCCTTGCCGAAAAAGAGCGCCACATGGCAGCCGTACAAGCGCAGTACCAAAAGGGCATGGCATCACGCAACGCCATGCTTGGCACGGGCGTTTCACTCATGGGAGCCGGCACCGTTACGCTCGCGCCGGTCGCCAAAACCGTGAAGGATTACGTCGCGTTTGAGAACGCCATGCTGGGCATCGCTCGGCAGGTAGACGGCGCGCGCGATGCGGGCGGCAAGCTCACCCCTGTCTATTACGACATGGCCCGACAGATCAAGCAGCTGGGCGCAGAACTGCCGATACCTGTAACGCAGATCGCCGAAATGGTCACCGCCGGCGCGCGCATGGAAGTCCCGCGTCAGGAGCTGATCGACTACACCCGCACCGTCGCCATGATGGCCACGGCGTTTGATGCGGTGCCCGACGAGATCGCCGAAAGCATGGGCAAGGTCGCCAAGAACTTCCGAATCCCCACCAACGCCATCATGGGGCTGGCGGATTCCATCAACTACCTGGACGACAACGCCATCAGCAAGGGCAACGACATCATCGACGTGCTCAACCGCACGTCTGGCGTGGTTTCCACCGTTGCCATGTCTGCGCGGGATGCTGCCGCTCTCGGCTCTACGCTGCTCACGCTGGGCGAGCGCGCGGAGACTGCGGGCACTGCCATTAACGCCATCGTCCAGAAATTCGCCGCTGCCGACAAAGGCACAAACAAGTTTCGGTCGGCGCTCGAAGAGATCGGCCTGAGTTCCGCACAGGTCCAGCGCGGCATGGCAACCGATGCCACCGGCACACTGTTTCGTGTAATTGAAGCCGTAAAACGCCTGCCAGAAGAAAAGCGTATCGGTGTCATGGTGGAGCTGGTTGGCCTGGAGCACTCCGACACCCTGGCCAAACTGGTCGACAAGCCCGACGAGCTGCAGCGCCAGATCGGGCTGGCCAACGGTAGCCAGGCGCAAGGCTCCATGTCGCGCGAGTTCTCTGCCCGGCAAGACACCATCTCTGCGCATTGGCAGCGCCTGCAGAACCGCATCTTCAATACGAGCAGTGAAAGCGGCGGCGGGCTGCGCACCACCATCATGGAATTGATCGACAGCGCTGATCGCCTGCTGCAGCGCTTTGACACGTTCGCAAAGAACAATCCTGACCTGGTGTCGGGGCTTCTGAAGGCCGCAGCGGCGGCGGGCATCCTGCTGCTAGCTGCGGGTGGCCTCACGCTCTCCATGGCAGCCATGCACGGGCCTCTCGTCATTGCCCGTTACGCTTTTCAGATACTCGGCACGCGCATAGGCGGTCTTGCGCGGGGGTTCAACCTGGTGATGAGGGTTTTTGGCGGCGTTGGCAAGGTCCTGCTCTGGATCGGCCGCCTGGCACTCGCCAACCCGCTCCTGGCGGTCATCGCCATCATCGCCGCCGGCGCCCT